>CAZHMJ010000023.1:6377-9439 GCA_964533805.1 uncultured Anaerolineae bacterium | reverse complement strand
GGATTGCCCGGCGAGGATTGCCCGGCGAGGATTGCCCGGCGAGGATTGCCCGGCGGGGATTGCCCGGCGAGGATTGCCCGGCGGGGAAACGAGTCCCCGCCGGGCCGGGTCGGGCCTGGTCTGTGCGATCTAGCCTGGCCCGGCTTCCACGACATCCATCAACCACTCGAACGCGCCAGGCGTGGCAACCCAGGCCTGGACGGCGTCGATGGTGTAGTAAATCGCCTCCGCTTCGTCGCCCACGCCGTAATACTCCGGCAGGTGCTTGGGGAATGGCTTGCCCCCCATCAGGTAGAGAACCACGAAAAGGTTGTACGTGATCGCTTCCTTGAGCCATTTCGTGGCGCGTTTGGTCTTGCCACTCTTGCGGAATTCCAGCAGCGCCCGGCCATACAGCCACCACGCGCTGTAATCATCCTTGAACTGCTTGAACAGACGTTCCGCCCCGGCATCGTCTCCCGCGGCCAGGAACGCGTACAGCAGGGTGTAACGCACGCCCTGGTTATCGTTGGGATTGAGTCGCAGCATCTCCCGAAACCGGTCCGCGGCGGCCTGGTCTTCCCCAAGGGCAGCCAGCGCTCTGGCCAGCCCTTCCAGGGCGCGCATGTACGGCCGCGTTTCGAGCACGCCCCAGAAGTGACCCTCCCACGCCTTGAAGTTTTCCGGGCCAATGGCGCGCTCTCCCGCCTGCACACCCTGCTCGAAGAGCACTCTGGCTTCTTCCGGCGTTTTGGCGGTCTCTTCGGCCAGCAGCACGTAGGCATCGGCGCAGTCCGGCCAGATTTCCAGGGCCTGGCGGGCCAGCTTGAGGCGCTTGTTGCGGGTGCGGGCCTCCCAGGCCTGATACATGAGTTCCTGCGCCTTGCCGGCCGGGGTGTCCGGCACGACTTTGGGCAGCGGGCCGGCCGCGGTCAGATTGCTGATAAACGCCTGCATTTCCTCGATCGAGCTAAACTCCTGCTGCTCGATCAGGCGATGCAGGTCCGCCATGGTCTTCTCCATCGTCCGCCGGTCGAGCGGCGCGCCCGGAGGCAGCGGTTCGGAGGATTGCGTCTCCTTCGTTTTCCTGGCCATTGTCCTAACCTTCCCTGTCGTTCAAGAATTCAGTTTTCACAATGTACCGAGCCGGACTGCCGCGCGGCCTACTGCGACCAGCGGGTGCGCTTGCGATCCCAGCGGTGGGCGCGCAACTGCCGGATCAATTCCGGGGCGAGGGCCTGCCCGTCGCTGGCGGCGATGTTGCCCTCCACATGGCGCGGCTTGCGCATGCCAGG
Source organism: uncultured Anaerolineae bacterium (assembly GCA_964533805.1). GTDB lineage: Bacteria > Chloroflexota > Anaerolineae > Aggregatilineales > Ch27 > JARKOQ01. The sequence continues at coordinate 8,165 of CAZHMJ010000023.1, read as the reverse complement.
GATGATCGTGCTGACGGTCGGGTTGGCCAGGATGAAGCGCAGCGCCAGCTCCGGCAGGCTCATGCCGGGCGGGACCAGCGGGCGCAGGGCTTCCACCCGGTCGACCGTGGCGTTGAGGTTCTCCGGGACGAAGTACGTGTTGCGCCAGTCGCCCTCCGGCCAGCGCGACTCTTTGGTCAACGTCCCGGTCAGGCTGCCCTCGTCGAAGGGCACACGGGCGATGATGGCGATGTTCAGTTCCTCGGCCAGCGGGAAGAGGTGATCTTCCGGGGCCTGGTCGAAGATGTTGTAAATCACCTGCACGGCGTCGATCTGGCCGGTGCGCAGGGTGTCCAGGACGTTGTCCGGCTCCCAGCGGTTGACGCTGACGCCCCAGCCGCCGACCACCCCCTCGCGCTTGAGGTCGTCGCAGGCGCGCTGCCAGCGCTCGTCACCGGCCCAGGCGTCCTCCCAGACGTGGAACTGCATCAGGTCCAGCCGGTCGAGGCCCAGGTTTTCCAGGCTGCGGTGGGTGTACTCGCGGATGTAGTCCGCCGGGAATACCTCGTCGAGTCTCGAGTCGGGGAGCGACGGCCATTTGCGGTTCTTGGGCGGGATCTTGCTGGCCGTGAACAGGCGTTGATCTGGGTGGGCGCGCACCAGGTCGCCCAGCAGGCGCTCGCTGTGTCCCTCGCCGTAGGCGTAGGCGGTATCGAAGAAGTTGCAGCCCAGTTCCACCGCGCGGTGGAGCGCGTCCATCGACTGGTCATCATCGGAGCCGGTCCAGCCGGCCATGCCCCACATGCCGTAGCCCATCTCACTGACCTGCCAGCCCAGCCGGCCGAATGTCCGGTAGTGCATGCTGTCTGCTCCCTGTGTCTCGGTCATCCGAAGGTGTCCGTCCAGTATAAACCGACACGGCCCTCCGCCCAAACGGGGTGAAGCGGTGATCGGTGATTGGTTCGTGGTGATTGGTTTTTTAGTGGTTGCTCGTCAGGTGGTGTGCCTGGCTCGATCACACGGCACCGCTTTTACCAAGAACTAATCACCAACGACCAATCACCACCTTTGTCCTTGTCAGGGCGGCGAAGTCCGCATTAAGATACAGGTAGACGTGGAGACTCAGGCACAAGGAGCGAACGATGATCCCGACCAGTCCCTTTGGGCGAACCGGGCACCTCAGCACCCGAACGCTGTTCGGCGCGGCGGCGTTCTACGACGTGACCCAGGACGAGGCCGACGAGACGATGGAGATCGTGCTCCACCACGGCCTCAACCACATCGACACGGCCAACAGCTACGGCAAGGCCGAACAGCGCCTCGGCCCCTGGATCGCGCGCTACCGCGACCGCTTCTTCCTGGCGACCAAGACCGAGGAACGCACCTACGACGGCGCGATGCACCACCTCGACCTGTCGCTCCAGCGGCTGCAAACCGATCACATCGACCTGTGGCAGATGCACTACCTGGTCGACCCGGCCCAGTGGGAGACGGCGATGGGCCCCGGCGGCGCGCTGGAAGCCTTCGTCAAGGCCCGCGACCAGGGAATCGTGCGCTACCTGGGCGTGACCGGGCATGACATCGGCGTGGCGCGGATGCACCTGCGCAGCCTGGAGCGCTTCGACTTCGACACGATCCTGCTGCCGTACAACTACATCATGCTCCAGAACCCGCGGTACGCCGCCGACGTGGCGCGCCTGTTCCAGGTGGCGAAGGAGCGTAACGTCGCCGTGCAGGCGATCAAGACCATCCAGCGCGGGCCATGGGGCAGCAAGCCGCACACCCACGCCTCCTGGTACGAGCCACTGA
>CAZHMJ010000023.1:0-6367 GCA_964533805.1 uncultured Anaerolineae bacterium | reverse complement strand
CGTCCACTGGGCGCTGGCCAACCCGGACGTGTTCGTCAACACCATCGCCGACATCCACCTGCTGCCCAAGGTGCTGGACGCGGCCAGCCGCTTCCAGCCGGGCACGACCCAGGCCGAATTGGAGCCGAGGCTGGCTGCCCTGGGCCTGGAGCCGATGTTCACGTAGCGGCCGGCAGAAACAGCGGCAAAGCGGCAAGCGTCGAAGCGCCAGGTCAAAACAGGCCCAAAGAGGCGGCGCAACCAGAAAAGGCGCGATGGTCTGCCGCAGCCTGGATACCGGCACTTTTCCTCAGAGGGAGTCCGACACGCATGTCTCTCAGTCCGAAGCTGGTTATCGCCGTCGTCATTCTGGTGGTGTCTGGCGTTCTTTGCATCTGGGGCAAAGACACCTTGTGGAAGTGGGATCTGGAGATTCGGCAGAAGCTGGGGTACAAAGCCGACCAGCGCACGCCCCAATGGGAACGGGAGGTCACGCTGGTCGGGGTGATCTGCCTCGTCGTGGCCGTCGCGGCGGTGGTCGTCTTTGGGATCATCCTGTAGCCATCGCCGGCGAGCCGGGCCGGGCTGGCTGACTCGCGATGCTCTGCCGCCGGAGTCTGGGCACACAAGGGGCGCGGTTTGCACCCCTTGTGATCCTCGTGGAGAACCGGACGGGTCGGTGACCCGTCCCTACATTACGTCCGGTAGTGGCCGTTGATCGTGACGTACTCGTGGCTAAGGTCGCAGGTCCAGATGGTGGCGGTCGCCTCCCCCGCGCCGAGGTCCAGCCAGGCCGTCACCGCCGGGTAGGCCATGATCGCCCCGGCGTCTTCCTCGCTGTAGTTGAGCGGGGCGCCCTGGTTCACCAGTTGCAGCCAGCCCGCGTCGCCGGAGAGATGCGCGTCCTCGCCAGGGGCGATCGACAGCGCCAGTCGATCGGCGTCGAAGGCGATCCCCGCCCGCCCGGCGGCGGCCAGGATGCGGCCCCAGTTGGCGTCCGCGCCGTAGAACGCGGTCTTGACCAGGGGCGAGGTGGCGATGGTCATCCCCACCTGGCGGGCCGCGACCTCGCTCGGCGCGCCGGTGATGCGCAGGGTGATGAATCGGCTGGCCCCTTCGCCGTCGCGCACGATATCCTTGGCCAGCGCCTCGCAGACCCTGCCGAGCGCCTTCTGGAAGGTTTCGAAGCCGGAATCCTCGGTGATTTCGACGCCGCTTGCGCCGCTGGCGAAGGCCACGACCGAGTCGTTGGTGCTCATGTCGCCATCGACCACAATCTGGTTGAAGGTCGTGCCGTTGGCCGCGCCGAGGGCCTGCTGGAGCAGCGGGGCGCCGATCGCGGCGTCGGTGGCGAGGATGCCCAGCATGGTCGCCATGTGGGGCGCGATCATGCCCGACCCCTTGCTGATCCCGGCGATGGTGTACGTCCCCTGAGCAGTCTCGACCGTGACCTGGGCCTGCTTGGTGCAGGTATCGGTGGTCAGGATGGCCTGGGCCGCGTCCTGCCAGCCGTCGAGGTGGACGACCTCCGCCGCCGCGCTGGCCCCGCCCGTGATCTTGCCCATCGGCAGGTTCAGGCCGATCACGCCGGTGGACATGACCAGGACCTGCTCCGGCGCGCAGCCCAGCAGCCCGGCCACGTGCCCAGCCGTCGCCTCGGCATCGGCCATGCCCTGCGCCCCGGTGCAGGCATTCGCCACGCCGGAATTGATCACCAGGGCGCGGATCGCGCCCGCGCTGGCGGCCAGATGGGCCTGGTCGAGCACGACCGGGGCGGCCTTGACCAGGTTGGTCGTGAAGACGCCCGCCGCCGCGCACGGCTGGTCGGCGACGATCAGGGCCAGGTCCAGACGGCCCGATTTACGGATGCCGCAGGCCACGCCCGCGGCCTGGAAGCCAGGGACGGCGGTCACGGCGGTCTGGACGGGACTGATGCCCGATCCATTGGTCGAAGTGGCGGGCTGGAGCGCGGTTTGAAAGTCGATCATCGTACAGGGTTCCCCTTTGGATCAGTTCAGGCGGCTTGCAGGCCGCTCAGGATCAGTTGCAGCTTGTCGATCAGTTCGTCGACATGCGATTTCTGGAGGATCAGCGGCGGCACGAGGCGCACCACATTCGGCCCGGCGTTGACCAGCAGCAGGCCATGCGACCATCCGGCCTGGACGACATCCTGGGCGCTGATGGTCAGCTCCAGACCGAGCATCAGGCCGCGCCCGCGCACTTCGCGGATCAGCGGCGAGTTCAGCTCTTCGAGACGTTCCTGGAGATACGCGCCCACCTCCCGGACGTGCGCCAGGAAGCCCGGCTGGCTGATCCGGTTGAGCACCACCTGGGCGGCGGTCGTGACCAGCGGCCCACCGGCGAAGGTGCTGCCGTGGTCACCCGGCTCGATCACGCTGGCGACCTGCTCCGTGACCAGCGCCGCGCCGATGGGCAGCCCGCCCGCCAGCGGCTTGGCCAGGGTCATGATGTCCGGGGTGACTCCGGCCGCTTCGTAGGCCCACAGCGTGCCGGTCCGGCCGACGCCGCACTGCACCTCGTCGAAGATCAGGGTCGCCTCGAAGCGGTCGCAGCGCTCGCGCAGGAGTTGCAGGAATTCCGGCGTGGCCGTATGGATGCCGCCCTCGCCCTGCAGCGGCTCGACGATCACGGCGCAGGTGCCCGGCCAGATCAGCTTGGCGGCGGCGTCCAGGTCGTTGAAGGGCGCGACCACGACATCCGGCATCAGCGGCCGGAAGGGGGCCTGGTACTTTTCGCGCGGGGTGGCGGCCAGCGCGCCCATCGTCCGGCCGTGAAAGCCATCGGTGAAGGCCACGATCTGGGTCTTGCCGGAGTCGCTGTTCTTGCCGATGCCCCGCGTGCGGGCCAGCTTGCGGGCAAACTTGATCGCGGTTTCGTTGGCTTCCGAGCCGGAATTGTTGAAGAAGACCCGGTCGGCGAAGCTCAGCTCGCACAGCCTGGCGGCCAGCTCGGCCTGCGGGGCGGTGTGGTACAGGTTGCTGACGTGGATCATCCGGGTCGCCTGCTGGGCGATCGCGGCGGCCAGTTCCGGGTCGCCGTGCCCCAGCGCGTTGACGGCGATCCCGGCCACCATGTCCAGGTATTGCTTGCCGTCGCTGTCGTACAGGTACACCCCTTCCCCGTGCGTCAGGACGAACGGCGCGCGGGCGTAGCTGTGCACGACATGCCGCGCTTCCAGGTCCATGATCGTCCGCGCATCGGTTTGGGTGGTTGTGAACGCCATCATGCTCTCCTCAAAAACAGCCTTCAGCACTCAGCTTTCAGCGGTCAGCCAAAGGCAGCGCGCCTTTTCGTTTTTAGCCTGGCGCTTGCCGCTTCGACGCTTTTTCTTGCCTTCTGCCTCTTGTCTCTTGCCTCTACTCTACGGCAGCGCCGGTTGGAGCGCGGCGGGTTGGGCCATCCACGACAGGATGACGGGCGCGGCTTCCGGCTGGCCGGTGAAGACGGTGCCGCCCCCGGACGCCAGCCCGGCCAGGTTGGTGATCACGGCCTGGGGGACGCCGACCTCGACCGCGTGGAGGGCTGTCCGCACCTTGGGGATCATCCCGCCGCTGATCGTGCCATCCGCGATCAGGGCCTCGGCCTGGGCCGCGCCGATCTGAGCCTGCGGCAGACCATCGACCAGCACCGCGCCGACGTTGGTCAGGAAGACGATCCGGGTCGCGCCGATGGCCTTCGCCACCGCCGCCGCCGCGTGATCGGCATTGACGTTGAACGGCTCGCCATCCTCGCCCAGCGCCAGGGGAGCCAGCACTGGGGTGATGCCCTGGGCGAGCATGCCCAGCAGCACCTCGCCGCGCACATTCGTGACCTCGCCCACCCGGCCCAGGTCACCGTGCGGGTTGACCAGCTTGGTGGCCCGGATCAGGCCGCGATCCGTGCCGCTGAGGCCCTCGGCGTCCACCCCGGCGGCGATCAGTTGGCGCACCAGGCGCTTGTTGACGCTGCCGCACAGCACCATCTCGACCACGGCCAGGGTGGCCGCGTCGGTGACGCGCAGGCCGTCCACCCACTGGGCCTGGAGACCCATCTTCTCCTGAAGCTGGCCGATCTCCTTGCCGCCGCCGTGGACGATCACGACCGGGGTATCCAGCCCGGTCACGTACTCGGCCAGGGCCGCCAGGAAGGCGGGACTATCGATGTCGTTGCCGCCAATCTTCAGCACCAACGGTGCTGAAGATAATTTTGAATTTTGAATGTTGAATTTTGAATTGGTGTTCATCAGTCCCGCTCCCCTGTCGTCTTGACGATGGCGGTCAGAATTCGGATCAGTTCTTCGATTTGATCAAGCTCGGCGCTGACGTTCACGTCGACCAGCTTCGAGTCCCTCAGCAGGCGCAGCCAGTAATGGGTTTCCCTGGCTTCCTTGCTGGCGACGGCCATCTTGGCCAGAAAATCGCGGCGGCTTTGCCCGGCCAGCGCCTCTTCGACGTTGGCCCCGATGCTGGTTCCGCTCCGCAAAAGCTGTTTGGAAAGGACGTACTGCTGTTTATCCCGCAAGACCTTGTAAAGCCGGATGGTGGTCAGCGCGAACTGGTAACTCTTGTCCTGCACGGGATTGCCCGCCATCGGCCGCCTTCAATTCAAAATTAAGCATTCAAAATTCAACATTTCAGGAGGCCGAGGGTCTCCTGAAGGCCAAACATCAGATTCAGATTTTGGATGGCCTGGCTGGCGGCGCCCTTGAGCAGGTTGTCGATCACGGAGACGATCACGACCGTTTTTTCGGTCGGCACGGTGACGGAAATCGCGCAGTTGTTCTTGCGCACGGCGTGCTTGAGCGTGGCAAGCTGGCCGGCGGGCAACACGTCGATCAACGGCTCGTCGCGGTAGCAGTCCTCGTAGAGCGCCTGAACTTCGGCGGCGCTCCACGGGGCCTTGAGCTGGACGTAAATCGTCGCCAGCAGGCCCCGGTCGACCGGCAGCAGGTGCGGGCTGAAGATCAACGGCCCGGTCGTGTCGTCGACCTTGGCGATCTCCTGCTCGATCTCGCCGGTGTGACGGTGCGTCCGGCCCACGTTGTAGGGCGACAGGTTGCCGAACACTTCCACGAAATGGGTGTTGGCCTTGGGGGCCTTGCCCGCGCCGGAGACGCCCGACTTGGCGTCCACGAAGATCGGGGCATCCGGGGCCAGGGCGTGGCTCTCCAGCAGCGGAAAGAGGCCGAGCAGGGTCGCGGTCGGATAGCAGCCGGGATTGGCGATCAGCGGCGCGTAGGCCAGGTTGGCCCGGTTGAGTTCCGGCAGGCCGTAGGGCACCGGCAGCAGCTCCGGGTTGGGATGGGGCAGGCCATACCAGGCTTCGTAGGCTTCGGGGGTGCTCATCCGCAGGTCGGCCGACAGGTCGATCACCTTCACCCCGGCGGCGGCGGCGCGGGCCGCCAGCGGCGCGGAGGCCGCGTGGGGCATCGCCAGAAAGATCACATCGACGCTCTCCAGCGGAGCCGCGTCGTGGGGGGTGTAGGTCAGCGCCGTACCGGGGACCGGCTGCCCGGCGTCCTGATTGGAGGTGGCGAAGCTCAGTTCGGCCTGGGGATGGACGGCCAGCAGATCGACCAGCTCCTGCCCGGCGTACCCGGCGGCGCCGTAAATCCCAACGGTGATCGTGTCTGACATGCGGTGTGTTTCTCCCTGTTCGAGAATAAAAAACCCCCGGCCTTGTTCAGGTCCGGGGGTGGGTGTGCGCAGGCGGTCAGTCTCCAGCCAGCAGCAAGCTCCCTACCAGACCTGAGCGGTCTGAGGGCTACGGCGAGGACGGCGGATCTCGCTGCAAAGCAGGCTGGCGGCTAGACTCAGGATGGTCATGATGACTGACTTCATCTCCGATAGAACGCTATTCTGTCCATCAGGGTAACAAGACCGGAAGGGAGAGTCAATACACCGTAAAAAATTCAGATATCATGACGAAAAAGTCTGGAGTTCGTTGGGCAATTTGTACAGACGCAGGGACAGAAATGGGGATTTATGACTGGCGGCGCTATTGAGACAAAATTTAGATTTTTTTTATTTCACGCCTTCAAAAAGGGTGTACATTTAGATCAAGCTCACAACACGGCCTTTTTGAGCGGACATGGTGTGTGCCTCCTTTCTCCAGGAAGAGTCGCCCAGGCGCAGGGCGGCTCTTCCCCCTTTATAGGGCAGAAACAAAAGGCGCTGTTGGCTTTTAGCCCAGACCCCACAGGCGTTGTTCCCTTTCCGTAGCCCGAAATACTCCCCGATAACAAAGCGCTCCTGGCTTTAAGCCAAGAGCCAACAGCTAAGAGCGAACAGCCAAACAAAAAGGCCGCCGGTGTGGCGACCTTGGGTGCGTCCCTACCAGGACTCGAACCTGGGCCTCTGCCTCCGGAGGGCAACGCTCTATCCTCTGA
>CAZHMJ010000022.1:3647-29284 GCA_964533805.1 uncultured Anaerolineae bacterium | reverse complement strand
CGCCCCTACAGATGCCTGTTCTTTGCGATGCTTACTTGTCGGATGCACCACTTAGCTCTGTGCCAGGCTGGCGCGCTGGCGCAGGGTGCGATCCAGGTGAATGATCGCGGCGTCGTTGGCGTCCAACACATCCTGGTAGCGCGGCTTTTCCTCCGGGCTGGCTTCCTGGATCAGGAAGCGCAGCTCCTCGTTGTCACTCACCAGCCGGACGCGCCGGAGGGTGAACGCTTTGTCGATCAACTCACTTTCCGGACCGGGGGTGATCCGCCCCTCGCGCTGCATCTGCTTCTGGATCGAATGCAGCTCGGAGCGCAGTGGGTCGCGCAGGCGCTCCTGAAAGACGTTCAGCGGAGCATACAGGCGCTGGAGCGCCTCGATCTGCGGGCGCAGGGCCGGGCCGACGATCACCTCGACGTATTGGAGCGGCTCCATCGCGTCCTGGTTGAGCGCGTCCCCCAGGGCGCGCATAATCGCCTGGTGGCCGGGCTCGCGGAAATCCTCAGCGGCCAGCGAGGCCAGCGCCTGCTGCAAAAAGGCGCGGCGGGTGGGATCGGCGAAGCGCGTCTGGGCGTGCTCCGCGATTTCGCGGAAGGCGCGGTTGACCTGGTAGAGTAGCTCCGGCCGGTGGAGCAGGATGCTCAGGCAGTAGGCTTCCTGCTGGCTGGCCGGGCGGGGCTGCCAGGGGCCCGGGCGGACCGGCGCGGACTCTGGCGGTGCTGGACTCTCCAGGTCATCGTCTTCCGGCGGAAGTTCCGCCTCGTAATCGGGCGGCGGGCCTTCTTCCCAGTCGAAGGGCGGCGGCTCGTCAGCAACGGGCGGGCGCGGCGTCTCCGGCGCGGGCGGCTGCGGCCGCCGCCATTCGCGCGCGGCCTGGTCCATGCCCGCCGTCCGGCCGCGTTGGCGGAGCCGGGGATCGGTTGTCCGGCGTGGGGCCATCGCCTGGCGGCTTTCCACGGCAATCTCCATCAGCCGCTTCTCGGAGAGATGCAGGCGCAGGGCCAGCTTCTGGACGTTGGCTTCCCGGTGCAGGTCGCTTTCGGTGGCGGTCAGCAGGGGGAGCAGGCCGCGGGCGATCTTCTCCTTTTCGAAGACCGTCGCCCGGGCCGGGTCGAGGCCCGCCGTGCCAACCCGGATCACGTAATCGGCCACCGGCTCGGCATTGCGCACCAGCCCCAGCCACTGCTCCGGATGGTCGCGGATCAGATCGTCGGGGTCCTGGCCTTCCGGCATCACGATCACGCGCATGTCGATCCCCATCCGGCTGGCGGCGCGCATCGAGCCGTCCGGCCCCAGCAGGGCGGTATCGGCCTGGTTGAGGCTTTCGCGCGCGACGTTGAGGCCGCGCATGGTGGCGCTGGCGCCTGCCTCGTCGGGGTCGAGGGCCAGGATCAGGCGGTCGGCATAGCGGCGCAGGGTTTGAAGCTGGTCATCGGTCAGGGCCGTGCCCATCTGGGCGATCACGTTGCGGAAGCCCGCCTGGTGGGCCTGCATGGCGTCCATGTAGCCCTCAACGATGATCGCCGTCTCGGTCTCGCGGATTTCGCGGCGGGCCATATCCAGCGCGAAAAGAGTCTTGGATTTGTCGAAGAGCGGGCCTTGCGGCGAGTTGAGGTATTTGGGTTGATCTTCCTTGCGCAGGGCGCGTGCGCCGAAACCGATCACCCGCCCGCGCCCGTCCCGGATCGGGATCATCAGGCGGTGGCGGAAGCGGTCGTAGACGCGGCCCTGCTCGTTGCGGATGGCGACCCCGGCCTCGATGATGTCGGGGACGCTGTAGCCCAACTCGGTCAGGTGGTTGATGGCGTGCTGCCAGCCGTCGGGCGCGTAGCCGATCTGGAAAGCCTCGATCGTGCTGGCATTCAGCTTGCGGCGCTCGACGTAGGCGCGCGCTTCCTCGCCTTCCGGCGCTTCGCGGAGCTGGCGGTTGAAGAAGCGGCTGGCTTCGTCCAGCAGGCCCAGCAGGCGCTCGGTGGTGGCTTCCTCGGCGCTTTGCTGCGGGGTGAGGGGTGTCAGCTCGACTCCGGCGCGCTCGGCCAGTTGGGCCAGGGCTTCCTTGAAGTCCCAGCCGTTCTGTTTCATGGCAAAGCCAAAGATATCGCCGCCTTCGCCGCATGCGCCGAAGCAGCGCCAGGTCTGAGTTTCTGGGAAAACGACAAAGGAAGGCGTGCGTTCCTGGTGGAAGGGACAGCGGGCTTTGTAGGTGCGTCCGGCCCGCTTGAGTGGAACCGTCTCTGAGATGTAAGCCACCAGGTCCAGACGCGCTTTGATCTCGTCAGCGATGGACATGCCGGGGTTCCTCACGTCACGAGTGGGTGGATTATAGCGGACAGCCGCGTTCCTGCAACAGCGCGCCCTACATCGTCGCGCCGGGGCCAGGCATCGAGGGGCCAGGGAGGGTATATCCGGCCCTGGCGTGCGCCATGCGCAGCGGACGGGTCAGTGACTCACCCCTGCCCGGCGCGCATGATACGGCTGCCACTTCGAAGTTGTTTTTCTCTGGTCTCCTGGCTTCTGCGCGGCAACGCCGCACGGCCTCGTCGCACGGCGAGGCCGCGTGGCCTCTTTTCTAGCAACGGTCCGGTCCATTCGGTATAATCTCATCCAGTTTGTTGAGGCGAGTTTGTTTGAGAAAACAGAAGGGCAGTACATGGAAATCACCTGGTACGGTTTGAGTTGTTTTCGACTGATGGAACGCGGCAAAGCGGCGGTGGTGACCGATCCCTACAACGGCGGGCTGGGGTACCAGTTCCCCAAGCTGCGAGCCGATATTGTCACGATCAGCCACGACGCTCCCGGTCATGCCAATCGGGCGGTCTGGCCTCCCTCGACCAAAATCCTTGAACGGCCCGGCGAGTACGAAATCGGCGGCGTGTTCGTGATCGGCGTGGCGATGCACAACCCTGAGCAGCCGCAGCGGCCGAACGTCGTCTACCTGTTCGATTTCGATGGGATCAACGTCCTCCATCTGGGCGATCTGGACCATGTGCCCGGCCAGGCGGATATCGACGCGTTTGGCACGGTCAACGTGGCCCTGGTGCCGATTGGTGGGGGAAAGAGCCTCAACGCGGCCCAGGCGGCCGAGGTGATCAGCCTGATTGAGCCGGAGATTGTCATCCCGATGCACTACCAGACGCCCGGCTGCACGCTCAAGCTGGACGATTTGGATCGATTCCTCAAGGTCATGGGGATCAGCAAGGCTCAGACGGAGCCACTGCTCCGCGTGGCACCCTCGGCGCTGGAAGAGGTGCAGACGCAGGTGATCGTGCTGGAACCGCAACAGTAACGGCCCGGACCGGGGCTGGACGGTGAGAACAGCGACGCGCCCGGCGCGGAAGGGAAGAGTGGGGTGGAATATAAGTTGATGTTGACCTGGGACATCAAGCCAGGCCAGGACCAGCAGTATTTTGAGTTCGTGGTGCGCGAGTGGGTGCCGGGCATCACCCGGATGGGCCTCCAGCCACGCGAAGCCTGGTATGCCGTCTACGGGGACTGCCCGCAGATCACGACGGCGATCGTCAACGAAGACCTCGATCAGATGCGCGAGATTCTGGACAGCGACGATTGGGCCAAGCTCCACGAGCGCCTGCTCGAATATGTCACGAACTACAACCAGCGGATTTTGCGCTCCGCGCCGGGTTTTCAGTTCTAAGCCTGTCCGACACGTCCCCCAAAAAAAGACGACCTGGATGGGTCGTCTTGTCTTTGGAATGGGGAGGCACGCCGGTCAATCGGTCGAACTGGCGGCTTTCGTCTCGGCCGGTTTGCTTTCCGAGGTCTTGGTCTTGCTGGAGGTGTTGGACTCGCCGTCCTTGCGGGGCTTGCTCAGGGCCGAATTGTTGGACCGGCTGTCATTCACGTAAAAGCCGGAGCCTTTAAAGACCACGCCCACCGGGCCGATGACCTTGTGAGTCGCGCCGCCACATTCCGGACAGACGGAAATCGGGGCATCGGAAAAGTGCTGCTTGGCCTCAAACCGCACACCACATTCATCACATTGATAGGTGTAGACAGGCATACGACAACCCTCTGATTGGACTTGTTTCGCGGAAACCCGCATTCAGGATTGTAGTCCTTTTCCTTCCGAGCGTCAACGCCATTATAGACCAGATGATATCAGAACAACATAAGATTCGAGCCGGCTGGATGGCCGGGTTGGAAATTGGGGCAAACTGCCCAAAGAGGATTTTCGATATCGCTGCAACCCGGCTGGCAATCGTGCGTATAGTAAAGGTAGGTAGTCACACGCGGTTCAGGAGACATTCTCGTGTCCGATGAAGCACCCATGGTCCAGCAGTGGGTCAGGGGGGCGCTGGGGGGGGATCAGGTGGCCTTTGGCCAACTGGTTGAGTTTTATCAGCGGCCCGTGTTCAACCTGGCATATCGCATGCTGGGCGACCCAACCGAGGCGGAAGATGCCGCGCAGGAAGCGTTTGTGCGCGCTTATGCGAATCTGGAACGCTACGATACAGAACGTTCTTTTAAGACTTGGCTTCTTTCGATTACGTCCAATCACTGTATTGACCGGCTGCGCAAGCGCCGGCTGAGCTGGTTATCGATCGATGAAGAAGAGGGAGTCATGCCCCATCCCGCCCTGACCAGCTCGGAGCCTGGTCCGGAGGAAAGCTATCTCGATGGGGAACGATCAAGGATGATGCAAGAGTTGCTCGCACAGATTCCGCCTGATTATCGGGCGGTTGTCGTCCTGCGCTACTGGTACGATATGAGTTACACCGAAATCGCCGAAGCGCTGGATACAACCGAGTCGGCTATCAAGAGTCGTTTGTTCCGGGCACGGCAGGCGTTGGCTTCCCTGCTCGATCCCGCCCCGGCCTCACCCCACGCCCGGACCATGAAGCCAGCCATGGAGGGATCCTAAGATGGCGCTCTCACCCAAACAAGACAGGCTCAACCGCGCGCTCGACGAACAGCTCACCGCTGCCGAATTGCTGGCTTTCCAGTCCTTATTGGACGACGAGCCGGATGATAAGGCGATGTTCGAGCGGCTGCGCCGGGTGGATGACCTGTTCCGCCAGCCACAGATGGTGGCTCCCGCACCGGATTTCGCCGCGAAGGTCATGGCCCGCATCGCGGCCGAGGAACACCTGGCCTATGCGCCGCGCCGCCGTCCGCGTCTCTTCATCTGGGGGTTGGTCCTGCCGGTGCTGCTGGTCCTGCCGGTGGTTCTATTTCTGTCCCTGGTCGCCTTTCCGGCCCTTGCCCAACCCGGCGCGCTGACTGCGCTGCTCGCCGGGTTGGTGCATGCTCTGGGCACGATCACCGGGGCGGCTGGCTCGCTGCTGCGCGGGCTGGGCGACCTGGTGGCGACCGCGCCGGTCGGGCCGCTGATGGTCCTCACCGTGATCCCGATGCTGATGGTCTGGGCCTGGACAGTCTGGTACTTCCAGACGCAGAACCGCCCGCAGACGGTCATCGTCCCGGTGCAGTTCGTGGGGAGTGGCTCATGACGTGGCGTCGTTGGCTGTGGGCGCTGGGGCTGGCCGGGCTGGTCTGCGCGGCGGCGCTTTTTGTGCCGGCGGCGGTGACCCAGGCCCAGGGCGGCCCGGTGTTCGTGGAAGCCTATCAGCTTCAGTCCGGTGAGCAGGTCGACGGGGTTTTCGTGGCCGGCCGGAGGATCACGCTCAACGCGGGTAGCCTCGTGAGGGGCGACGCCCTTCTGATGGCCGACGCGATCACGCTGCGGGGCACGGTCGAGGGCGACGTGGTGGCGCTGGGCCGTTCGATCGTGCTGGCCGAAGGGACCTCCATCGGCGGGGACGCGGCTCTGTGCGCGCCGTCCATCACCGATCGGGGCGCGATCATCGAAAGCGAGCTGTCGCGGAACTGTGAAGGGATGGGCGACGCGCTGGGCGGAATCCTGCCCCCGTCGTTCGACCCGACGCGGCGCGACTGGGGCGACTTCGACCTGGATGCGTTCCTGACGGAAAATCTCGGTGAAAATGGCGTCGATCTGACTCCAGGCGGCACACCCCTCCAGCGCTTTGGCGTCGGGATCGGGGTCTCTCTGCTGGCGGCCGCCCTGGCGGCGCTGACCATGATCGTGATCCCGTACCGTGTCCGCCGGGTGAGCGATGCCCTGCTGGCCGCCCCCATCCCGACCCTGGTGGTGGGCGGGGCGACGGTCCTGGTGGGCGGCGCGCTGACCGGGCTGGTGATCGTCTCGCTGGTATTGGTCGTGACGTTCTGCCTGGTGCCGGTGGTCGGGCTGGGCTGGCTCGTGCTCGCGCTGCTGGCGGTGCTGGGTTGGACCGGGTTGAGCCTGCCCGTTGGGGTCTGGCTGATGCACCAGGCCAACGTGCGGCGTTTCAATCCGATCACGGGGGCCAGCCTGGGCGCGTTCGCGCTGACCTTCGCCGTGCATCTGCTGGCGGTTAGCTCGTGGACGATCGTGCTGTACCTGCTGGTGGGCCTGGTGCTGGCAAGCTGGGGGCTGGGCGCGGCGGTCATGACTCGCGCCGGCGGCCAGCGTTACCCGATCCCGGTTCATTCGGTCTCTTCCCGCCGGGACGCCGGAAATGCTCCGGCCCAGGCGCGCTGACGTTATGCCCCAGGTCTGATCTCTGGACGCCCGGCCGACGCCGGGCGTCTTTTTGTATGTGCGGGCTACAGCAAATCCTTGCGCATCCAATACAGGCTGGCGCCGGGCGGGTAGCCTTCCAACTCACCGACGACGCGATACCCATATTTTTCGTAGAAGCCGCGGGCCTGAAAGCTGAAGGTCTTCATCTCCACGTGCGCGCCGCCGCGGGTGCGGGCGATGGCTTCGACATAACGCAGCAGCTCGCTGCCATACCCGCGCCCGCGCAGGTGCGCGGCCACCCACAGATCGTCGATCGAAAGCCAGTCCCACACGGTCCGGCCGGTCACGCCGCCCATGATCTCCCCGGATGGGTTGCGCAGAAAGATATCCAGCGGCTGGGGAGTCTGGCCGGGCAGACGGGCCAGGCGGAAATGCTTGTTGCTTTCGTCGTTGTAAGCCTTCATGGCGATCTGGATGGCGGCCCGGTCGGCCTCGCTGTTTTCGTCGGCCAGCGTGTACTGGTAGCCTTCTGGGTTGACACTGAGGACGGTCATGGCCTGCTCCTGATACCGGGTGAAGCCCGATAATCCTGCGTTATAATGCGTGTCCAATCAAGACGATTGTGGTCAACAGTAAGTATACCCCGTTCCTTTGGCGGGCGGTCTGGTAAGGGAGTCATGGTAGCCGTGACCAATCCACCTGTCTCAACCTCTTCCCGGCAGGCCGGCGCGCGTCTGTTTGGGCGGTTCAGCCTGCTCACCACATTCTGGATCTGGCTGTTGATCGTGGTAGGCGGCATCGTGCGGGTAACCGGCTCCGGGCTGGGCTGCCCGGACTGGCCGCTGTGTTACGGCCAGGTGCTGCCGCCGCCGGAGACAACCTCGCTGATCGAGTTCAGCCACCGCTTCGTGGCCGGGATCGGCGGGCTGCTGATCCTGGGCGCGCTGATCATGGCCTGGCGCGACCACCGCCGCCAGCGCTGGATCATCGGCCCGGCCACGCTCATGATCGTCGTCCTGCCGCTTCAGTTCGTGCTGGGCGCGATCGTGGTCTACACCGAGTTGGAGCCGCTGACGGTCGCCATCCACCTCGGCACGGCCCTGATCATCTTCGCCGCTTCGATCGTGATGACTCTGGCGGCCAACCGTCCGGCCGGGTTGGAGCGCGAGGCGCTGCCGCCCCGCAGCCTGGCGCTGCTGCTGGTGAGCGTGCCGTTGCTGTTCGTCCTGCTGACCACGGGCGCGGTCGTGGTGGGCGAGGGGGCATCCTTCGCCTGTCCGGACTGGCCGCTGTGTAACGGCCAGCTTGTCCCGACCGGCCAGACGGCGTTCCCGGCCCTGCTCCAGATGATCCACCGCCTGTCGGTGGCGGCCGTCGGCGCGGTCGTGATCTGGGTGGCGGCTATCGTGCTGCGCGGGCGGTCCGCCCGCCCGCTAATCGCGCGCTGGGCGCTGGCCCTGATCGGGCTGTTCCTGGCCCAGGCCCTGATTGGGGCGATCCAGATCTGGCTGCACCTGCCGACGGTGTGGCGCGTGCTGCACCTGGGCGTGGCGGCGGGCGTCTGGGCCGCGCTGATCGGCCTGACGACGCTGGTCTACTTCCGGGAGAAGAACACCAGTGTCTAAGCTATTCCAGCACGGCGTAGGCCCGGACCGGAAAGGCCGCCGCCCCGGCAGCTTTGACCGGGGCCGCGTGGAAGGTGAAGGGCACCCCGATCAGGGCGGCCAGCCCGGTCAGGTTCTCGACGATCAGAATCCGGTTGAGTAGCAGGGTGGTATGCACCGGGCGGGTCGGATCGGTCTGGTCGTCGGCCGCCAGGTAATCGACCCCGCACAACCGCGCCCCGCCGTCGCGCAGGCGTTCGGCCACGCCGCGCGTCAGGAACGGGTAGCGGGCGTAACGCTCCGGATCGGCCCAGTGCGCGTCCCAGCCGGTGCAGAACAGGACCGCCTTCCCGGCGAGATCGACCCCATCCAGCAGCGTGGCCGGGATGGGCTGGCGCGGCTCCAACGGGCGGCAATCCACGCACACGCCGGGCAGCACGCAGTCCTCCAGGCGGAGCTGGTGAATCCGCGGCCCGCCTGGGTCAAAGTGGAACGGCGAGTCGAGATAGGTGCTCAGGCTGGTGATGAAGCGCGCCTCGCTGATCTCGCACGAGCACCCGGCGTAGCGGCCGGAGGCGGCCGTCTGGGCGTGGGTCAGGTAGGGGCTGATGGCCGGGACGGGGATCTGCTGGCTGAAGCGCGGGATGTCCGGGCCGAGGGTCTGCGACAGGTCGATCAGGCGCATGAAGTGACTCCTTGGGGTGTACGGCGTCTCTGGCCTGGAGCTTACCACAGGCCCGCCCTTGCCGCGCGACCCCGGTCAAACTGGCTTTCCTGAATGGCCGACATGCCGTATCATAGGTGCCAATGGCTAAGGCAGGGCATTGTCTGTCTGCTATCACCTGCCGGGAGAGCAGTTCGCCCATGAGTGAAGAAATCATCCAGCGGCTGGTCGACCAGCTCGAGCACGAACAGCCCCGCAAGCGCATCCAGGCGATCCGGTGGTTGGCCGAGATCGGCAACCCGTCCGTGATCACGTCGATCAACACCATCTACCAGGACGAGCACGAGAAGCCGGAAGTTCGCCGGGCGGCCCGCGATGCGCTGGGCGTCTTTCGGGCGATCAAGGATTGCCTCGATCAAGGGATCAACTTCGAGTTGCCGGAGCCGTCCGAGGTCAAAGCCCCGCGCTGGACTCCGGAGTTGCTGCGCCGTATCCTGGTGGTGCTGGCGGTGGTGTTCGCGGTGCTGGTGCTGATCGACGTGGCCCTGCTGGTGATCCCGGTCACGCGGCCGGTCGACCCGGCCCAGACGCTCACGCTGCTGCAGGGGCGCGCCGTCCAGGTGCGCGCGGACCTGGATAAGCAGCGGACGGCCTGGCAGACCTACCAGACCAGCGGCGCGATGGATTGCAACACGGCGCTCGATCCGGCCCGCGAGTCGGTGGACGCCAGCCTGCTGCGCGGGCTGACGATTGATCCGGCCGCCGAGCCGGCGCTCAACCAGGCCAACCTGGCCCTGATCGCGGCCATCGACCAGTTGACGCTGGTCAGTAACAACCGGGTGGTAGTCTGCTCGACCGGCGCGCTGCCTGGCACGATCGACGAGAATTTGCAGCGCCTCTCCCAGGCTGCGGCGGTGCTCGACCAGGGCGACCAGTTCCTGGGCCAGGCGCAGGCCACCCTGGCCGCGCCGACCGCGCCGGCCGCCACCGAGGCCGTCCCAACGACGGAGGCGGTCTCCCCGGCCAGCGCGGTTCCACCGACCGAGGCGCCGACGGCGACCCCGGCCGTGGATATGGCGTTCTACATCCGCGAGCTGCGCCAGCGGCTGGAGTTCGTGATCGGGGCGCGCGGCGAGGCCACGCTGCTGGCCCAGTACTGGCAGGATATCCAGACGGCCGGGCAGTCGGCCGGATGCCGCCAGGCGATGGATCCCGCAGCCCCGATCCTGGCGGACTACGCGGGCCTGCGCCCGGCGGATTCGGCCGCCGATCCACGCCTGAACAGCCTGGTGACGACCTACAACCTGGGGGTGGCCCTGACCCGCGACTCGATGCGCAACTTCCTGCAGGGCTGCAACACCGGCAACTTTGGGCCGCTCTTCACGGTTGGACAGCAGCAGGCTTTGCAGGGCATCTCGGCCCTCAACCAGGTCAGCGCGCTGCTCGACCAGCTCGAGGGGGAGGTCGCGCCCTGAGCACGACGGATCAGACGCTCCGGCCCGCGCGGCGCGGGCGAGGCTGTCTGCGCTGGTTGGTGCTCGGCAGCCTGATCGGTTGCGGCCTGGCGGGACTCGCCCTGGCCGGGCTGGTGGCTTATGACCGGCTGCTGCCGGCCTCCAGCCCGGACGCGCTGCGCCAGGAGCTGGTCGCCAAAATCCAAGGCGCCAGCACCACCTGGCTGGCTCTGGATGCTCTCTGGGGGCGGTTGGAGGCCGGTGAGGCGGTATATTGCAGCCAGACCGAAGTCGACCGCCCCTATTTCGTGACGTTACGCTCGGTGGATCAGGCCGCTTACCCGGAACTGGCCGGGGTGGCCGAGGAACTCAACCGGGCGATCAGCGGCTTGCACCACGCGGCGGACGTGTGGACCACGGTCTGCCAGGGGGGCAAGGTCGAAGTGTCCGCCGCGGTCGCTGACGAGGCGCGGGCAGCCCTCGATCAGGCCGGGACACGCCTTACCACGCTGCTACCATTGTTGAACAGGAGCTTGCCGGATGGGGAGTGATCCATTGACGACGGATGTCTTGATCGTGGGCGCGGGGCTGGCCGGGCTGATGGCCGCCAACGAGCTGGCCAGCCAGGGCGTCCGGGTGGTTGTGCTGGACAAAGGCAAAAGCGTGGGCGGACGGCTGGCCACGCGCCGGCTCGGCGGCGGGCGTGCCGACTACGGCGCGCAGTTCTTCACGGCGCGCACGCCGGAATTCCAGGCCTGGGTTGGGCGCTGGATCGAGGCCGGGCTGGTGTTCCAGTGGGCGACCGGCTGGAGCGATGGCAGTCTGCATCGCGCCCCAACGGACGGCCATCCCCGCTATGCCATCCACCACGGCATGACCGTCCTGGCCCAACATCTGGCCGCCGGTCTGGACGTGCGCCTGGATGTCGAAGTGCGGCGCGTGGCGCCGTTGCCCGGCGGCTGGTCCGCCACCACGGCGGACGGGACGGTTTTCACCGGCCGGGCGCTGCTGCTGGCGCTTCCCGTCCCCCAGGCGCTGGCCCTGCTGGCCGAGGTCAATGGGGTGCTGTCGCTGGATGACCGGGCGGCCCTGTCCGCGATCACCTATGCGCCCTGTCTGACCGGCCTGTTCTGGGTGGAAGGCTCGCTGTACCTGCCCGCGCCGGGCGCGATCCAGCGGCCGGACATGCCAATTACCTGGATCGCCGATAACCAGCGCAAGGGCATTTCGCCGGAAGCCTGCATTCTGACCGTCCAGACCGGGGCGGAGATCAGCCGCCGGTGGTGGGACGTGGCGGATGACCAGGTGCTCCTCTATCTGGAGCAGGTCTTCGCGTTTTTCCTGGGGCCGGAGGCGCTGATCCGCGACGCGCAGCTCAAGCGCTGGCGGTATGCCATGCCGGAGCGGATCTATCCGGAGCGCTGTCTGGTGGTGGGTGAGGATGCACCGCTGGTGTTCGCCGGGGATGCGTTCGGCGGGCCGCGGGTGGAAGGGGCCGCCCTATCCGGGCTGGCGGCCGCCAGCGTCCTGTTGGAGAAGCTGGCGTCAGCCGCGGCGGATTAGCGGGTCAGTCCTCGAACAAGGCGCGCTGGGGCAGGACGTACTGCTCCAGCGCGAAGTCGGCGCGCTCCAGGGCGTGGACATTGGCGCGCTCGAAGTCGTGGTGCAGGTCGGTCAGGACGGAAAGCTGGCCGGCCGCCGGTTCCAGCGTATATAGCCCCACGCTGACCGTGTGCCGCCCCGGCACGACCACCATCCAATCCGGGCCGACCTGGCGCCGGGCGGGTTTGAGCGTGCCGCGTTCCTGCAACAGGGCCGGCAGGCTGAGCAGCACCGGGTGCAGGTCCTCCGGGCGAGGGGGGCGCGGGCCGTGCTCCAGCAGGGGCGCCGTCCGGCCGAGCACGAACAGGCCGTAGTACACCAGCCGGGCTTCGAAATGCTGCCGCAGAAACGACGTGTGGCCGGGCCTGGCGACCATTTGCCAGGCCATCGACTGCGGATCGCGGCTGATGATTTCCTCGATGATGCGCCGTTGTTCGCTGTAGCGGTTGTAGATGGCCGTGAACTGGGCGCGGTTGATGTTCCCCTCGGCGTATTCCTGGGCCACGCGGGAAAGCTGCTGGCGCAGCCGTTCCAGGGCAAGCTGCGGATCAGGCTCCGAAATCGCCAGCAGCGACGGATCGGGCTGGGTCTCGTCCTGGTCATGGAGGGGGCCGGTGGCGGGTTTGGCCGGTTTGAGCGGCGCGCGCGGCTGGGTGGATTCTTTGGCCTGGGTGGGTTCCTGGGGCCGGATGGGCGACCGGCGTGACGCGACCTCTGGCCCGGCATCGGACTCGTCCGGTTGCGCGAGGTTGAAGGCGAGTGGATCGGGCTGGTCGGTCACGCGATCATCCCCTGGGGATGCGAGATGTTTGCCCGATCTTAGCAAAAAACCGGGCTGGCGCAAGGCTACCCCAGTCCCGGTTCAGGTTTATCTGTTCTAACGGAAGAGACGCGCGGTCTAGCCAACGACCGCCGGCTCGTTGATGACCAGGTGCGCCAGGCCATCGAACAGGGCGTGGACGTTCAGCCCGGAGGCGGCGCTGGTTTCGATGAAGGGCATCCGGTGGCGGCGCGCCCAGTGCTGGCCCTCCTCGGTGGGGACGCAGGGGCGCAGGTCGACCTTGTTGGCGATCAGGGCCATCGGCACGCCGGGTTGGTTCCCCAGGACTTCGGCCCGCCAGCGATCCAGGTGGGCGAAGCTCTCCGGCTCGGTGCAGTCGTAGACCAGGGCGACGGCGTGCGCGCCGAGGTAGAAGGTCTCGCGGAAGCTCTCGAACCGATCCTGACCGGCGACATCCCAGATCGACAGCTTGAACCGGAAATTACCCACCTGGACGAGCTTGGTCTGAAAGTCGACGCCGATAGTCATAGTTCGCGATTGTTCGAACTTGCCATCACAATAGCGCCGGATCAGGCTGGTTTTGCCGACGTTGCCATCGCCGCCGCTCACGCCCTTGGCGACGGGCAGGCGGGTGCGGTTCAAGAGGCCGCCTTTCAATGAGTCAAGAGTGGATGATGAATGAATTCGATATGATGGATTAATGCTTGCTATTGAGTATAACATGGACTCGGGCTGGTGGGCGATCCTTTAGATTTTTTTTATATTGGTGATCCCGCCGCTTGACGCTACACTCTGGCAGGCGTCACGGCGGCTGCGCTGTTGAGGTCGCCCTCTGCTTTCACCAAGAACCCATCACCGAAAACCAATCACTGTGTTTGTGGGAGTGAGCATGATCAGGGTACTCTTCGTTTGTCTGGGGAATGTGTGCCGGTCGCCGATGGCTCACGCGGTTTTCAAGCATCTTGTCGCGGAAGCCGGGCTGAGCGACCGGATCGAGGTCGACTCGGCCGGATTGGGGCTGTGGCACATCGGCGAGCCGGCCCACCGGGGCACGCTGGCCGAGCTGGCCCGGCACGGCATTCGCCACGAGGGCCGCGCGCGTCAGATTCTGCGCGCCGATCTGGGCGCGTTCGATTACATCCTGGGCATGGATCACGACAACCTGGCCGCGCTGCGCTCGATGGCGTCCAGCCGGGGGACGACGGCCCACCTGACCCGCCAGCACATCGGGCTGCTGCTCGATTTCGCGCCCCAGACCGGCCAGAACGAGGTGCCCGATCCCTATTACAGCGGGCAGTTCGACGAGGTCTATACACTGGTGCGCCAGGGGTGCGAAGGCCTGCTCCAGCACATTCGGGAGCAGCACCCGCTGTGATCAGCCGCGTGCTGTTCGTGTGCACGGGCAATACCTGTCGCTCGCCGATGGCGGAGGCGGTCTTCCGCCAGATGGTCGCCGGGAGCGCGCTGGCCGGGCAGGTGAGCGTCAGTTCGGCGGGAACCCGCGCCTATGAGGGCGACCCGGTCACCCCGGCCGCGCTGGCCGCCCTGGCCCAACATGGCATCCGGCACCAGGGCGCGGCGCGACGCCTGACTCCGGCGCTGCTCCGTCAGGTGGACCTGGTCGTGGTCATGGAACGGCGCCACCAGCGCGCCGTGGAGAGCCTCCTGGCGCGGGAGGATCGGCGGCCTGCATGCCGGCTGCTGCTGGACTTCGCGCCCGATCTGGGGCTGGCCGAGGTGCCCGATCCGTTGGGCACGGATCGCTATGGCGAGGCCTTGCAGCTCATCCACGCGGGCGCGGCCGGGCTGCTGGCCTGGCTGATCGAACAACAGGCGGGAGATGGGGATGATTCCGGAAGCACTCAAAGCCGCCCTGGAGGCTGAATTCCGGGCGGTCGTCAGCGCCGATCAGGCGGTCTTTGGCGGGGATATCAACCAGGCGGCGCGGGTCACGCTGGCCGACGGCCGCGCGATTTTCGTCAAGTGGAATCGCGGCGCGGACGCCGACTTCTTCAGCGCCGAGGCGCATGGCCTGCGCACCCTGGCCGCGGCCGGGGCGGTGCGCGTGCCGGAGGTCTACGCGGTGGGGGAGACCCCCGCGTATCTGGCGATGGAGTGGATCGACACCGAGCGCGGTTACGCCAGCGATGATTTCGCCGAGGCGCTGGGCCGCCAGTTGGCCCTCCTGCACCGTGCCACGGCCGACCGGCACGGCCTGGACGCCGATAACTACATCGGCTCGCTGCCCCAGTCCAACACCCAGACGGTGAGCTGGGTGGAGTTCTACCGCGACCAGCGTATCGGCGCGCAGATGGAGATAGCCCGCCAGCGCGGCCGCCTGCCCAGGGAGCGCGAAGCCCTGCTGACCCGGCTCCAGTCCTGGCTGGACGTCTTCCTGGACGACCGGGCGATCCTGCCCTCGCTCCTGCACGGCGACCTGTGGAGCGGCAACTATATGGTAACCCGCGACGGCCAGCCGGTGGTGATCGACCCGGCGACCTATTACGGTCACCGCGAGGTCGACCTGGCGATGACCGAGCTGTTCGGCGGCTTTCCGCCGCGCTTCTACGCCGCGTACAACGAAGTCTATCCCCTGGACGGCTACGAGCAGCGGCGCGGGCTGTACCAGCTCTACCCGCTGCTGGTCCACATGAACCTGTTCGGCGGCGGCTACGCGGCCCGCGTCGACGCCATCGCCCGCCATTACGTGGGGTAGGGGCGCGACTCAAGAAAAATCTCACCGCGGAGGGCGCGGAGAACGCAGAGGAAGAGCCTGTACTGAGAGAAGCCCGGCGGCCATGCAGCCGCCGGGCTTTTGTTGTTTCATCTGCCTTTCTCCGCGTCCTCCGCGTTCTCTGCGGTGAGGTTTTTTGACTGACCTTCCCCCGGTTTGGTCGGACTGGCAGGGCGGCGTACTGGACGGTATGATCGGGGTTGTTCCGAGATTTACGATAAGGATAGGACAGATGAAAAAGAGTCTGTTTGTTGTGCTGATGCTGCTGGTGTGCCTGCCCGTGTTAGCCACCTCCGCCCAGGGGGATGGACCGGTCACGACTCGCGCCACGCCGCCCGATCCGGCCGGTGTGCGCCTGGTCCAGGTCGCGGATGGATTCAATCTGCCGCTGCTGGCAACTCACGCCGGGGATGGCTCTGGGCGGCTGTTCGTGGTGGAGCAGAAAGGCCTGATTCACATCCTGCGCGACGGCGAGCGGCTGGAAACGCCGTTCCTCGATCTGTCCGGCACAGTGACCCAGTTCAGTGGCTATTCCGAGCAGGGCCTGCTCGGCCTGGCCTTTCACCCGGACTATGCCGAGAACGGCCGCTTTTTTGTCAACTACACCGACTCTGCCGGCACGACGATCGTGGCCGAATACGCGGTGTCCGCCGACGATCCCGATCGCGCCGATCCGGCCAGTCGCCGCGTCCTCCTGACGATCGCCCAGCCCTATCCGAACCACAACGGCGGCATGCTGGCTTTTGGGCCGGATGGCTACCTGTATATCTCCGTAGGCGATGGCGGCTCCGCCGGCGACCCGCAGGGCAATGCCCAGAACCCCTGGACGCTACTCGGCTCGATCCTGCGCATCGACGTGGACACGCCGCCGCAAGGTCAGGCGGCCTACAGCATTCCGGTCGATAACCCCTACTCGGACAACGGCCTGGGCCTGCCGGAACTGTGGGCAATCGGGCTGCGCAACGTGTGGCGCTTCAGCTTCGACCGGGCGACCGGCGACCTGTACCTGGCCGACGTCGGCCAGAACCTGTGGGAGGAGATCGACTTCCAACCGGCGGGCTACAGCGGCGGGGCCAACTACGGCTGGAACCGTTACGAGGGCAGCCATCCCTATTCCGGCGGTGAAGCGCCGCGTGGCATGGTGCTGCCCATCGCGGAATATGCTCACAGCGACGGCGGCTGCTCGGTGACCGGCGGGTATGTCTACCGGGGCGAAGCCCTGCCCGATCTGGCGGGGGCCTACTTCTTCGGGGATTGGTGCACGGGCAACATCTGGGCCACCTACCGCGACGAGGCGCAAACCTGGCAGACCAACCTCTTCCTGCCCATGTCCGGCCGCATGATCAGCTCGTTTGGCGAGGATGAAGCGGGCGAGCTGGTCGTGGTCGATTACAACGGCAGCCTGTGGCGCTTCGAGGCGGCGGAGTAGCCCTCCGGAGAAGCCATCTCAGCGGGGACGATGGGCAGAGCGGAATCGCGGCGGGACTTTTTCGTGGCGGTTTCGCTTTTTTGCTGTGTCTGACCGGGCGGAAAGCGGATAGGATCGGAGCCCGGTTTGCAATGACGAAAGGACACGCACCGGATGGAACCCTCTTTCTTCCAGGCCATCATCGACGCGGACTATGCCGTGCCGGACGGGCACACCGCCCGCGCCCTGACCGCCGAGCTGGTGGGCTACCTGGGCAGCCCCGATCCGCAGCTTCGCGACGATTTCGCCTATAGCATTCTGGCCCACTGGATGGTGCAAGGGGTGCTGGCGCCCGACGACCAGCGCCCGCTGATCGCGCCGCTGGTTGGCAACTTCCAGTGCGGCCTCGGCGAGATGGGGACCGAATCGGTCTTCCTGCGCTCCTTCTCCGCGCTGGTGCTGGCGGCGATCGTCTACGGCGACAATCATCATCACCCGTTCCTGAAGGAAAACGAGGTCCGCGATCTGCTCGGCGCGGTGATCGGCTATCTGGCAGCGGAGAAGGACGTGCGCGGGTACGTGGCCGGGCCGGGCTGGGCGCACAGCGTGGCCCATACCGCCGACCTGCTGGACGAGCTGGCCCTCAGCCGCTACGCCACGCCGGACGACCTGGCGCGGATTCTGGAGGCGATTGGCCACAAGGTTGCCACGACCCACCAACTTCTGCTCTGCAACGAGGACGACCGGCTGTCTCAGGCGGCGCTCTCCGCCCTGAACCGCGAGATTCTGCCCCTGGAGGTGGTTCAACGCTGGGCGGACGGGCTGGGCGCGCTGCCGGGCAGCCTGGGCCGGGGCCAGATCTTCAGCGATCCGGGCCGGCAGGCGATCTACCTCAATACGCGCGGCTTCCTGCGCAGCCTGGCCCTGCGCCTGCTGGACGAGACATTGTCCGCCGGGGCGCGGGCGTGTGAGCCGCTGATCCTGGGCGCGCTGCGATCCTTTTGAGCGCGGCCGGGCGCTTCGCGTCGGTGCGAGGCAGCGCGCCGCTCCTGCGACTGCCAGCCTTACAGCGGTTTGATCCACCACTGGTAATCGCCGACGGCCATGAATCCGGCCTCCAGGGCTGCTTCCAGCCCGGCGGCGTCCTCCAGCCGGATCACGGCCCCGGCGCTGTCCCAGCCATGCCGGGCGCGCATGGCCCGCGCCGCCCGGAACGCTTCCACAGTCAGCGCGCCCTCGATCCAGACGCCCCGGTAATTGAGCGTCACCACCGGGATCAGGTGCGCGCCGGGCGGGGCGGCGCTGCCATCGTCCTCGCCGTTCTGGGCGATCCACAGGCTGCACGGGACGGGGTCGGGGGCGTAACCGCAGCGGGCGAACGTCTCCTGGCTGGCGATGTTGTCGGTCCTGATCAGGGCGCGCGCGGACTCGGCCTCGTGGTCGCGCCCGGCCTCGGTGCAGGCTGCCACCAGCGCCCGCCCGATTCCACGTCGCTGCGCCATCGGGTGGACGGCCAGCAGGTCCAGCTCCCAACGGCGCGCCCCATCGGCGGCCACCGTCAGGAAGCCATCCGCGAAGCCGCTGATGCCCTCGTCCTCGTCGGCGACCAGGGTTGCCCGGCCGGGCGCGGCCAGGGCCGCGCCGATCGCGGTTGTGTCGGCCCGTTCATGCGGCCAGACCGCTTTCTTGATCCGGACGATGCCCGGTGCGTCGGCCGGCTCGGCATAGCGTAGATCGAACATCGAAAGCCCTCCTTGGAACACAGCGGTCAGCCGTTAGCCGTCAGCCAAAGGCAAACGCACCTGGCCGCGTCGGCAACGGCCCTGATTCTCCACACGCCCTGGATCGCCTGCCGCTTCGGCGCCCTGTCGCGGAGAGCGGCGTTCATGCGGGCAGGATTGGGTAGGTACTGCCCCCGTGCGGAAACACCAGGACCTCCGCCCGGCCGGGGAAGCGCGTCCGGGCCAGGCTCAAGGCCGCCTCGGCGCTGTCTACGAACTGCACGAACGGCAGGTTGGCCTGCACGTCGGGCGGGATGGTCGGCGCGACGCAGATCAGCAGGGCGTGGCGCATGGCTTGCAGGGCGAAGTACAAAAAGAAGCGGTCTTCCTCGCCCATGCCCTTCAGCTTGAGGCGCGGCACCAGCGGCAGCAGGGCCGGGGCCAGCAATTTGAACCCGCCCCGGCCGAGGGGCAGCTTCTTATTGGCCAACCCGAAGACCCCCACACCTTCCTCCGCCCGGATCAACGTGATCAGGACGCCGCCGCGCCGCGTGGCGCGTACAGTGTTCGCCAGGGCTTTGACCCCCTGGCGCAAATCCTGGTCCATCGGGTGCGAGTCGGTGATCACGATGTCGGCCTGCTTCGGGATTCGGACGCCGTACATCTGCGCGCTGGTGGCGACGCCTTCCCGGTGGGCGTCGATCGGATGCCCGGCTACGATGCGCACGACCTGGAGGGCGCTGTCCAGCACGGCGTTGAGGATGAACACGGACGCCTGGACCATCCGGCCTGCTTCTTCCAGGTCGAGGCGCATCGGGTTGGCCTCGATCGGCTGGCCGACGCTGTTGAAGGTCGCGGGGCGGCAGTTGAGGGTGTGGTTGTGAGCGATGGTCGCCCGCCCGGCCACGCCGGGGACCAGGTTTTTATAGCCGCCGCCGAAGCTGGCGATGATGTGCGGCTCGATGCAGCCCACGCCGATCACGAGATCAGCCTCCGCCACGGCCCGGTTGATTTCGACCGGTGTGCCGCGCGAGGTCACGCCCAGGCGGACCAGCCCGGCGGGATTGTCGCAGTCGTGGGTGACGATTGTGACCGCGTCGAAGATGGCCTGTCCGACCCGGCGGGCCAGTTCCGCGCCGGTCATGGCGCGGTGGACCCCCAGGGCCGCGATCAGAGTCACCTGGCTCAGGCTGGCTCCGGCCGCTTCCAACTCCGCGATTACAGCGGGCAGCAGGCAACCGACCGGGGTCGGGCGGCTGTCGTCATCGACGACCAGGGCGATTTTCATCCCCGGCTTTGCGATCGCCGCCAGGCGGGGCAGGCCGATCGGGCTGGCCAGGGCATCTCGCGCAGCGGCGGAGATATCCGCGACCGGCGGCAGCGGCCGGGGGGCCATCTCGCCGAGCAGAGTCCAGTCCGGCGGCAGCGTCAGGGACAGCGCGTCGTTGCCCCAGGGCAGGGTGAGAGAGGTGGGCATGGGAAACTCCTGAAGGACAGTGATTAGTTCTCAGTGATTAGTTAATAGTTAAGGCGTCTGGCGGGTGATCGCTGCCCCCTTGTTTTCGCCTGGACGCTTGCCGCTTCGACGCTGTTTCTCTGGTCTCCGGCCTCTGGTCTCATTTCGCCGTCGCCTGTTCCAAACTGGCCCCGCGCCGGTAGAAGATGATCCCGGCGGCCAGGCGCAGGCCGGCGCCGACCAGCATCACGGCCGGCAGGCTCACGCCCTGGTTCGCCAGGGTGCTGCCGATCAGCGGGCCGATGAACGTGGCAATCGACAGCGTCTGGAAGTAGGCCCGCGAATAGCTGGTGCGCTTCTCGGCCGGGGTGCGCGCGCTGAAGAAGCTGAACTGCGTGATGTCGACCATGACCCACGTCCCGCCGGAGAACACCGCTGCCGGGAGGGCCAGGATCTGGCTGGGCGTGAGGGCCAGGATCAGGGCTGCCGTGGCCGTGCTGGTCATGCTCGCCAGGACCACGCGCCGGTGGCCGAAGCGCCGGATCAGGCGGCTGGCGAACGCGGAGCCGGTCGCCGCGCTGATCAGCTCCAGGAACGAATACAGGGCGACGAAGTCCTCGGCCGCGCCCAGGTCCTCGACCAGGCGCAGCGAGATCAGGGATTGCATGGACGTGAAGCCGATGAACAGCGCCGCGACCATCAGGGCCATCGTGCGGAAGCGGGGCGAGTGCCAGGGTCGGCTTTCCGGGTCGGCGCGGTCGGGCCGTGGCTCCGGCGTGATGTTGAACGGCTTGATCTGGGCCACGTGCCACAGGCTGACCATCATCAGCGAAAAGCTGACCACGAACAGAATCTGGTAGTTAAGCGGGAAGGCAACCCGTTCCAGCCAGAATCCGCTGGCCAGGGTGCTGGCCGCCACGCACAGGTTCAGGATGAACTGGCGGCGGCTGACCATGGCCGTGAAGCGGTGCTCGCGGATGGCCTC
This sequence comes from uncultured Anaerolineae bacterium, assembly GCA_964533805.1. Classification (GTDB taxonomy): domain Bacteria; phylum Chloroflexota; class Anaerolineae; order Aggregatilineales; family Ch27; genus JARKOQ01. Next base: position 8,337 of record CAZHMJ010000022.1, on the reverse strand, counting down.
GCGCATCATCACCAGGAAGATGATATTGGCGACGCCCATCGGGATGGACACGGCGGCGACGATCAGAACCAGCGACCAGGGTTGCCACGCGGCCGGCAGCAGCGGCGCGAGGACGAAAAACAGCACCCGGACGCGCATGATGAAGGTCGGCCAGAACACGGCCTTGATCGAATCGGGATAGCGGGCGCGCCAGCGGTCACTCAGGACGGAGGAGAGCAGCATCAGCACGGCCGGCAGGGAGGACAGCAAGCCGAGGTGCAGGGCGGTCGCGCCCAGCCGGATGGCGTACACGGAGAAAAAACTGCCCACGGCCGGGATGGCCAGGCCAAACCAGCCAATATCCCCGACCAGGTGGCGAAAGTTGGCGTCTTCCAGGTGGTTCAGCGCGGTTTCATCGTTGGTTGAGGAGGCCACAGGTCCGTCTATTCCCCCGGCTTGGCTGGCCTGTCATAGTCACAGGCATATCACGATTTGTCTGGTTAAGCAAAGCCTTAACCCGCTGGGCGGCCGCCGGGATCAGACCACCGTGGGCTGGGCGGGCTGGGTCGCGAACCGGTAGGCCACGCCCCCGGCCAGGAAGCGCAGCCCGGCCCCGAGCAACAGGACCAGGGCCAGGCTGATCCCGGCGTTGGCCAGGCTGCTGCCCACCATCGGGCCGATGAATGAGGCGATCGACAAAAGCTGGTAGTAGGCCTTGGTGTAGCTGGCCCGGTTCTCCGGGCTGGTGTTGGCGCTGAACAGGCCGAACTGGCTGATGTCGGTCAGCGCCCAGAAGCCGCCGCCGATCAGTCCGGCGATCAGGGCGGTGGGCAGCGACGGCAGCGCGGCCAGCAGCAGCGCGGCCAGGCCGGTCCCGGTCAGACCGGCGACGATCGTGCGCGGCCGGCCAAAGCGGTGAATCACGCGGCTGGCCAGTGCCGAGAGCGTGACCGCGCCCGCCAGCTCCATCAGCGAGTAGACGGCCACGAACCCTTCGCTGACGCCCAGCCCGCGCACCAGGAACAGCGGGATCACCGGGCCGATCGAATACCCGGCGATGAAGAGCGTGGTCAGCACCAGGGCCAGGCGGCGGAATTCCCCGGAGCGCCACGGGCTGCTGCCGGACGCCGATGGCTCGCGTGTGGCGCGGCGCGGGGCGGGTGGCGGGGTGGGTTGCAGGATGCGCACCTGGTTGACGTGCCACATGCTGACCAGTTGGGCGCCGAAGCTGACCAGGTACATGATCTGGTAGTTGGCCGGGAAGGGCGCCTTTTCCAGCCAGAAGCCGAGCACGATCGTGCTGATCGCGATCCCGGCGTTCATGAACAGCAGCCGCCGGCTGACCAGCGAGGTCAGGCGGGCGTCGCCGACCGATTCGCGCAGCAGCACCAGGAAGATCACGCCGGAGATGCCGATCGGGATGGCAAACACCGTCGGAATCAGAACCAACGAAAACACCTGCACGCTGGCCGGCAGGAACGGCACCAGGGCGTACAGCAGGTAACGCAGCCGGCTGGCGAACGCCGGCAAAAAGATGGCCCGGACCGAGTCCGGGTAGCGGCCGCGCCACCAGTCGTTGAGCATGGTCGAGAGCAGCAGGAAGATGGCCGGCAGGCCGGACATCCAGCCCAGCTCGATCGGGGTCGCGCCGAGCTTGATGGCGAACATCGAAAAGAAGTTCATCACGGCCGGCATGCCCACCCCGAACCAGGCGATGTCCATCACCAGGTGGTGGTAGTTGGCGTTCTCGGTCTTGAGGTATTGGGCAGGGTCCTGCACGCTCGACATCCTCCAGGGGAGGTCCACACTCCGTCTGACAAGCCTGCCACATTACCACGTTTGTCCGGCCAGGGGAAGGGGGACGATTCGCATGGCGGGGGGGATGCCGCGCGGGTTGGGCGAGGAAAGCGGGGGCGGCCGTGCGAACCGCCCCCGATGAGCAATGCCGTCAGGCCACCTCGCGGCGCATGGAGGCGGCAGCAGCGACCAGCAGAACCACGGCCAGAACCACCAGGGCCGCGAGCTGCGGCCAGATGTCGCCCAGTCCCCAGCCCTTGATCAGGATGTCGCGCAGGGCCGTGTTGCCGTAGGTCAGGGGCATCAGGTAGGCCAGGGGGCGCAGCAGAGCGGGCAGTTCCTCCACCGGCCAGAACATGCCGGAGAGCAGGACCATCGGGAAGATCACCAGCGGGATGAACTGCACCACCTGGAACTCGTTGTGGGCGAAGGTGGACAGGAAGATGCCCAGGTTGACCGCCACGATGACCAGCAGCGCTTCCACCAGGAAGACCAGCAGCAGGCTGCCCGCGTAGTGGATGCCCAGCACGATCACCATGAAGGCCAGTTGTGTCGCGGCCTGGGCCAGGGCGAAGATCATGAAGCCCAGCATGCAGCCCAGCACGATTTCCAGCCGGGTGGCGGGCGTCGCCAGCAGGCGCTCCATCGTCCCCTGCGAGCGCTCCCGCAGGAAGGTGACGGTTGCCAGGATGAAGGCGAAGAAGATCGCCATCAGGGCCATCATCCCCGCCGCGAGGTAATCGAACGTGTCGAAGGTCGGGCCGCCATACAGGTATGTGGTCTCGAGGCTGACCGGCAGTTCGTCCCCGGCGAGCTGGCTCGCCAGCGGGGAGAGGCTGGCCAGCGCCTGGACGGCGGCGCGGGTCAGGACGGCCTGCAAGGCGAAGGCGTCCATCGGGTTGGAGCCTTCCAGCCGCACGGGCAGACTGATGTGCTGGGCGGCGCGGCTTGCCGCGGAGAAGTCCGGCCCGAAGGTGACGATGCCGCGCACCTCGCCCTGGCGCAGGGCCTCCTCGGCGGCCGGGCCGGGTTCGAGCGCGATCACGCGGACTCCCTCGGCGTTGTGGAGCGTCTCCACGATGCGCGCGGCCAGCGAAACCTCGCCGACCAGCATCACGTCGATCGGCTCGTCCTCGTCGATCACCCCCAACGGCACGCTGGACTGCCCGGCTCGCATCAGCAGCGCGGACAGCGCCAGGATGATCAGTGGGACGGTCAAAAAGAGGCCCATCGTGCGGCGGTCGTGGATGATTTGCCGGAAGACGCGCCCGGCCAGGGTGCGCACGCGGCGGAAGTCGATGGTCATAGGATACTCCTGAAAAGCAGTTCTCAGTCGTCAGTTCTCAGTTTTCAGTAAAGGCCGGTGGCACGGGCGGTTCGCGAACCGCCCCTACGGACGCTTGCCGCTTCGACGCTTCCTCTTGACTCTCTGCCTCTTGTCACTTGCCTCTGTTTTCGCCGGCCCAGGCGGCGATCGCTTCGACGGCGGCGGGCGGGCCGCCGGCGGCCCGCAGCCGGTCGCCGAGCGCGACGGCGCTGGCCGCCATCGCTTCGCGCCGGGTGAAGGCCTCGGCGAACCAGGCCGGGTTGAAGTCGGCAATCTCGCCCAGCAGGGCCGCGCCGGTGGCCTGCATCCGCTCCGCGTTGAAGCGGCGCTCCCACATCGCGCCGGGGAAGATCAGCAGTGGCACGCCGTGCAGGGCCGACTCGGCCAGGGTATTCTGCCCGCCGTGGCAGATCGTCCAGTCACAGTGAGGCAGGACGGCGTTGGCCGGGACGAAGGATTGGAATCTCACGTTGCCGATCTGGTAGGGCTTATGGATGCTCTGCGCCCCGACCAGGCAGATCGTGTCCCCGCCCGCCGGGAAGACCTCCGGCAGCACGCGCCGGACCAGCCCGAACGGGATCGACGCGGTGCCCAGGTAAGCGTACACATAACGCTTGCCCGGCTCCGGCTGGAAGGCGGCGCTGGCCTGGGGATCGAGCTCGCCCACGAGCTGGCCGACGCAGCGCACGTCCGGCCGGGCCGGATCGACGCCATCCAGCTCCGCCAGGGAGGGCACGATCTTGAGACTGTGCGGGCCGTAGTAGACCTGCTCCGGGGGCAGCGGCGTCAGGCCGTGGGCCTGCTGGATGGCGGCCATGATCCGGTTCATGCGCCGCCAGAACCAGGAGCCGGTAGACGCGTCGACGAGGCTCTGATACGGGCAGGCGAGGGGCAGGCCCGTGATCCGGGCGGCCAGGAAGCCTTCCGGCGCGAGGTCCGTGAACAGCACGTCCGGCTGGAAATCCCGGATCGCGGCCAGCACGGCCCCGGTGGCGCGGGTCAGGTAGCCCAGCCGCGAGTAGCCGGTCAGGAAGAGCACCGTCCAGATGTCGCCGATGCCCTGTCCGCCCCGGCGCGCGGGCAGGCTGACCCGCTGCGACATGAACTCCGGAAACGCATCCAGCGGTTTGGGCAGCCCGAACAGGGTCGTCTCCGGAGTCGGGTAGATCCGGTAGCCGCGCTTGCGCAGGGCCGCCGCCTGGGGGCCGGAAGCGCAAAAGGCCAGCTCATGCCCGGCGGCCAGGGCCGCCTCGCTGATTGCCAGGATGCGGGTGAATCCGCCGTAGGAACTCGTGGATGGGCAGAAGACGGGAATAAGCCATTTCATGCGATCAGTCCTTTCTATGAAAGCGGTGAGCAGTTCTCGGTCATCAGTCGACAGTTCTCAGTCAAGACGGGCAGCATGGCCGACGCTCAGGGCGGTTCACGAACCGCCCCTACAGGCGCTTGCCGCTTTGACGCTCTTCTCTGGCCGGTGGTGGTCAGCAGCAGGACGAGGCGGCCGATCAGCGGCCCCAGTTCGCGTCGATGCGAAGCATCGCACCGCCCCTACGGACGCTTGCCGCTTCGACGCTCTTCTCCGGCCGG
>CAZHMJ010000022.1:0-3637 GCA_964533805.1 uncultured Anaerolineae bacterium | reverse complement strand
GGTCAGCAGCAGGACGAGGCGGCCGATCAGCGGCCCCAGCCCAATCCGGTAGGCCAGACGCGGCCCGGCCTGAATCCGGCGGGCGATCTCGCGCGTCATCAGGGTGTGGGCGGGCCGCTGGGCCGGGGTGGCGGGTTCGGCGGCGTCGCGCTCGAACAGGAGGGTGTAGGCCAGGGCGTTTCCGGTCTTGCGGACCAGCCGGTAACCCTGGGCGGTCACGCGTCGGGTCAGGCCGCCCGCCAGGGGTGAGTCCGGGTCGATCAGCAGCTCGCTGAGGGCCAGCGTGCCGCCCGGCTTCAGGACGCGCCGAATCTCACGCAGTGCCCGGTTGGGGTCGGGAATCTCCCCGATGACGGCGATCAGGTAAGCCGCGTCGAAGTGCCCATCCTCGAACGGCAGGTGGTAGGCGTCGGCGACCCGCGCCTCGGCGTTGCTGACGCCTTCCGCCTGCAGGCGGCGCTGGACGCGCTCGATCATGCGCGGCTCGATGTCGACCGCGATCAGGCGGCCCTGCTCGCCCAGGGCGCGGGCGCTGGCGACCGTGTACGTCCCGTTGCCGGGGCCGATTTCCAGCACGGTCATCCCCGGCCGCAGACCGTGGCGGAGAGGCATCTCCGCCGGGGGATGAATCCAGCGGCGGCGCAGCGGGTTATCGATCGCGTTGGCCATGAAATGCGGCATCGGGAAGGGGTAGATGTGGCGCACGATCCGGACCAGCAGCAGGTAACCCAGCACCAGCAGCGGCACTCTCACGACGACCCGCAGTAGATTCTTCAGGAAAGCACGCATGTCGTTTTTCTCCGGTCAGCGGCCCATGCCTGTCGCGGGCGCGCCTTCGGCAAAGGCCAGAAAGGCTTCTTCCAGGGTGGCCGTGCCGGTCTGCTGGCGCAGGCTGGCGCTGCTGCCCTCGGCCAGCAGCCGCCCCTGGCGGATGAAGCCCAGCCGCTCGCAGCGCTCGGCCTCGTCCATCACGTGGCTGGAGACCACGATCGTCACGCCCTCGCTGTTGAGCCGGCGGAAGTAGCTCCAAAACTGGACGCGCAGTTGCGGGTCGACGCCCACGGTCGGCTCGTCCAGCAGGAGCAGGGCCGGGCGGTGGACCAGGGCGCAGGCCAGCGAGGTGCGCTGCTTCATCCCACCGGAGAGCGTGCTGACCAGGCTGCCCGCCCGCTCGGCCAGGTCAACCAGGGCGATCACCTCGTCCACGCGCGCCGGGTCGAAGCAGCCGGCCATCGCGCCGAAGAAGGCCACGTTCTCGCGCACGCTGAGGTCCGTGTACAGCGCGTGGGCCTGGGTCATGTAGCCGATCCGGGCCAGGATGGCTTTGTCGGGCATGGTCGTCCCCAGGACGCGGACCGTCCCCGCGTTGGCGCGCAGCAGTCCGGCGATCAGGCGGATCAGCGTGGTCTTGCCCGCGCCGTTGGGGCCGAGCAGCCCGTAGGTGATCCCGGTCGGGATGCGCAGCGAGAGGTCGTTCACGGCCTCCAGCTTGCCAAAACGCTTGCTTACAGACTCCAGGATAATCGCATCATCGTTCATGGAAGCACTCAGCTTTCATAGGGTAGCGGTCAGCCATCAGCGTTCAGCAGTCAGCGAAGGCGCCGCGGGAGAGGTGCTGATTGCTGATGGCTGACCGCTGATCGCTTTCCCAAGCGGCGTGATGTCGTAGGCGACCGAGCCGGGGACGGAGCGCCCGGTCATGAAGCGCAGGGCGAACGAGTGCGCGTAAGCTTTGGCATCGGCGACAGTCTGCCGCTCGTACAGGCCGTGAAAGTCGCCGCGCATCTCGTCCAGCAGCCACAGCTTGCTCCGGAAACCCGGCAGCCCGGCGATAAACGGGATGGGCAGCAGTGAAAACAGGATGTTGAGCCGGGGCGACATCCCGGCCACGTGAAAGCGGACGTGGAACCGCGCCCCCGGCTGGGCGGGCTGGCCGGGCGCCGGGGCGTGAAGCACCTGGCGAAAGACCCGGCCGCGCGTCCCATCCGGCAGGGCGATCGCTTCTCCCACGCGCCCGCGCGGGAAGCGCAGCCGTCCGGTGAGCAGGGCCAGATTGGCGGTGACGAACGAGCGCAAGGGGTTCATGCCCGGTCCGCTTTCGGTGAGTCGGGCGCGCTCATGCCGCGCGCGATGATTTTGGCGAGGCCGTCGATCCACGCGTCGCCGATGGCGACCGGCATGGGCATTGTCCGCAGGTCGCTCTCCTGGACCATGATCTCCGTGAACACCGAGCCAATCATGACCACGGCGATCGTCCGCACCAGGACGGGCAGGACGAGGTCCTGGCGTACGCCGGGCAAGCTCAGGACCCGGCTGAAGACCACGAAGTAGTGCGGCAGCATGTCGCGGACGAAGCCGATCAGCGTTTGCCCGTCGAACTCCTGGAAGTCGATCAGGACGAGCTGGAGAAAATCCAGGTGCTCGACGGCCACCGGCCAGACGGCGCGCAGCAGGTTGCCCAGGAAGGCTTCCAGTGTGTCGCCTTCAACCGCCTGCAGGGCGTCCAGCAGCGGTTCGTAGGGGCTGCGCGCGGCCAGCAGGGCGGCGAAGATCGCCTGCTTGTTGGGGAAGTGGTTGTACAGGCCGCTGACGGCCCGGCCGAAGCCGGCTTCCTCGGCGATCTGGCGCATGCTGGTGGCGGCGTAGCCCTGGCCGCGGAAGAGCCGGTCGGCGGCGTCCAGGATGGCGGCCCGCCGGTCTTCGCCGCGCTGCTGCTTGGGGGTCATGCGTCCTCCTGTTTTATGAACGAACGACCGTTCATATTTTAAGACTGAACGCATTCCATGTCAAGCAGAAGGCCGATGTTTGGGTGGGATAGCCCGTGCGCGAGGCGGTGTATAATGGGTGCACAAGACGAGGAGCGAAAACGATGAACCCCAGGCGAATACGAGTGAGCTATTCTCGCGACGAGCAGACGCCTCCCAATCTGTTCAGCGATCACGACTGGGTGCGCCGGAACGAAAAGAACCTGCTGGCGAAGTACGGTGAGCGCTGCATCGTGGTCTACCATGAAACGGTGATCGGCGTCGGGGATACCTATGAAGCGGCGGTCGAAAACGCCGAGCGAAATCTCCCACCGGGGGCGAGTGAGATCACGCCGCTGATCGAACTGCTGCATCGGCCGCATCCCTTTTTGCGCGTGCGTCCCGGTCCTATCGACGTCCCCCCCTCCGGTTAGGCTGATCATGGCACAGATTCAGCTCCGTGTTTACCAGGACCCCGGTCAGGCGGAGGTTTTCCTCAACCTCAAGCGCAAGGATGGCGGCTACGACAAACGGGCCGCGATTGTGGATACCGACGCTCAGGTATCCTTGCTGCCCAGTCTGTTGATGAATGTGTTGGATTACCGGATCGGCGAATGGGGTAGCCTCGTCGTCGAACAGGCGGGGATTGCCGAGCAGGCTTTCGAGGCGAAAGAAGCCTTCGTAACTGTCTTCCTCGAAGACGTGCTGGGAAATCGAAGTGAGGTTTTCGAGATTCGGGTCTGGTTTGCCGGAACGCGCGAAGTGCTGCTTGGTTTTGATGGCATTCTCGATCGCGCCGTACTGCACCTGGATATGCCGAACCTGTCCGGTTTCCTCGAATTGTTTTTCTGATTCCCTTGTCGTGCGAACAGCAATATCCGATCACGCACGCC
>CAZHMJ010000021.1:8083-29642 GCA_964533805.1 uncultured Anaerolineae bacterium | reverse complement strand
AGAGCGCATTGCAACCATTTCCATCAGCGGCTCCTGCACGTCCCGCGCCAGTTTCTGCAACAGGTCCTCGCGGGCCTGCTCACGCTGCACCTGCTGGGTGATATCGTGCAAAACGAGCACCGTCCCGATCCGCTTGCCGCTGATCGACAAGATCGCCCCGGCCTGGGAGCTGATCATCCGCCCTTCCAGCAGGAAGCGCTGTGGCTCGCCCAGGCTGTAAATCCCAGGCGCCAGCGCCGGACCGAGGATATCGGTCACCGTCTCGGTCAGCCGGCTGAAGCGCGTGGTCAGCGCACGCTCGCTGGGCGCGCCGAGCAACTCGCGCGCCCGGTCGTTGATCATCAGCACCCGCCCGTCCATGTCCTGCACGATGACCCCGTCCGGCATCGACTCCAGAATCGCGGTCAGGCGAGCATTCTCCCGGCGCTGGCGGCGCAGCATCGCGCGCAGTGAATCCTGGCGCTGCTGGACCCGATCGGCATAGATATCCAGGGTGCGCCCCAGCTCGCCGATTTCGTCCGTGGCGCGCATCCCGGTCCGGGTGCCCAGGTCGCCCCGCGCCAGCGATTCGGTCACCTGCCGGACCTTGACCAGCCGATTGATGGCACGTACGGTCAGCCCATAGACGCCCAACACCACCATCGCCGCGACTGAAGCCATCAGCAGGCTGAAAAGCTGCCCGCTGAGGTTGGCCGCGTAGGGCAGGCTCAGGGGGAGATACAATCCCAGCACGCCCAAGGTTTCGCTGCCCAGGCGAAACGGCAGATAGGCCGCCTGGAGCCGGTACCCTGCAACCGTGACTTCCTCGACCGGCAACACCCCGGCCGCCGGCGCGCCGAGCGTCTGCCGGACCTGCTCGGCGGACAGACTTAGCCTCTCCAGCACGCCCGTGCCGGGGCGGAATGTCGTCTGTAACAGCGACCCGGCATCCGGGCTGTAAAGCGCGGTCTGGGCCAGCGCGCTGCTCCGCAATCCTTCCAGCACGTGCTCCAGCCGCGTTCCCGCCAGCACCTGACCAGCCAACACCCCATCCTGACTGACCACGGGCCAGACCACGCTCACCAGGTAACCCTGCGCGGTGCGCAGAATCCCGGATGCCCCGAGGCGCTGTTCGCCCGGCAGGGCCAGCACCAGGGGCTGGGTACTCATATCGCTGTCCGTGCTGACCGCGTAATCGATCCCCCGGTCGAGCGAGACACGCTGCAAGCCCAGCACTTCCTGCCCGGAGGCATTGACCACGATCAGCCCATCGAGATTGGCGGCAATCGCCGCCGGTTCCAGGATTCTCAGGAGAGCCTCGGCGTCGTTCGCCTGGATGGCTTCGGCGACGCCTCGCGTGTAGCTGATCCGGGTGGCTTCGTTGATCAGGCGCTCGTACAGGGATTGCATGCCATCCTGCGCGCCACGCGCCGCAAGCTGAACCTGCCAGACCTGGCCTTCCTGCCCGGTCCGGCTGAGGGTGGCCGAAACCACATAGGTCACGATCATCGTCAGAGCCAGAATCGCCGCAAAGATCGGCACGATCAGCCGCCAACGCAGCGAGATATAGCCCGGATCGTGCTCGAAGACCTCGGCGCTATACCCGCGCAGGCTGGGTTGGATGTTGGAGAAACGATCGGACTCCATGTCTGTCTGCCACTCCCCGCCCCACAAAAAAGGCACCTGCGCCCTTCCAGGCACAGATGCCTTTGTCCTCACCTGACCTACCGGAAGTTGAAACGAAGTTCGTAACGGCCGCCGGTATCCCCATACCCGCGCACCAGGATGGTGTGGGTCCCCGACTGCGCAATCTGGAACTCCAGCATCGAGTTCAGCCCGTCGAAGTCATCGTTGCTGGCCACCTGGTGATTGCTGGGATCATACAGCGCCAGGAATGGGTCCAGGTCCGAGTCCTGCGCCACCAGTTCGAGGGTGATCCGGTCGCCGCTGTTGGCGCTGAAGGTATAAGTATGCTCCTCGTTCGCCTGGAGCGTATCGGACTTGCGCTCACCGCGGCCGATACCGCCCTTGGCGATCGCGCCTGAGGGTAGAGTCGAATTGTCGCCGGAGAAGTTGACGTCGAAGCCCTGCGCTTCCAGCGTCTGGGCGATTCCCGGTGCGCCGGCTTCCAGCGTTTCCGCCAGCGACTGAAACTCGATCCCGCTGGCTTCCAGCGTCCCCACGAAGACATTCCCCACGGCGGCGATCCCGAACAGGCCCGCCTGGGTAATGACGAAGCAGGCCACGCAGCCGCAGACCGCCACCACGCCCACCACCGCCAGCACGATCAGCAACGGGTTGGTGCCCGTCCTTCCGGCCACCCGCGAGGCGCGGGTCGACCCGGCAGGAGCACCGAGCACACCCGCATCTTTGCGCTTGCGCGGAGTCGCCGCCGCAGCGCCAAACGGATCGTCCCCGGCACTGGAGGCCGCGCCGCCAAACAAATCCTCGCCCGCCGGGCGCGGGCGCTTGCCTGCGGCACTCCCCGTCGCCGGTGCGCCAAACGTCTGGGCTGGGCCGCCGAAGGGATCGCTGGAAGCGCTGCTGCTCGGCATGCCAAAGGTCTGGGCCGTGCCGAAGGGGTCCGCGCCCGATCCGGCCGCCGAAGTCCCCGGCAGCAGATCGGCCAGGTCCTGCGGCTCGTCGAAATCATAGGTCTCTTCGGCCGGCTCCGGCTCCTGCACGGGCGGATGGAGACGATTGACCTGATCCAGCATTTGCCGGGCCTTGTCATGCTCCGGTCGCAACCGCAGCACGTTCTGGAGTGCCTCACGCGTGTCATCGGGGTCGTCCAGGGCGTTGGCCAACAGCCACCAGGCGTTGGCATTGTCCTCGTCATCTTTTAGGATCGGCAGCAAAAGAGCAATAGCATCTTTACGTTTTTTGGCCCGAATAAGTTCATAGGCCTGTTTGAGTTGTTCCTGTACTGACTCAGACATGTTCAATATCCTTTCACACCGTGCCTCTGTAAGCGCATTATAGACAAAAGCGGGCGGGCGGGCTATCGGTGCGTTAGTCACCGGTTAACAGGAGGGATAGCCCCGGTTCTCGAAGGACAACGGATCGACTGGGATATCGTCGATTCGGACCTCATAATGGATGTGCGGGCCGGTGCTGTTGCCTGTGTTCCCCGTCCACCCGATCACGCTGCCCGCGCCGATCTGCTGGCCGGTTAGAACATTGAAATCACTGAGGTGGGCATAGTAGGTGATGAACGACCCGCTCTGGAGGATGATCAGGTTGCCATAGCCGACCGTGCTCCACCCGGCATACGTGATCTCGCCGCTGTGCGTGGCAATGACCGGCGTCCCCACCGGCACGCCGAAATCCACACCACTGTGCCAGTAGTGAAAGCGCTGGGTCAGGATTCCACCCGTGGGCATGCCCCGCGGCGCGCAGTTGCTCCCACCCAGCGGCTCCGGCGCAGGTCCGCCCAGCGGCGAGAGGGCTGGCGTCTCCGTCGGGATGATACCCACATCCGTCGCGGGAGGGATCACCACCTCGGTCGGCATGGGCACGACCACCGGCCCAGGCGTCGGCGTGGTAAGCTGGAACTGGGCGCTGCCCGCCGGGGGCACGTAAGCCCCGACCGGCATCACGTCGTCCATCACCACCAGAGGAATCACGTCATAGCGGCCCTGATTAAGGGCCAGCGCCTGAATGATCGCCGGATCAACCGGCGCGAAGGGGGTCAGAGGCGGCGCAATGCGCGGCCCTGGCGTCGGCTCCCACAGGTAGGGGTAAACTTGCGGCCGGTTCGCCGCCATGCCGAGTTGGGCGGCCAGATAGACCGCCCCGGCGACCAGGCCAAATGCAGCCGCCAGGCTCAAGGCCGCGACCAGCCAGCGCCGCCAGTTGCGGCCGGGATCAGGTTGGCTCATGGGTTATCAGGAGAGCGGTGAGCATAAATCCGGGCTTGTGAGGAAGGCGCTCATCCCGCTCGTATTGTACAGGCAATACGGCAATCGCGCGCACCATCGGCCGTGTTTTCGGGTTTCTGATCGCAAATGGTCTTAGCGGATAGCAGGTGAGATGGGATGGACACCGGACACACCCCGAATACCTACTCGAAGACTGATATCCCCCAGCTCGGCGAGGAATTCCAGCTTCGCCCCCCCGATGAGCGGGCTGTCCTGGCGCCGGTCAGACGAGTCGCGCTGTTTGCCGAGGCCTTCCTGCCCAAATTCGACGGAGTCTCCAAGACAGCCCTGCTCACCCTGCGCTATTTGCAGCAAACCGGCCGGGAAGTGATGGTCTTCGCCCCAGATACCGCCCCAACCCGGATCGGTCCCAGCCCGGTCATCCCCGTGCCGTCGCTGGGCCTGCCGCTCTATCCGGAGAGCCGGGTCGCCCTGCCCAATTTCGCCGTGCACACCTACCTGGAGGAGTTTGAGCCGGACCTGATCCACCTGTTCAGCCCTGTTTTTCTGTCGATGACGGCCGCCCTGGCCGGACGCCAGCTCAGCATCCCGATCGTCGCCAACTACCAGACCGACCTGCCCGGTTATGCCGGCCAGTACGGCTATCCCCTCCTCCATCTGCCCATCCGGGAAGGGCTGCGCCTGATCCACAACCTGTGCCACCTGACGCTGGCTCCGTCGACCGCCACGATCGAGCAACTCCGCGCCTGGGGCTTCCACCGAGTCCACCGCTGGGCACGCGGCGTCAACAGCCAGCGCTTCAACCCGGCCCGGCGCAGCACCGCCTGGCGCGAACGCCTCCTGGCCGGCCGGCCGAAGGACTCGCTCCTGGTCCTTTATGCAGGCCGGCTGGCCCGTGAAAAGCGTCTCGATCTGCTGCTGGACGTGGCCCGCCTGCCCGGGGTCGCCCTGACCATCATCGGCGACGGCGCGCTGCGACACGAGATCGAAGCCGACTTCGCCGGGACGGACACGGTCTTCACCGGCTACCTGTTCGGTGACGATCTGGCCCAGGCTTACGCCAGCGCGGATGTGTTCGCTTTTACCGGGACCAATGAAACTTTCGGCCAGGTGGTGCTGGAGGCGATGGCCTCCGGCCTGCCGGTAGTCGTGCCTGACCGCGGCGGCGTGACCGACCTGGCCCTGCCCGGCCGGACTGGCCTGGTCTGCCCGGAAACCCCGGAGGCATTCAGCGCGGCCGTCCGCCTGCTGCGCGACGATCCGGTGCAGCGCCAGCGGCTGGCCTGGGGCGCGCGCCAGTATGCCGAAGCTCGTCCGTGGGAAGCCATCATGGCGCAGCTCGAAGGTTACTACGCGCGGGCGGTTCGCTTGAACGCGCGCTTCGAACAGCGTTATCCAGGAAGTTGGAAGCCTTTGTGGGTATGATGACAGAACTTCAGGTGGGGCCAGGCAGCAGAAAAGCGCGAGGGTCTCAGAAGCTTGGAACCGGTGACACTTAAGTGGGTAGTCGTATAACGACATGACCCTGGCAATTGGTGTTAGTTTGCCAAGCCGTGATTTGAGATCACAACGCGCTTCTATCTTCAATATATCACAATACTTCAAGATGATAATGGACCCAAAATGTGGTCTATTTTTCACCAAAAGGATAGGAACATGACAGACCGCAAACGGTTGGCCCTGATCGCCCATGACGGCAAAAAAGCGGACATGGTCGCCTTCGCCATTCAGTACCGCGCCAGTCTGGCCCACTTCGATCTGGTCGCGACCAGCACCACCGGACAACTCATCGAGGAAAAAACCGGCCTGCCGGTCAGCCAGGTGCTCTCCGGCCCCAAGGGGGGTGACGCCCAGATCGCGGCCCAGGTCGCCGAGGGGTTGATCGAGGCGGTTTTCTTCTTCGTCGATCCGCTGGGTAAGCACCCACACGATCCCGATATTCAGGGCCTGCTACGCATCTGCAACGTCCACAATGTCGCCCTGGCGACTAATGTCGCCACCGCGGCCTACATCATGACGGCCAAAGCCCTCCTGCAGGATTAGCGCCGGGCCATCATGATCGCGTCCACGGTCGCCCGCACCAGTTCCGCCGGGACGCGCTCGGTCGCCAGATAGTTATCGCGCAAAATGGCCAGCGCGTTGTGCATGTGCGCCACAGGGACAACCGGTTGTTCCGCATTGACCACCGTCTCCCGGTGAGAGACAACCACGACCGCGTACACCGGCACCTGGGGCAACCCGCGCGCGGCCAGATACTCGCGCAGGGCCGTCACATCCTCGACCACCTTGCGTGAAGGATTGGGGCTGACCGTCGTCAGCGCGCGCCCTTCCTGCCGGAGCCACTGGCCCGCCTCGCAGATGAAATTGCCCTTGCGCTCGAAGAAGTAGAAAACCAGCGCGCCGTTCGGGCCGACCAGCACCGCGTCGATATAGCCCAGGCCGCGCCGGAAGATATTGCGGATGAAGGTGTAGCGGTAGTCCAGGCCCCGCGCCAGGATATCCGCCATGATACGGGCCGATTGGTTCTCGGAGGGGATGGTCAGCCCGCGGATGACCAGCCCGGCCCCAGCCAGCATCATCACCCCGCCCCCCAGGATCAGCACAAGCTGGATCGTGCTGTACCAGCCTGCCCTGGCAACCGGGATAATGATCAACAGGATGCCCAGCGCCATCAGCACCAGGCCGATCAGCACGACGATGATCCCCGCGATCACGAACTGGCGCGCCCGGCGGGCCAGGGCGCGCGCAGGGGAAATACTATGCATAAGAGATACAGCCTCCACGCACTACGGACTCGCTGGCCGGTTGAATCCTGTCCCTCGCGTGACGGACGGGCGGCGGGTTAGCCCACGCTCAAGAGGCACTCGTGGAGAGCGACTCCCCGGTTGACAGGGATTCTGAGCTGTCCTGCGTCGCGACTCGCCGGGCAAGCGCATCCTCAAGCAACTGGCGGAACTCATCCGGCGCCGGCAGGGGCTTGTACAACAGGAGATCGGCGCCGGCCTGCGCGATCACGGCTTCCTCTTCATGCGGCTGAAGACGGTAGGCCGTGATCAGGACGATGGCGATCTTCCCCAGGACCGGACTCCGGCGCAGGCGCGCCCCGACTTCTGGCCCGGAGATTTCCGGCACACGGATATCCAGAATCGCCAGCTCCGGCAGTTCCGCCTGCACGCGTCCGGCGTCCACGTCGTTGATCCAGGCCACCGCCTCGGCGCCGTCGACAAACGCCACGCCCTCGATCCCCCAGACCTCGAACATTGCCAGCAGGACTTCGTAGATATCGGGCTCGTCTTCGACAACCATCCACGTAGACAAGGGACTCTCCTGTGAATTGCGATGGTGGACCGCCGGCCAGCGGTTAGAGTCAGATGTACGTTCAATGATAAGAGGGAGCGCGTCAAGAGGCAAGCCCATCGTGCCATCTTCACGCGGTTCCCTATAAAATACCCCAATCGAGTTGTGTCCAACGTCATGCGCTGGTACTATGGTTGCGTAATGGTTAGAGTATCCGTTTGAAAAACAGGGGCGCCACCGGCGTTCGCCCGGCCCTGGTCAGAAGCGGTCTCCTGCGCCCGGCGGCAGAGCCAGATCAGGCATCCAAACCGGCCTGTCACGCCCCAGCGCCCGCCCAGGCCACGACCGCGATCGACATCCTGGAGCCTGGCCGCCGGGTGCGACTAGAGGGTTCGCTGTGAGCCAAAATCCATCCTCACCCGCCTTTTCGGAACAACAGCGTGAAGCGCGCGGCATCCTCGGCTTTGTCAAAGCCCTGGGCACGGCCACGGAGCAGCTTTTCCGCCGTTCCTACCAGAAGCACCAGGATGCCCCGCCGGCCGCACTCGATGCCAGCCAGGACAGGCTGCGCCAGGTGGTCCAGACCCGCGAGGCTGAGGTTGCCCACCTGACCGCCGTGCTGGAAAGCATCGGCGAGGGTGTCATCATGCAGGATGTCGACGGGCGGATCATCATGATCAACGAGGCGGCCCGCACCATGCTTGGCGGCCAGCGCGCCTTCTGGGAAAGCGAGCTTTCCCGCCTGTTCGAGAAATCCCTCAGCATCAAGGACCTCAAGAGCGAGCTGGAACCACTGGGCGAGCCGGTCCGGGTCGAGATCAACAATCGCATCCTGGGCGCGCAGCTCGCCCTGGTGGCCGACCGCGAGGGCCACCGCTTTGGCTCCGTGATCGTCCTGCGCGACATCACCCGCGCCGCCCTGGCCGAACGCCTCAAGGACGACTTCATCACCCAGGTGTCTCACGAGCTGCGCACCCCGCTGACCGCCATCAAGGGCATGAGCGACGTGCTGCTCAAGCAGCCCCCCGACCGGCCGCCGAACCGGCGCTTTCTGGAGGCCATCAGCCGCAACGTCGACGTGCTGGATCGCATGATCGTCGAGTTGCTCGATATCTCCGAAATCAGCAACGGCACGTTCGCCGTCCGCCGGGATGAGCTTGATCTGGATGAGTTGGTCTGGAGCGTGATCCGCGGCCTGCGCCCGCGCTGGGAGCGCGCCGGCCTCGAAGTCCACGTCATCAACGCCCGCCAGGCGAAAACCACGGTCCTGGGCGATAACCGCCGTCTGCGCTGGGCGCTCGGCCATCTGCTGGAAAACAGCATCAATTACACCCTCAAGAACGGCCGGATCACCTTCTGGATCGGGGAGATGACCCCGCAGGGGCGCGTCCTGATTCGGATCGAGGATACCGGCGTCGGGATCAGCGAGTTCGACCTGCCCCAGATTTTCAACCGCTTCTACCGGGGCCAGGCCCGCACTCCGACCGGCAAGACGATCGACCCGCGCGGCCTGGGCCAGGGGTTGTTCATCGCCCGCGCCGTGGCCGAGGCTCATCATGGCTATCTGAGCGTGGACAGCAAGGTCGGCGTCGGCTCGATCTTCACCCTGGCGCTGCCGGCGGCCGGAAGCCCCCTGATCGAGTTGGAACCGCCCGCCGACGCCGAGGCCACCGCGCCCAGCCAATCCCTGGAGCTGTCCCCCGGCCAATCCGAAAACGACCCGGAGGACTAGACACAGACCGGCGGGTGTGACGGACAGCATCTTTGCGCAGCGTACTGTCATAAGGAGACTGCCTTGACACCGATTGGCGCATTCACATTCGTCCTGCACAGTCACATGCCCTATGCCCGCCTGGCCGGCCGCTGGCCGCACGGCGAGGAATGGGTGCATGAAGCCATCGCCGAAACCTACCTTCCCCTGCTCAATGCCCTGACCGACCTGGCCGACCAGGCCGTCCCCTACAAGATCACCATCGGGATCACCCCAATCCTGGCCGAGCAGCTCGCGGACGCGGACATCCTGGATCATTTCGAGATTTACATCAACGAAAAGATCGCGGCGGCCCAGGCGGATATTCCCCGCTTTAAGGGCGAACTGCCCCGGCCGGAAGCTCCGGTGAACGTGACGGCCGAGGCCGCCGTCAGGCTCGGCGAGGACGAGGAAGAAGCCCGCGAAGAGGACGTCCCCACTCCCGAAGCCGATCCCCACATGGCCTACCTCGCGGAGTGGTACCTGGCCTGGTTCGAGAACATCAAGCGCTCTTTCATCGAGCGCTACGGGCGCGATCTGATCGGCGCGTTCAAGCGCCTGCAAGATGGCGGCTACGTGGAGATCATCACCTGCGCGGCAACCCACGGCTACCTGCCCTTGTTGGGCACGGACTCGGCCATCTACGCCCAGCTTCGTACCGGGATCGCCAGCTACCAGCGCCTGTTCGGACGGCGGCCCACCGGCATCTGGCTGCCCGAATGTGCCTATCGCCCGGCCTACTTCACCGAGGGTGGCACGCTGCGCCCTGGAATCGAACGCTTCCTGGCCGAGCAAGGCATCAAGGTCTTTTTCAGCGAGACCCACACCATTACCGGCGGGCAGCCGGTCGGCGTCGCGGCGGGCGACGTGATCGGCCCCTACGGCGTGATCAAACGCCGCTACCTGATCCCCACCGCCAAGGTCGCGCCGGAACGGCAGGCCTCGACCTTCGAGCCTTACTACGTCAGCGACACCACCGGCGGCCTGAGCGCCGAGCAGCATTCGGGCGTCGCCGTCATCGGCCGCAACAACCGCACCGGCCAGCAGGTCTGGAGCGCCGAATGGGGCTATCCCGGCGATCAGGATTACCGCGAATTCCATCGCAAGGATCACGTCAGCGGCATCCAGTACTGGCGGGTGACCGGCCCGCGCATCGACCTGGGCGGCAAGGACGCCTACCATCCCGACTGGGCCAGCTTCAAAGTTCAGCAGCACGCCGATCATTACGCCCATCTGGTGGAGCAGGAACTGCGCGCCTATGCGCAAGGCTCCGGCAAGTTCGGCCTGATCGCCTCCAACTACGATACCGAGCTATTCGGCCACTGGTGGTTCGAAGGGGTGGACTGGATCCGCGAGGTGCTGCGCCGGCTGGCCGCCAATCCGAACGTCGAGTTGACCACCGCCAGCCACCACGTCGCGACCCATCCGCCCAGCGAAGTGCTGCACATCCCGGAAAGCTCGTGGGGCGCCGGGGGCAATCACTTCACCTGGGACAACAGCGAAACGCACTGGATGTGGGCCCCGATCCACGAGGCCGAAAAGCGCATGGAAGCCCTGGTCAATACCAACCCGGACCCCGACGAGGTCACGCTGGGCGTGCTGGAACAGGCCGCCCGCGAACTGCTCCTGCTGGAAAGCTCCGACTGGCCGTTCCTGGTGACTACCGGCCAGGCGCGCGAATATGCCATCCAGCGCTTCAGCCAGCACACGGAACGCTTCAATCAACTGGCCGAAAGCATCGAGCGCGGCCACCCGGATGCCGGTCTGGCGACTCGCTACTGGGAACTGGACCGCGTCTTCCCGGAGATCGATTATCGCTGGTGGACGCACCGCCAGCCGCCCCCCAAACCGTAACATGAAGCGGGGATGCGATTTGCCGCGCATCCCCGATTAGACAATACTTGGTCGTGCCCGTGTAGACAGGGGATCAACCACCATGAATGTGCTTTTTGTCGCCGCAGAAGCAGAGCCTTTCGCCAAGACCGGCGGTCTGGGTGACGTGGTCGGCAGCCTGCCCAAAGTCCTGCGCCAGCAGGGCGTGGATGCGCGCGTGCTGATCCCCCAGTACGGGATGATCCCCTGGGACAAGTACGGCATCCAGCCGCTGTTCGAGTTCAAGCTCCCACGCCGCCCGGGGACCTCGGACGTCTTCATCTCCACGACAGAATATGAAGGCGTCCCGATCTATTTCCTGCGATCATGGCCCTACTTCGGAGATGACACCTCGATCTACACCACCGTCGAGTGGGACATCCCGCGTTACATCTTCTTCTGCCAGGCCGCGCTGGGCACGGCCTGGGAGTTGGGCAACCGTCTGGGCTGGTTCCCGGATGTCTTCCACGTCCATGACTGGCACACCGCCCTGATCCCCTTCCTGATCCACGAGAGCCGCTATCACGAACGCTGGGCGCGCACCGCCAGCATGATCACTATCCACAACCTGGGCTACCAGGGCTGGGATGCCGGCGGCTGGCTGTGGGATGCCGGCGTGCCGGCCCGCCTCCACCCCGATCTGGTCTACCAGAACAAGACCGATAATCTGTTTGCCATCGGCCTGGCCTATGCCGACACGCTGACCACGGTCAGCCCGCGCTACGCGGACGAGATCCAGTACCCGCGCTTTGGCGAAGGCCTGGAAGGCATCATCCGCGCCCGCCAGCGCGACCTGTTTGGCATCCTGAACGGGATCGACACCAGCAAGGTGAATCCCAAAACCGACCCGGCCCTCGTCCAGAACTATGACGCCGACAGCCTGGACAAACGCCCCGAGAACAAGCGCGCGCTCCAGAAGGAATGTGGGCTGGAGGTCCGGGATGATGTTCCCCTGATCGGGGTCGTCTCCCGGCTGGTGGAGATGAAGGGCATGGACCTGGCCGTGCCCGCCATGCGCCATTTGCTCGCCAGTGAGGACATCCAGTTCGTGGTGCTGGGCACGGGCAAGGACACGATCGAACAAGAGCTGTGGCTGCTCGGCCATCACTTCCACTGGAAGGCGCGCGTGTTCATCTCCTACAACGCCGCCCTGGCCCAGCGGATCTACGCCGGCAGTGACTTGTTCCTGATGCCCAGCCGTTACGAACCGTGCGGCATCGGCCAGATGGTTGCCATGCGCTATGGCGCGCTGCCGGTCGTCCGCGAGACCGGCGGCCTGGCGGACACGGTCGAAAACTACGATGATGGTCCGGCCGATTCCGGCACCGGCTTCCGGTTCCTGTGGGAAACCCCCGATGCCGTCCTGGGGACACTGCGCTGGGCCATCTACACCTTCCGCCACCGGCGCGAGGCCTGGACTCGGATGCAGGACCGGGCGATGCGTCTGGACTTTGGCTGGGAAGCCAGCGCCAAAACCTATATCGCGCGGTATGAACGGGCCCTGGGCAAACATCGCGCCTGAGACCTGCTGCAACAGAGTCGCTTTTTTGTCCGCTGCCACATGGGAGCAAAAAGGAGAGCCTGCCTTGAGAGTCAGAGCCGTCATCCTGGCCGGCGGAGAAGGAACCCGCCTGAGAGTTCTCACAGTCAAACGCGCCAAACCCGCGGTCCCCTTCGCGGGCAAATACCGCATGATCGACTTTCCGCTGAGCAACTGCGTCAACTCCGGCATCTTCGACGTGGTTGTTCTGACGCAGTACCGGCCGCACAGCCTGAACGAGCACATCGCGCGGGGCCGGCCCTGGGACCTGGACCGCTCCTTCTCCGGCGGCGTGCAGCTCCTCCAGCCGTACAAGGGACACTACGACACGGACTGGTATGTCGGCACGGCCGATGCGGTCACCCAGAACATGAATTTCGTCCGGCGCGGCAGCCCGGATTACATCCTGATCCTGTCAGGCGATCATGTCTACGAGATGGACTACAACCGGCTGATCGAATGGCACCAGACCCACGAGGCCGATGCCACCGTCTGCACGATCCCGGTGCCCATGGACGAAGCCAGCCGGTATGGCATCGTCGACATCGACAGCGAATTCCGGGTGCGCAGCTTCATCGAGAAGCCCGCCAACCCGCCCGGCAACCTGGCCAACATGGGCGTCTACCTGTTCAGCCTGGACGTGCTGGACAGGTATCTAGAGGAAGATCGCCAGATGCGCAATTCCTCCCATGACTTCGGCAAGGATATTCTGCCGCGGATGGTCGCCAGCGATCTGCGCGTTTTCGCCTATCCCTACAACGGCTACTGGATCGACGTCGGGACGGTTGATGCCTACTGGGCGGCCCACATGGACCTCCTGGAAACGCCACCCTCGCTCGATCTGAACGACCGCACCTGGATCATCCATACCCGCAGCGAGGAACGCCCGTCGGTTCACATTCACAATGGCGCCAACATCATCAACAGCATGATCACCGACGGCTCGGTTATCTCCAGCGGCGCGACAGTCGAACGCTGCGTGGTCTCGCCCGGCGTGTTCGTCGGACCGGGGGCCGTCGTGCGCGATTCGATCATCATGACCGATACGTACATCGACGCCGGCGCGGTGGTAGAGCGCTGCATCATCGACAAATACGTCCATGTGGGCGCCAATGCGCACGTGGGAGAGTTGAAAGCGGTAGGCGATCTGGGGCTGACGCTTATCGGAAAGAATACCGAGATTCCACCCGATTTCCGCATCAGCCGAAACGTCGTGATCGGAACCGATTTCAGCGAGGCCAAGTTACTCAAACGCTTCCCGGACAAGGTGATCCCTGCCGGTACGGAAATCGAATAGGAACACGGGGCGCTGGCGAAGCGCCCCGTGTTCACTTCTAGGTCAGGACGACGGAATTGTCGCCGCCATAGGGATTGGGGACGTACCGGTCCGCCCGCCAGTCGTTTTCCCACCGGCTGCCATCCAAAAGATAGCGAAACTGGTATGCGGTTCCAGGGGCCAGTTCCAGGGTCACGGTAAAACGGCCGTCCTTGAGTCTGCGCATGGGGGTTGCATCGTCAGTCCAGCCATTGAAGTCACCCACCAGAGAGACGCTTCTGGCGCTGACCTCGCTCGGCACCTCAAACGTGACTTTGCACACAGGCTTGCTCTTGAGGGGTTGCTTTTTCAACATCGGCTTAGCTCCTTCGGGATGGCTGCCCGGCGAATGCCATCCACGCTTACTGTGCTCCGGACGCTTTGGGCGATCCGTCGCTGACAATACTACAAAATCGGTCTATATTTCCACAATCCTATCAGGGAGTCTAGCCTTTTCCAATAGCCTTTGAATTGTCAAACTGGGGGAATCATTTTGTAAACCTTGTCCAAGCAGCCTGCTTGACCCGACTATATGCACAGGCTATGCTCTTACCCGCTGTGGTTCGATCCACTCTGATTGGAGCAGCTCATGATCCGACCCATTACGACGGTGACTGTGGCTCCCAAGCTGCCGACCAGCCTTGAACGCCTGCTGGAACTGGCGTTCAACCTGCGCTGGAGCTGGGATCACGACGCAATTAACCTGTTTCGCCGGCTGGACCGTGAACTCTGGGAACAGGTCAATCGCAACCCGGTTGAACTCCTGGGCACAATCGCCCAAGACAAACTGGTCCAGGCGTCTGAAGATGAAGCCTTCCTGGCCCACCTCGACCGCGTGTGCCAGGACTTTGATCAGTACATGAACGCCCGAAGCACCTGGTTCCGCAAGAACTACGGAGACTTCG
Source organism: uncultured Anaerolineae bacterium (assembly GCA_964533805.1). GTDB lineage: Bacteria > Chloroflexota > Anaerolineae > Aggregatilineales > Ch27 > JARKOQ01. Next base: position 15,103 of record CAZHMJ010000021.1, on the reverse strand, counting down.
ACAAACCTTATATCGCTTATTTCTCGGCCGAATTCGGCCTGACCGAATGCTTGCGCAACTACTCAGGCGGCCTGGGAGTCCTCAGCGGCGACCACCTGAAAAGTGCCAGCGACCTCGACATCCCGATGGTGGGCGTGGGCCTTCTTTACCAGGAGGGCTACTTCCGCCAGTACCTCAGCGCCGACGGATACCAGCAGGAAGACTATCCGATCAACGACTACAGCACGCTGCCTGTCACCCGCGTGCTGGATGCGGATGGCAACATCCTGAAGATCAAAGTTCCCATGCCCGGCCGGGAGATGACCGCCCAGATTTGGCGCGTCCAGGTGGGCCGCATCCCCCTCTTCCTGCTTGATTCCAACCTGCCGGAGAACATCGAGGAAGACCGCGACCTCACCGACCGGTTGTATGGCGGCGACCGCCGCACCCGCATCCGGCAGGAAATCCTGATGGGCATTGGCGGTATGCGCGCCCTCGAGGCGATGGACCTGCGCCCGGTGGTCTGCCACATGAACGAAGGCCACTCCGCGTTTCTATCGATGGAGCGCATCCTGACCGTGATGCGCGAACAGGGACTCGATTTCTGGTCCGCCTTGCAGATCACCAACGCGGGCGACATCTTTACAACCCACACGTCGGTCCCTGCCGGACTGGAGCGCTTTGGCTTCGACCTGATCGACGAGCATTTCACCCCCCTGCTCAAGGAGCTGGGCCTGACCCGGGACCAGTTCCTGGACATGGGCCGCGAGAACATGGGCGGTTACGAACTGTATTCGATGCCCGTCCTCGCGCTCAAAGTCTCCGGCGCATCCAATGGAGTCTCGGTGCTGCACGGCCGGGTCAGCCGCGAGATGTGGCAGTGGATGTACCCCAAGCTCCCGGTCAAGGAAGTCCCAATTGGCGCGGTCACCAATGGCATCCACCCCCTGTCCTGGACCAGCCAGGAAATGGCTCTGCTCTTCGATCGCTATCTGGATCCCGCCTGGCGCGAGCGGCCCGATAACCCCAAGGTCTGGGAAGGCATCGATCGCATCCCAGACTCGGAGTTGTGGCGCACCCACGAACGGCGGCGCGAGCGCCTGGTGGCCTTCGCCCGGCGGCGGCTGCGCGATCAGTTGACCCGGCGCGGCGTCTCGCAGACCGAGATCAACTCGGCCGACGAAGCGCTGGACCCAGACACACTGACGATCGGGTTCGCCCGCCGTTTCGCCACCTACAAACGGGCGACATTGCTCTTTCGCGACATGGAGCGTCTGACCCGCATCCTCAACGATCCTGAGCGCCCGGTACAGATCATCTTCGCCGGCAAAGCACACCCGCACGATCTGCCCGGCAAGGACATGATCAAGACGATTGTCACGCGCGCCCGCGCCCCGGAACTGCGCAACAGCATTGTGTTCCTGGAAAATTACGATATGGGCATCGCGCGTTCCATGGTTCAGGGCGTGGATATCTGGCTGAATACCCCCCGCCGGCCCAAGGAGGCCAGCGGCACCAGCGGGATGAAGGTCATCTACAACGGCGGGCTGAACGCCAGCATCCTGGATGGTTGGTGGGCCGAGGGGTACGATCCTTCGCTCGGTTGGCGCATCGGTCGCGGCGAGGAATATCCGGAATCGGAGTGGGAGCATCAGGACTTCATCGAAAGTCAGGCCCTGTACGACATGCTGGAGCAGGACCTCGTCCCGCTGTTCTACCGGCGCGGCCGGGATGGCGTCCCGCACGATTGGGTCGCCAAGATGAAGAACTCGATGCGGACTCTCAGTCCGGTGTTCAACACCCACCGCATGCTGCGCGAGTACACCGAGAACTACTACATCCCGGCTCGCGATCGCTACCTGCACCTGACCGGGGACAAAGCGAACAGCCAGGATTACCTGAACTGGTGGCGGCGCATCAATGGCGAGTGGAAGCGCGTGGAAATCCGCGATGTCCACACCTCGTCCGATCAGCTCAGCGTCGGGGACGACCTGTCCGTCCGGGCCAGGGTCGCCCTGGGCAGCCTTACCCCGGATGACGTCAAGGTACAGCTCTACTATGGCCGGCTGGACACAAAAGGCCTGATCGAAGACGGTGACGCGACCGATATGGTGTTCAAGGGCCGCCTCGACGACGGCACCTACGAATTCAGCGTCTCGATCCAGTATGCGGCCAGCGGCGAGCGCGGCCTGTCCGTGCGCGTCCTGCCGTATCACGCCTCCCTGGACAACCTGCTGCAGTTCGGCGTGGTTCGCTGGGCGGCTGAGTAACCTCGCCGCTGTATCTTGCCAAACAAAAACACCCCCGCGTCTTGCGGGGGTGTTTTTTTCTGTCAGCCAGATCAGCCAGTTAACTTTCGCGGACGATCCGGCCCAGGTCACGCAGCTTGGGCATCTGCCCGGCCAGCAGCGTATTCACCCGGAAGAGCCGCCCGGCCAGCCAGATCATGCCGAAGGCTGTCACGGCGACCAGCGCGAGGCTGAGCAGGATTTCGCCCAGCGGGACCTCCCCTACTGACAGCCGCTGGATCATCCCCATTGGCGCGGTGATGGGGAACAGGCTCAGGAGGACCGGTATGCCCGCGTTCGGGGTCTCGGCGAACAGAGTCGTGAAGTAGATAGGCAGCATCGCCGGCAGCGTGACGATCACGGCCATCTGCGGCCCTTCCTTCATCGACGGAGACAACGCCCCGATCGCCGCATACGCCCCGCCGTACATCAGGTAGGCGAACACGAAGTACAGCAGGCACCAGACCAGCATCATGGGCGGGACATTGATATTCGCCAGGGCCGGGGTCAGAGTGCCGAGCCGCTGCAGGACGAAGATCGCAGCCGCCGCCCAGCAGAGAATCTGGAAGAAGCCCAGCAACCCAGCCGCGAGCACCTTGGCCGCCAACAGAGGCAGCGGTCGGATCGTCGACAGGATGATCTCGACCATCCGGGTTTCTTTCTCTTCCAGCACATTCTGCATCAGATAGCCAGCGCCGAAGAAGGTCGAGATCCCCAGCAGCAGCGCGAAGACATAGACCAGCACGAAAGAAGCGTCCTCATCCTTGACGACCGTGGCCCCGTCTTCAGTGGAGACTTGGTGTTCCTGCACCAGGATGTCGCTGTCCAGGCGTGTGACCAGGTTCCGGTCCACACCTTTCAGCAGCGTGTTCATCAGGAACGAACGAAAGATGCTATCAGCCGCCATGCTGCTTATGCTAAAGTTTTCAGCATAGCGCGTGATCGCGCCCGTCTCGATGTAGTCCTCCGCGATGACATACACCGTATCCACATCACCGGCGTTCATCGCCGCGCGGGCTTCGTCTTCGGTCGCGTAGTAGGTCAGCGTTCCACCGACCCCGAAAAGGCCCGGCTCGCCAAAGATACCGCTCTGGTCGACATAGCCGATCTTCTCGATCTTGGAGTCTTCCTCCTCAACCGCCGGGGTATCCGCCGGAGGACGGCTGGCCTGCCAATCCTGGTAGGCCCGGATACCGAGCACGAGCAGCACCGCCAGAACCGGGATCACGAAGGTGGTAAACAGGTACGACCGCCGCCGGAAGGTCCGCAGCAACTCGAACTTGAAAACCATGAACAACTTGCTCACGTTACACCCCCTCCTGTGCCTGAGCCGCAGACACAATCGTCTGCCGGCCCTGGCGCAGCGCCGCGATGATCTCCCGCACCGTGAGCCGCTTGCCGTACATCAGCAGCCCCAGCCGGAACACACGGGCGGCCAGCCAAATGGTCGCGAACACCGTCACCGCCAACAACCCGACACTCAAGACGATCTGCCAGGTTGGCACGGTCGTCATCGGCATGCGCATCAGCATGCCCACGGGCGAAGTCAGCGGGAAGATGGAGAAGAACACAGGCAAAGCCCCATTCGGGTCTTCCATGAATGTGATCAACAGGGCCATCGGGAGCACGGTCAGCACGCTGAAGAACCCGGCAAACTGCTGGCCCTCGCGCTCGGCCGTGACCGACGCGCCAACACCCGCCATCACGCCACTGAAGAAGAAATAGCCCAGCACCAGGTAGAGCAGCCCCAAGATGACGATATCCGGGGTGAGCCGCACGCCTGACAGGAAGGCACTGACGCCCTCCGACTGACCACTGATGATCAGCGCGCCAGCGCCAATCCACAGAACGACCTGCGTCAGGCCCAACAGGCCCAGGCCCAGCACCTTGCCCCACAGCATCTGCAAGGGCGTGCAGCTCGTGAGCAGGATTTCCATCATGCGGTTCTCTTTTTCCTCCACCACGCTGGACATCAGGAACTGCGAGGTGGTGTTGACCGCCATCAGGAACACAAACGCCAGGATGAACGGCGCCATGAAACGGCCCATGAACGCCGCTTCGCCTTCCAGCTCATTGCCGGTGGCGGCATCCACGACCGTCACGTTCATGGGGTCGCGAATGCGATCCATCGCCACGTTCTCCGGCACCAGCCGGGCCAGGTTGGCCTGGATGAACTCCTCGAACTGGTTCTTGATGCCATCCGGGACGCCATCGAGGCCATACGCATCGACCTCCCCGGCGCTGTTCATGAAGTTCGGGGCAACCACGAAGTAGGCCCCGATCTCGCCATTCAACAACGCCTGGTGGGCTGCTTCCTCCTCTGGAAAAGCGATGTACTCCTCCGGCGTCTCGACCGGATTCTCCAGAATGCCGGCCTTATCGACGTAGCCGATCTGGCCGAGCTGGCCCGTCTGCGTTGTAGTCGTCTTGGCCAGGTTGATGATGACAAACATCAACACCAACGAGAAGATCGGGACGCCAAACGCCGAAAACAGAAATGAACGGCGCTTGAAGTTGAACAGATACTCGCGCCGGGCGATCAGCCAGATCTTACCCATGGTTGTTGCCGTTCCTTCCTGCCACCTGAATGAAAATGTCTGTCAGACTCGGCACTGCCAGCGCGAAGCTGCGAATCTTGTGTACAGGGCTGGCCGCGATCGCGTGCATCATATCGTCGCTGGTCACACCTTCGGCCAGGTGCAGGGTGTACTCCCGGCCGAACTCATCCACATCGACCGACTTGACGCCGGGAAGAGCCTTCCAGTCGCCTTCGCCTTCCACCACCACGGCATTCTCGGCGAAACGACTCCGCACCTCGTCCACCGGACCGTACAACACCCGCCGGCCCTGATCGATCATCAGCAGGCGGTCGCCCATTTCCTCAACCTGCTGCATCTGGTGGGTCGACATCAGGACCGTCGTGCCATTCCGGCTCAGTTCGATCACCATGTCCTTCAGGGTCTGGGTATTGACCGGGTCCAGGCCGCTGAAAGGCTCGTCGACGATGATCAGCTCTGGCTCGTGCAGCAGGGTCGCGATGAACTGCACCTTCTGCGACATACCCTTGCTCAGCTCGGTCAGCTTCTTCTTCTGATATTCACCCAGTTCGACTCGATCCAGGAGTTGAATCGCGCGCCGGCGCGCATCCGCCGGGGCCATGCCTTTCAGCCCTCCCAGGTAACTCAACAGGTCGACCAGCGGCACATTCCGATACAGACCGCGTTCTTCGGGCATGTAGCCCACGTGGTTCTTGGTCTCTTCAGTCAGTGGCCCGCCCAGGACGGTAATCTGCCCCCGATCGGGCTTCAGAATATCCAGAATCATGCGCATCGTGGTCGTCTTGCCGGCGCCATTGGGGCCCAGGAAGGCGAAAATCTCGCCCCGCTGAACCTCGAAGCTCAAGGCGTCGACAGCCACATGGGTGCCATACTGCTTGGTGACTTCTCTGACTTCGATGACGTGCTCACTATTCATTGGTCTCCCCCATTTGAAACAAATGAACATCGGCAGTTCCGCTAAGAGATTAGTTCATTCCCCTAAAACTCATTGCGGCCACGAGTATCATAACATGCCGCCTATCAAAAACAGCCCCCAAAAGAAAGGGGGCTGTTCGGTCAAACCGCCAGTTCGCGTCGCCCGATCGGGCCGGGCCGCCAGTCTAGTCCGCAGTTCCGGCTGTGGGTGTCGCCAGCGCATTCAGCGCTTCGTTCATGGCCTCCTCCAGGTCCAGCAGGTAGGGTGCGACATCCTCCGGCTGGGGATCATCGGGCACGACCTCGCGCCAGACCTCGTCAATCTCCACCGCCCGCACTTCGTCCCGCAGCCAGTTCTGAAAATGCATGGCCTTGGCCTCGTCGTACTGCTCCGGAGAGAGCATGTTGATCGTCCGTTCGGTCACCTTGGCGATGTGATAACCGTACTCCGTCTGCACCGGACCAAAGACCTCGTTCAAATCCGCAGCGAAAGCCGCATCCGCCAGTGCCTCTGGAAGCTGACTGCGAGTCACGATGCCCAGATCGCCCCCATCCCCCTGAGCACCCGTGTCAAGTGACAGTTCCCCTGCCAGGGCCGCGAAGTCCTCCCCGGCTTCCAGGCGATCCAACACATCCAACGCCTCAGCCTCTGTCGCCACCAGGATATGGCGGGCCTCGACCTGATCCCGCTGGCGCTCGGCGACCATCATCACGACATACCCGTCCGCCGTGGCAAAGGGGCCGACAGCCGCACCCGTCTCCGCACCATAGACAGCTTCGGCGATCATGTCGGGCAAATCGTCCTCAGTCATGAATCCCAGGTCGCCGTCGGTTTCCGGCGCAACGGAGAGTTCCGCGATCAGGTCTTGCAAGGCCGCACCGTCGCGCAGGCGGGCAATCGCCTCCTCGGCCTCGGCTTCGGTTGCCGTCACGAGGCGCTCGATCCGGACCGCTTCGTGCTGATCGGTCACCTGGAGGATATGGAAACCATAGTCCGTCTGGACCGGCCCCACGAAGTCCCCGATCTCCGCCCCAAACGCCGCCTGCTCAAAAGCAGGCACCATCTGCCCGGTGCCGAAGAAGCCAAGCTCGCCCCCGTTGCCGCGCGCGCCTTCATCCAGCGAACGTTCCGCCGCCAGCGCGGCGAAATCGGCGCCTTCTTCCAGCAGCCGCTTGATTTCCAGCGCCTCGGTCTCGGTCGCGACCAGAATATGGTGCAGATCGATGGCCTGCACGTCTACCTCGGTTTCGGAGCCGACCGACTCCAGGACGGCCTGCTG
>CAZHMJ010000021.1:4966-8073 GCA_964533805.1 uncultured Anaerolineae bacterium | reverse complement strand
GCACCGTGAGCATGAAGCGCAGATCGACTTCGCTGAGGTCGCTAAACGCGGACAAACGCTGCAGGAAATCGGCCTTCAGCTCGTCGAAGTTATCCGGCAGCGTTCCGCCGCCGTTGGGCCCCTGCTCCACGTTAAGCAAGCGCAGCCACAGGTTGTTCAGCAAACCGGGGCTGGGCGGCAGTTCCCGGTCCACGAACTCCCGATGCATGATCCGCTCCTGGAGCATCCGAGTCAGTACGTCTTCGGCGAAGCCCTCAGCGTCACTCAGGGTGTACAGATAGCCGATCACCGTCGGCGCCATGGTATTGTTCGGGTTGCGGATGTCGATCGCCTCCACCCCGGAGATCTCCGCGATCTGGCGCAGAGTCTCCAGCGCATACCAGCGTTCGTAACGGACTCGGTTGCGGAACTCCGCCACAGTGATGTCATGGCCCGCCACGCTGGCGATCACCCTGTCCGGCGCGATGGCGGGATCGTCGGTGGGGCGCGCATGGGGAACCATCGTCGGGGTGGGCTGCGCGATGATTTCCGCCGTGCCTGTCGCGGCTGCGTAGAAGGCCGTCGCGGCGACCTCGGTCTCTTCGGCGCCTTCGATGACAACCACGGGCCGCTGCGACGACGAGCAGGCGCACAATCCCACCAGAAGGACAATCAGCCAGCCCAGACGGATCACGGTTTTCTGCATAGACATCCATCTCTCTGAACGTAACACGCAACGAACGAAAAAACGGGGCAGACGCGAACGCCTACCCCCCAGGACTAAAACGAATACCCCTGCAAACAGACTACTCGAACATGCGCGCTTCGAAGGTCATTGTCATCCGCCATTCCGCGCCCGGCTGAAGGGCCAGGTTCCACAGGTGGACGAAGACCGTGCCCTGGTAATCCCGCTCGAAGCCTGCCTCCGACAGCGTGACAGTTTCCAGCGGGAAGCGCCACAGCGTCGCTGGCTCGGAGAGCGTTGCTTGTACGCGCAGGTTTCGGATGCGGGTCGTGGTCTGGTATTGGGTGACGCGCTCATGTTCGGCGATTTCAGTCAGGGACGACGACCGCCCTCCCGTTTCGAACGCGCAATAGTCCAGGCTATCGCCGCCATCGAAGGCCAGCGCCGTTTCCACGCCAAAACGCGCACTTAACACCCGCTCGGAGCGATTCCGCACGGAGTACACGACCTTCATCACTTCAGAACCCTGGACAAGCTCGAACTGCTTGACCACCTGGACCGGCAGGTGATCGCCGCCCACCCAGGCATGCCCATCGCGGGTGAGCTGAATTGTCGCCGCCCTGCCATCCACCTTCCATTCAGCCTCGTAGGGCAGGATCACAAAATCGCCCTGCTCTGGGAAAGCGGAATGGTAGAAGCCGTCCAGCGTGGCATCTTCCCGCAGGAAATGGTCGATGAACGAGCCGCGCCGGTACCAGTCCGCGATCAGGTAGCGCTCGATGCCGCGTTCCTTGACTCGTACCAGATCGCTCCGGCCCGTATCGGCCCGGCCAGGCTCGTCCACGACAACGATCCGGTTCTCGGCCGCGGCGGCCAGCAGGTCCTGGTGATAGCCCTCGTCGCGGCGAGTCATCAGGTTGAGCATGTTATAGCGGGCTGGACGGTGATCCCACTCGCGCAGCGTCCCACCCCGTGCCAGGTCCCACATCATGTAGAACGGCTGCCCGCTGAGCACCAGGTCGGCCCGGCTGTCGAGGTCAAAGTCGACCTTTTCCACGCTGAGCGGCAGGTTGTCTTCGCTGGCCAGCATTTCGGCCGCGATCAGGTTCGCGTAGTTGGTCACGCGGAAATGGAACAGGTAGATACCTCCGAACAGACCGTGCCAGTAGGCATCGTTGCTCTGGGCCGCCCACAGCAGGTCCAGGGCCAGGCGCTTGTCGGGTCCCTCCGGCATGGCATGCACCGCCTCGCTGACGCGCAGCATCCGCTTGTGCATGTGGTTGATCTCTTCGTACTTCACCATGAAGTTGCGCCACAGCCCGCCCCGCAGAAAGCGCAGGATCAGGCGGCTGGTATCACGTTGGAGGTCCTCCCGCAGATTGGACAGTTCGTAGGCGCGCGCGGGCGGCAGCGACCACTCCCCCATCTCCATATAGCTGGCAGAGGGGAGATAGGCCCGCCCCAGGGCGGCGTACTGATCCATAAAACTCGCCGGAGTCGTCGTGCGCAGCCAGTCCTGATTGGCTTCCAGCGCCTCGAACAGATGCTCCATGTAACCCGATTCCCAGCAGTGCTGGTACGTCTCCGGCCAGGCGCCAAACTTCTCGCCATCGTCGGCCATCACGGCGAGCTTGGGCTGGAAGGTGCGCAGTTCGGAGCGCTGCTGTTCGCGCAGCCACTCGATGTTTTCTTCGACGGACTTCCAGGGGATGGTGTAGCGCAGGTGCATGAGGGATGGGAAAACCGCGACGGTCTTACCCTGCTCCTCGGTCATGAAATACCCGAACAGGTCGCGCTCCCGGTCGAAGCCGACCATTTCAAACAGTGTGTCGTCCGCGATGACATATTCGACCCCAATCTCAGCCAGAGGCTTGACAAGATAGGGGTCCCAGACCCGCTCGGCCAGCCACAGCCCGCGCGGGGTAGTGCCAAAGAGCTTCTGGATTGTCTCCGTCAGCTTCCGAATCTGTCCAAGTTTGTCGACATCCGGCAAGGAAACCAGGATCGGTTCATAATAGCCCCCGGTCAGAATCTCCACCTGGCTTCGGGCGACAAGCGCCTTGAAGCGCTCCAATAACTCCGGGTGATGCTCCATCAACCAGTCCAGCAGGCTCCCGGACACATGCAGGCCAATACGGACGCCAGGATGCCGTTCCAATAGATCAACCATCGGCAGATAAGCCGACTCATACGCGTGCTCATTGACAAAGTCAAAATTGCCAACGGGTTGATGAGTATGGAAAACCAGCGAGAGAAACAGAGGATTCGACATAGACTCACCCCGTAACAGGAGATGCTTTATAGCGGCGGGCATTGTAACACATCCACGCCTATCAAGGCGAACCCACCGTGGTGTGATCCACCCCAGGATTATATCCCTGCGCTTCCAGAGATGCTTTGAATGGCTGAAGCGAGGAAGCCCGTCGCAATCAACAACAGGACC
>CAZHMJ010000021.1:0-4956 GCA_964533805.1 uncultured Anaerolineae bacterium | reverse complement strand
TCCGGCGACGATGGATAACCCCTCGACCACCCTCGGGCCGAGCCAGCGCCGGCCCGTCGCCAGCACCAGTGAAACCACCACCACGTGAGTCATCAACCCGGTCACGATGGCGAGCAGCGCCAGCAGTCCCCCCTGGAGAGTCTGGGTCAGAGGATGGAGGGAGAAGTACCCACCCCCAAGGGCCAGCCAGCTCACGATGGTCAGCGGGTTGAGCAGGGTCACGCCGACCCCGGCCAGATAGCTCCGCCAGCGGCCGCCTGCGTCCAGATCGCCGCCCGTGACCTGCGCCTGAATGGCGCTCCGGATCGCATCCACGCCAAGCCAGCCCAGCCAGGCCGCGCCCAGCAGCCACAGTCCGACCCGCAGCCAGACCTGCTCGGCCAGCAGCGGGGCGAGACCGAAATAGACCAGGCTGATATACAGCAGGTCCGCGCTGGCCGATCCTCCGCCAAAAGCGGTCGCGTTCCAGAACCCATGACTCAGCGCCCGGCGCATCAGGTTGATCGTCACCGGGCCCACCGGCAACGACACCACCAGCCCAAGCAAAAAGCCCTCGACGATCAGACTCAACATGGTCTGGCTCCACGTCCCGGCCACGCTCCCAACCTGTCTCCCGCCTACCCACCATAGTAGCGGAGACCGGCGCCTGATTGTACTTGTAACCTGTCCAGACCAGACCGGACAAAATGTCTGATTCGCTCCCCACCGCGCCTGCACGGCCACGCCAGGGGCGGGCACGCATCCACCCCGGCTCGTGCTACAATCGACACAGGCCTATGTGTCCGACGTGGATTTTCGCGCCGGGAAGGGGAAGTCATGTCGATCGTCAATCCACACTCGGTGTGCCTGTTGCTCGGCCTGAGTCTGGGGCTGCTGGTCGCGTGCAGCGGTCCGGCTCCCACACCGACTGCGACGCCAGCGGCGACGCTCACCGCGCGCCCAAGCGCGACGATACCCACACCCATGCAGCCGGTCGCCACACAACCGCCGTCTGCCACCTGGACTCCGACTCTGCTCCCGGCGACGCTTCCCCCGGTCTCAACCGCGACGCCACCCCTGCCCAGCCCGACTCGCCAACCCACGACCGCCCTACCCACGCCGACCCCATCCTGGACAGCGACCACGCAGCCGCCTGAGCCAACCTCGACGCACACTCCAACCGTAACGCCGTCGCCCACAATCACGCCCTCCCCCATCCCATTAACCGCCACATCAACGGAAACGGCCCCACCCGCGCCGTCCGTCACGCCAACCGCCACGCGCACGCCGACGCCCGCGCCAAGCCGGACGCCGTCCTTCACCCCTAACCCGGCGCCGACTGCGACCCCACTCGCCGCCCGGCTGAGTATCCCCCTCGGCGCGGAGCCGCAGGCCGTGGCCCTGGCGAGTGGCAGGGTGTGGGTCGTCCATGCCAGCGGCGAACTCCGGGCGTTTTCCCCCGAAGGTGTACTCCAACTCAGCCTCATGGCTGACAGCAGTCCGACCGGGCTGGCCAGCGACGGCGCGCGCCTGTGGGTGGCTCACCGCGCCGGAACCGTCACCCAGATCGAGGCATCCACCGGAACGATCAGCGCCCGTTGGGAGCTTCCCTGCGCCGCGTGCTCGATCCAGGGCATCCACTGGGATGGCGTCCATCTGTGGCTGAGCGATTTTTCGGGAGCAGCCCTCCTGCGGGTGGATGTGGACAGCGGTGAAATGGTGAGTCTTCCCGCCGGGGCGAACAGCCCGACGGCGCTGACCTCCGATGCGCACGGGCTGCTGGTGCTGCATCAGGGTCTGGCCGCCGGGGAAGGGGTGATTCTCACCCGGCACGCCCGACCGTCTGGCGAGACCACGGCCACCCTCGAATCGGAGACTTTCCCGACCGCGTTGGTCAGCGATGGGCAAACAGTCTTCCTGGCCCTGCGCAGCCAGCAGGCGGGTAGTCTGGCCCGCTATGACGCCCTGACACTGGAAGCTCGTGGTCAGATCGAGGCGCCGCCCACCGGGGACCTGCTGCTGGCAGGAGGGAGATTGTGGAGCGCGGACGTCAGCGCGGGCACGGTCACGCGGCGCGACCCCGCCACGCTGACCCGGCTGGAAAGCGAGCCTGCCGAAGGACTGCCGCAAGCCCTGGCCTATGGAGATGGCTTCCTGTGGATTGTCCAGCGCCGGGCCGGGCTGCTCACCCGGCTGTGGATCGGGCCGTAGCCCGCTTTCGAGTTACTCCGGTGAGCCGCCGGGGTGATTCTGCCCGTCTGGTGGCTCCGTGCCCACGCCCAGAAGGATCTGGCGGCGGGGCAGCGGCAGGGAGAAAAACCAGATCAGGATCACGCCGCCGACCAGCAGCGGCGCGCTGCAAGCCGCGACCAGGAACGCGACCGGAGTCGAGAGTCCCACCGCGGCGGCCAGCGCCCAGATAAGCGCCGCCGCCCCGACGAACAACCCGAACACGACCAGGCCCAGCTTGAACCCCCGGCTCACAGCCGCGCCGCCCGCCGGGGTTTGTGATTGGCTCATGCGCTGATTCTCTCCGCTCACTCCCAGGTGACCAGCCAGGTATCGCCGAAGCGGCAGTTGACATACACGCCGTCATAGCTCAGGGCGGCGATCCCGATGCCCCCCTCCACCGCTTCATTGGGACGCACCGCCGCAAGCCGGCCGTCGAGGTAGACTCGCACCTGATCACCCACCGCGACCAGCACCACGCGCCCCGATTCCGGAGTCGCGGAAACCGGCCGTTGATCGGTATAAAAGGCCGGATCGAAACGATCCGCCCGCCACTCCGCCAACCCCAGCCCGCCCAGCGAATCGAGGAAAAAGAGACTGTAGCGCGTCTCGCTCTCCTGGCGGAAGAACAGGCCGCAGCCGTTCTGGGCGCTGTCGCTTTCGATCGTGACCGTCGTCCCCAGCACAAAATCCGTCTGAGTCCGCCCCTGCCCGAGGCCTAACGTCTGGAGACCGGCCAGAGCCTTACTGGTGAAACTCTCCGGAACCAGCATCACCTGGCTGCCTCCGGCCGGGATCAGTCCCCGGTCAACCAGTTCAGCCACAATCGGATCGGAGGTTGTGGACCGCCAGGCTTCCAGCCCAGAGTCGTCGACCTCGTCTTCAGCGGCGGCGCTCAGCGGCGTCGTGACCAGCAAGCGGCCGAACCGGACCACCGGCAGCACTTCCTGCCGGTCAACCGATCCCACGCTCAGGCCCAGCCCGCCGGGAGCAGCGTGGAGGTCGGACTCGGCCTGACCAAGCAGTGTCCCATTGGCATAGAACATGAAACGGTCCCCATCCATGCGCACGCCCAGTGTGGCGAGGCCATCCAGATCGGCCAGCGCGGGATGCTCCTGCCAGTCTTCCAGCGGCGTCAATCGCCCGGCCTGCCCGGATTGGAAAGCCCAATCGCCCCGGCTGCTGATCGAAAACAGGTAGAAGTCCTCCCCGGTCAGCCGCAACACCAGCCCGACCTCCCAGTAGTCGGCCTCGCTGGTCACTTCCGCCTGCGCCTGGATATAGGCCCGCTCTGGAATCTGCACCGGCATGACCGGCACCGCCCAGGAGACCGATCCGGCTTCCAGCACTTCAACCGTCAGGCGCCCATCCGCGACCAGGGCCTCAGCCTCGCCGCCACTGACCACCTCCCAGGTGGGCATCCCGCTGAAGTCGTCACGCAGCAGTGGATCGGCATAGGCCGGTAGCAAGACCGCCAGGAACTCCCCGCTGGTCGTTTCGCCCTGGCCGGAGTAAGCGGCGACTCGAAGCTCGTACATGCCATCGCGCGGAATCTCGACGGCCTCCAGCGCGGCATCGAGTCGCTCCGGATAGGCGATGTCATCGTTCTCGGCCAGAATCCGCCCACGCGCATCGAAAATCTGGAGCAGCGGGTCCAGATCACCGCTGAGGCGCTGGACCAGCACCGAAATCTGATCCCCCTGGCTGGCCTCGAACTGCCAGCGCTGCTCCGGGGTCTCGGCATCGAGACTGCCTGTGACGGTGTCCATCAGCCGCAGCGCAGGCAGATCATCTTCCTGAGCCAGACCGTGACCGAAGGGGCCCAGTCCACCCAGCAGGACCATCAGTCCCAGGCCCAACCGGAGCCACCGACTCAAGCGCTTCATGATCATCACCCTAGGAACACCAGTGAAGACGGCTGGAGCAACGTCCACAACTCGGCAAAAGCCTCGGTCGTCAATTCCGCCCCATGCTCCCAGCGGCTGTCTTCCGCCTGGAGCAGCCGGCGCTGGAGGCCCGCCACTTTCATATTGAGGCGATCATCGCCCAATGTCTTGCGCGAAGCCAGCGGCGTGAAGTGATCGGCGTTCTCGAGCGCGTCCACTTTGGTGGGCGCAATAAAGGTATAGACCGTCACTTCCTGCTCGTTCTGGATCAACTGGAAGGCCAGACAGAGGTGGCCCTTGGGCACGCGACCGCGGCGATTCACCGTGAAACGCCAGGCGAGGGCGTTGACTCGTTCCTGAAAATCGATCGTTTTCTCCACGCCATTCTTTTCCCGCAGAATGAGGTACTGGTCGTCCGCCAGGATTTCACGGCCACTCAGCCAGCGCCCCTTGAGCAGCCGGTCGGTCAGATACGCGCCGCCGACCCCCGCCGCGAGCACCAGCGGGAGTTGCATCAGGCCGATGATTGTATCGGACAGGCCCAGGGCTTCGAGAATCTGAGGGGCCAGCACCCAGGTCAAGACCAGGGCCACCAGCGCAATCACGGGGACGCTGATCCGAATCCCAAGATGTTCAATATCCACCGGAAAACGCCGCATCTGATTGCGCTCCGGTGCCAATTCGGACGACGTCATGGGTGTATCGGTCATCTGTCCTGCCTCATCGCTCTAGGGCTGCACCCAACTGCGCAGGCCGCCGATTCTAACACAGAACCCCGCAGGCGGGTGAGTGATGCCCGCCGAACCTCCAGGGCAATCGCATCAAAAAGCATTTAGAACCGCAAAGACGCCAAGAACGCCAA
>CAZHMJ010000020.1:0-29710 GCA_964533805.1 uncultured Anaerolineae bacterium | reverse complement strand
CCTGCGCATGGCAGAGGAGACCTTTGACCAGCGCATTGATCGCCTGATTGGCGATAGCGGCCGGGAGATCGCCGAGTTGCAGGGGGCACTGGCCGAACTGCCGGGGGTGCAGACCGAGATGACGCGCCTGGAGAGCCTGGTTGGCCAATGGCAGGCGGATTACCAGGTTGGGCAGTCTGCCCTCGACCGGCTTTCGGGTGTGGTCCAGACCCTTGACCAGACCAAAGCCCAGATCGATCAATTGACCGGCCAATTGGCTGAGTTCGCGACCGATCTCGCCCGGCTTGAGGAGCGCGCCCGGCAGGCGCAGGCGGAGACTCGGAAGGCCGAGGCCGCCGCCACGGTGCTGACTGAAACCGCCGAGAGCTTTGAGGCTTACACGCAGGCTGACGAAACCTTGAAGACTTTGGAGCCTAGGCAGAAGGCGCGCAATGCGCTGCTGGCCAACCGCCACGCGCTCGAGACCACTCGCCAGCTTGCCGAGCAGGATGCGGCCCGGCTCGAAGCACAATTACAGGTTATCGAGGCGGCTGAAACCGAGGTTCGACGGCTCATGCCGCTGGTGGAACAGCAGGCTGCGCTGGAACGTGAACTGACTGAGTTGCAGAATGTCGCTTTCCAGCACGGTCAGCTCGAGACTCAGTTTCGCCAGGCACAGCAGTTACGCGCTGATCTCGTTGACCGGCTGGAGCGGTGTCGTCAGCGGGCGATAGAGGAACACGTTGGCGCGGGGGAAATACCTCCGATGGAAGAGACCGGCTTGAGCCAGGACCTCATCGAACTGGCCTCACAACTGCGTGAACGGATGGTTGGTCTGGAGAATGCGTTGGTTCAAACCGCCGATGCCCGGCAGCTTGGCGAACAGGCGGAACAAGCCCTGGTCAAAACGCGCGCTCAGGCCGTCGAGCGGGCTGGTGCCCAGGCCGAATTGCTCCAGATCGAAGCCGACCTGACAGCCGCCCGTGACCAGCTGGCGGAGGCCCGATCAGAGGTTCGCCAGAGCGAGCACAACCTCCAACAGCTTGCAGAGCACCAAGCCCTGTTGGACGGCGCCGAGGCGGTCTGTCCAGTCTGTCAGCAACCGTTGAATGAACAGTCGCGGGCGGATAGCGCTGCGCATTTCACGGCCGAACAGATGCGCTTTGAAAAGACGCTGGTCTGGGCGCGCGAGGCCGAAGCGGCCGCCGCCAAGGCCGCCGCGGAACTAGACGCTCGGCGCCAGGCGTTGGTGGCACGGATTGAACGCCTGCCATCGGAGAACAGCCTGGAAGCGGCCGTGGCCTGGGCAGGACAGGCGGCCGAGTTGCTACAAGCGCGCCGGGCGGGCGCTGGCTGCGAGCTGGCCCTGGTCGAGGTGGGTATCCACCAGTTCGTGCAGGGGTTGGAAACGACTCAGGCAACACTGGGCGAACTGGAGCGCACAATCGGCCGGGCGGAGGAACTTCGGAGCAAGCTAGCGGCACTGGCCGACCCGCGTCGCGTTTGCGATCGCGCGCTAGAACGGGTTGCAGAGAGGCAGGCGATCGAGCCCAAGCTGGCGGCCGTGCAGGCTGACCTGGAGACGGTGCGGGCTGGGTATGAAGATTTGAGCCAACAGTTGGCCGCCTATGAGGGCCTGGATGAAGCGCTTGACGCTGCTCGCCGCGATCGGGAGCTGCATGCTGAGGCATACCGGCGCTACCTGGCCAACCAACCGGCTGCGGCGCAACTGGACGCTCACCGGGCTTCCCTGGAAGGGCTGAACAGCGAAATCGCGGCGCGAGAAGCAATACGCCAGAGTCTGGTCCAGGAGCGTGACGGACTGCTGGCGGGGTATGATGCCGCAACTCACGAGGCACAGCGCGCTGAGCAAAACCGTCTACAGGTGGAATTGGGGCAGATTCAGGCCCGTCTAGACGAGCAGCGGCAGACGTTGGCCGGGCTTGAAGCTCGCCAGGCGGTTCTGTTGGAGAAAAAGCAGGCGCTTGAGAATCTCCAGGCCCGGGTCGGACGTCTTCAATCACGCAAGGAAGCTTTTGAATTCGTGCGCGGCGCGATCCGAAAAGCAGGCCCACAAATCGCGGAGCAGCTCGTTCAGTTGATCGCCGAGCAGGCCAATCGCACGTTTGGCGATATCCTGGGCGACTACAGCCTAACGCTCAATTGGAGCGAGGACTACGCCATCAGCGTCAACGCCGGGGGCGAGACGCGCCAGTTTGAGCTTCTCTCCGGCGGAGAACAGATGATCGCGGCGATGGCAGTCCGTCTGGCGCTGCTGACCCAGCTTGCCAGTGTCCGCTTCGCGTTCTTCGACGAGCCGACGGCCAACCTGGATGAGACCCGCCGCAGCCAGCTCGCGCAGCGTCTGGCGGAGATTCGCAATCTGCAACAGTTGTTCGTGATCAGCCATGATGATACTTTCGAGCAGGAAAGTTACCATGTCGTCCAGGTTCGCAAGGAAAATGGCCTGAGTCAGGTGGAAGTTCTATGAGTCCTCTCTATGCCGGACGGGTTGCGGCTGCATTGAAAGGCCGGGGAGACGAATTCAGCGCCGCCCAGCGCGAGATGCAGTCCGATATGAAGCGCATGCGGGATGCGCTGGAGCGCTTCAAAGCGATGCCTCTCGCGGAAATCGACCGGCGTCTGGCCCAATGGTCGGCTGAAACCGGCAATGAGCACGCCGGCGCGCGACCGACTTCAGAGCAGGAATCCAGCCCTTTCGTGATGAAGTTCGACTCCTCCTGGTTGCACCATCAGGACGCGCGGGATTGGGCCGCCGCGACTCTGGCCGGCGTGACCACTTTCGCGGTAGATGGCTCGCAGATTTTTCCCAGCGGCGACATGTCGATTCCGGTCGGGCTGATCCAGGTGGGCTGGTTCGAGAATCCCCATGACGAGCGTGGCTCCTACACCAAGGACGTGCAGGTGGACGTCCTGACGCCGGCCGAACTGACGCGGGAGTTCGAGCCGGGCTACGCCGAACGCGAGGTCGAATGGCGGCGCTTTCGCAACGAGATGCTCCAGGTCATGCTGTTTCTGGAACGCATGGCCGGCCAACGTGCGCTGGTTTTTGTGGACGGTTCACTGATTCTGTCGTTCGTGCATACCATGCGCGAATCGCGCCAGCTCGAATACATCCGGCTTGTCCAGGAAGTCCTGGACCTATCGGAAACAACGAGGGTGCCGGTGGTGGGCTACGTCGATTCGAGCCAGGCCGCCGACCTCTCCGGTTTGGTCCAGGCGGCGGCCGGGTATTCCGGCCAGCGAACGGGGGATGCGGCCCTGATCCAGCGCGAAATGGCGTGGGGGGACCGCTGCCGGATGTTCGTGTGTGACCGCGATGATGCTGTGGTCGACCGGTCATACTATTCACGGGTGTGTTTTACATACCTCAAGACGACACGCGATCATCCGCCGGCCCGGGTGGAGATGCCCGGCTGGGTGTTCGAAGAAGGGCTGCACGAGCGAGTGCTCGATCTCGTGCGCGCCGAGTGTGTCGTTGGGGTAGGGTATCCCTATCCTATTGAGACGGCGGATGCGGTGGCCGTCCTGTCCATGCAGGACCGGGAGCGCTTCTACCGGTTGTTTCAGGAATTCGCCAGGGAACGGGCCATTCCAGTGCATTTTAGCCGTAAGTCGATCAGCAAACGCGGCCGTCGTTTGTAGGGAGGTGGCTGGTGAGCAAAACCCGCGAGGTCGTCCTTGGAAAAATTGTCAAGTCGAACAGCCATACCGATTACGTATGCCAGGTCTATGGCTTGAACGAGTTCGATCCCGCGCCGGCGCCGGAGAATTACGCGCTTGGGACGTTTGTCAAAATTGAGCTGGCAGACGGGTCAAGCCCGGCGTATCTGGTGGGCCTGATCTATGACACTGTGCTGCTTAATCCCGATTTTGGGCGACTTGGGCCGCGCCTGTCCTCGGAGTCCGAACTGACGATGTTCGCGCCGGACTACCTGAACGAGCGGGCGGTGCTGCTGGGGATCACGGCGATCGGTCGGGTGAAGTCCAGTGGCGAGGCGGTGCTGGGTGTGCCCAGGCTGGCCGCCCGGAGTGACGCGCTCGTCCGGGAGATGAGCCGCGAGGAGATCGTGCATTTTCACACCGGCAGCGGCCAACTGGACCTTTCGTACCTGCCGGTATTGATGCGAATCGACAATCCGCTGGCTTACCATTTGGCCCGGATGGTTCTGCTCCGCTTGATGCAGTTGTTGCCGGCATATCGCGCTGAACTGGATGTCCTGGAAGATGATCTGGGCTGGCAGACGCAGATCGGCCCGCTGGGAGGGATGCAATGAACCGTCCGTTGGGTCGCGCCAAGGGGCCAGGACCAACGCCTCACAGTTTTCTGTTTGTGTCGCCCGACCTGGAGAAGAACCTCAAGGTCGGCGAGTTCATCACCTACGAGGCCGAGATCGATGGCGAATCGCAGACGATCCTGGCCCGGATCAGTGAGCGGCGGCCAGTGCGCCTGTATCCCGATCCCTTCTCGGCCGATCCGGCCATCGATCCGAATCGGGTGGCTTCGATCGTGGGCTACAGCGGCAAGACCAGCGAGCTGTTCGAGATCACGGCCGAAGTGATTGGTTGTTACGACGAGAAACTGCGCGCATTCATCAACCCGCGCGTCCCGCCGCGCGTGGGCACGCCGATCGCCCTGGCCGGGAACGAATACCTGTCCAGGGTGCTGAGCCGCGTCAAAGCCGGCGAAGTCGGATCGGCCACGGTGGGCTGGCTGCTCAGCCGGCCTCGCCTCCAGGTGCCAATCGCGATCGATGTCAATGCCCTGGTCAGTACCCACATGGCGATCATCGCCAGCACCGGGGCCGGCAAGAGCTATACTGCCGGGGTGTTAATCGAGGAGATGCTCCGGGCCAACAACCGGGCGGCGATCCTGGTGATCGATCCGCACGGCGAGTATGAAACCCTCTCGGAGATCGCCAACAGCGACGCGCTGAGCGGCGACGGCTACCGGCCGGGAGCACGAGTCCACGCGCCGGGCGGGATCAAGATCCGGGTAGGGACGCTGGAGCAGGGCGATCTGCGCTACCTGCTGCCCAACGTCTCGGATCGGATGAGCTACGTGCTCGGTCGGGCCTACCGGGAAGCCGAGAACATCAGCAAGAAGCGCTGCAGCGAGCCGAATCGCTGGACGCTGCGCGAGCTTGAAGACGCGATCGATCGCCAGGGCGAGAACGAGGAAGATACCTTCGACCGGGGATCGGCCAACGCACTGTTGTGGCGGCTGCGGGCCACGATCCATACCGGCGAGGATCAGATTTTCGACGATCAGCAGCAGACTCCGCTGAGCGAGTTGTTCCAGCCCGGCCGGGTGACGGTCATGCGGCTTGACCAGGTGGACGAGCGCCAGCAGCAGGTGATCGTGGCCGCGCTGCTCCGGCGGGTCTTCTACGCCCGGATGGATAACAAGAACGAGCAAGTCGCGCCCGGCAGCGATAATTACCTGCCGTATCCGGTCTTTGTCCTGATCGAAGAGGCGCACAACTTCGCCCCGGCCAACGTGGATATCGTGACGACCAACATCCTCAAGAAGGTCCTGGCCGAAGGCCGAAAGTTCGGCATGGCGGTGGGGCTGATCAGCCAGCGGCCGGGCCGGCTCGACGCGGACGTGCTCTCGCAGTGCATGACGCAGTTCATCCTGCGCATCGTCAACCCTGTGGATCAGGCGCGCGTCCGCGAGAGCGTGGAGAGCGTGGGGCGCGATCTGCTGGACGAGCTGCCCGCGCTAACCAAGGGCCAGGCCATCATCTCCGGAGCGGCGGTCAATACGCCCGTGCTGTGCCAGATTCGGGAACGTTACGTCCGGCACGGCGGGGAAAGCCAGTCAGCGGTGGACGAATGGCGCAGCTACTTTGGCGAAGCGCAAACCCGGCGGCGCGAGCGTGATACCGCGACGCCGCGCCAGTCCTCATCGCGGCGTTCAGCCCTGTTCAAGGAAGACTGATCACCGCGATTTTTCGCCCTAGAATGCACTCGCCCTGCCGGATCGATCCCGGCAGGTTTTTTTTCTTAGGGGCCGGCCACGGGCTGAGCCCTTGCGTAAACTTCAATAGAAATATTAGCAATCTGGTGATATTTAGAATTCTTATATTCAAATCAAGGTGGCGACTTGTGCGTAATATCCTGGTTTATGCAACATGACGAAAAATGCCCCCCCCATACTTCTCGCAATCTAGCACATGACAGCGTATGCGCCATTCCTATACGATGAACTCACTTAAATATTGTTGTGTCGTCACGGAGGTTTCATCATGTTCACACGACGCTGGTTTAGAAGGTTCTTGTTGATCAGCGGCATGATCTCGGTCATGACACTGCTTTTCCCGAATGTCGTATTCGCTCAGGGGGATGAGATTCCCGACTACGCCATGGCGATCAACACCGTCTGGGTGCTGGTCACCGGTTTTCTGGTGTTCTTCATGCAGGCCGGTTTTGGATTCCTGGAAGCCGGGTTTGTCCGCGCCAAGAACGTCAGCAACATCCTCATGGAGAACTTCGTCGATACCGCGATCACGGGCATGACCTTTTTTGCTTTTGGGTTTGCCCTGATGTTCGGTGTGGGAAACGGACTGTTCGGCAACTCCTATTTCTTCTTCAACGATCTTCCAGAAACCTACGCGGGTTTGCCGACTCTGGCCTTCTTTTTCTTCCAGTTTGCGTTTTCGGCGGCGGCTTCCACGATCGCGTCGGGAGCGATGGCCGAACGGACCAGCTACAAGGCCGACATCGTCTACAGCGCCGTCATTTCTGGTCTCGTCTACCCGATCGTGGGACACTGGATTTGGGCGGGCGATGGCTGGCTGGCGGCCCTGGGCTTCTCGGACTTCGCCGGCTCAACCGTGGTTCATTCGGTCGGCGGCTGGTTTGGTCTGATGGGCGCGCTGTTCCTGGGGGCGCGCGCCGGCCGGACTTTCAAGGGTGATTCGATCCCAGGGCATAGCATGACGCTGGCCGCAATTGGCACGTTCATCCTGTGGCTGGGCTGGTTCGGCTTCAATCCCGGCAGTACGCTCTCCGGGATGGCGGTGAATGACATCTCCCTGATCACCGTCAACACCAATCTGGCTGCCTGCGCCGGCATCTTCGTCGCGATGGTCCTGGGGTGGATCCAGTCCGGCAAGCCCCAGCTTCCCTGGGCTTTCAACGGCTCGCTGGCGGGTCTGGTGGCGATCACCGCGTCGTGCGCCTGGGTCACTCCGGCGGAAAGCATCCTGATCGGCGGGATCGGCGGCGCGATCTGTTTCCTCGGTGTCCCGGTGCTCGACCGTTTGAAGATCGACGATCCCGTGGGCGCGATCCCGGTGCACGCTTTCAACGGCGTGTGGGGCACCCTGGCGGTGGGCCTCTTCGCCAATGTCGAAGGCAAGGTAGGGCTGCTGCACGGCGGCGGCTTCAATCTACTGGGCGTCCAGGCTCTGGGGGCGCTGGCCGTCTTTGCCTTTGTAGTCGTTTCCGGCGCGATCACCTTCGGGATCATCCGGGCGACCCTGGGCCTGCGCGTTTCCAAGCAGGCGGAGATGTTCGGCCTGGATATCTACGAGCATGGCGTCATCACCTATCCTGAGTTCACCACCACGTACAGTCTGCCAGCCGAGCCGAAAGCCGGCAGCCCGCATGCCAAACCCACGTCCGGCAAGGTCACCGAGCCTTCGACGGCTCCTGGCGACTGAACCCTGTCCCGGCATCGTCTCGAATGACTGCGAATAGAAAAAGGTGAAGCGTCATGACCAAAAAAATCGAAGCCATCATCCGTGAAGACAAACTCGACGCTGTGAAGGACGCCTTGAGCGCGATCGGGATCATGGGCCTGAACGTCATCCAGATTCGCGGCCGCGGCCGGCAGGGCGGGATCAAGCTGAACTGGCGCAACGGCTCGTACGTGGTCGATCTGCTGCCCCGCGCCCAGGTCAACATCGTGCTTAGCGACGACAACGTCGAGGCGACGATCGATGCGATCTGCAAGGCGGCTCATACCGGGCAGGAGGGGGATGGTCTGATCTTCGTCTATCCGGTCGAAGATGTGATCCGGATCAGCACTGGCGAGCGCGGTCGCAATGCGATCAGCTACGCGGAAGACATTGACGAGCGCAAGGTGAAGGCTCACTAGACCCGTTTCCATATAACCAACTCCTGGGGCGATGACCGGCGCAAGGTCATCGCCCCTTTGGCCTATCTCGCGACCGGCGGCAATGGGTGATTCGAGGAAAGACAACAATGGCTGAGGTTCCGAATCTGAGAAGTGATACCCTTCCACATGAGCCTTACGGGCCTGAGCATGATGCCTGCGCCCTGATCGTGAGTGTGCGTAAGCGTGGGGAAAGCACCCACGGCACGCTGA
Organism: uncultured Anaerolineae bacterium; assembly: GCA_964533805.1. Lineage (GTDB taxonomy): Bacteria > Chloroflexota > Anaerolineae > Aggregatilineales > Ch27 > JARKOQ01. The sequence continues at coordinate 21,372 of CAZHMJ010000020.1, read as the reverse complement.
AGCGCGCCTTGGGCGCGCTGGCACACATGGGGCACCGGACTGGCCTGGTCAATGGCGAGGGGGATGGTTCTGGCGTGCAGACCGATATCCCGCGCCAACTGTGGGCCAAGATGCTGAGCCAGGCCGGGCTGCGCTCGTCGCTGGCGACCGATCCGCGCTTCTGGGTCGGCCACCTGTTCATTCGCCCAGAGGCCGATCTGGCCGCGCTGCGCGATCAACTCAGCCAACGCCTGAACCGGGTGGGACTGAACCTGTTGTACGACCAACCTGGGCGAGTCCGGCCGGAGGTTCTGGGGCCGCAAGGGCGGCTGAACGCACCGCGTTTCTGGCAAATTGCCGGGCTTGCGGAAGAAGGGGATGTCGAGTTTCGTCTATTCAAAGTGCAGCGGGAGATCGAGGCCAGTCTGCCGGTGCACGTGGCCTCGCTCAGTTCCTACAGTGTGGTCTACAAAGTGCGTGGATCGGTTGAGGTGCTGCCGCGTTACTACCCCGATTTGCAGGATCGAACCTTCGATACGGCGATCGCGTTGTGTCACGCCCGCTATTCCACCAATACTGCCTCCAGTTTCGAGCGTGTCCAGCCGTTTGCGCTGCTGGGCCACAACGGCGAGATTAACACCATCAAGCGCTTCCGCCAGGAAGCCTACCAGATCGGGGCCGTGCTTGCGCCGGACAACTCCGACTCGCAGGATGTCGATCGCGCTCTGCATTCGCTGATCATCCAGCACGGCCTCGATCTGATCGAAGCCATGGAAGTTATCTTTCCGCCCGTGCCCTATGAAGTCGAGCAAATGGCGCCTGGGCTGCGGGGCATCTACACCCAGCTTCGACATGCCTTTGGCCCCTATTCGCAGGGGCCGGCGGCTATCGTGTCGCGTTACGGCGACAGCGTGGCGTGCAGTGTCGATGCGCTGGGTCTGCGCCCGCTGTGGATGATCGAAACGGAGAAGGAGTACATTTTCAGCTCCGAACGCGGCGTGGTCCTGTTGGACAACATGGTGCGCGACGCCCGCCCGCTGGCCCCCGGCGAAAAAGTGGCCCTGCGCGTCACACGTGGCCGTGACGTCGATATCGCTGATCATGCTGCAATCCGGCAACACGTGATGGAAAAGGCTTTCCTGCGGGAGACTCCGCGCATGGCCGAGCGTTTCTGGGGCGGATACGACTCGCCGGGCGGATACGACTCGCCGGGCGGGCACGATACACCAGGCAATCAGGGCGCCACGCACGGCGGACGGGCGGAAGGACTTTGGCCGGGCAAGCCGTCTGGTTTCGGTGAGCCGAGGGGGGCGGGCGCCGGGCAACCTGGACGCCGGCAGGTGATCAGCGCATCAGAAACGGCGCGGCGAGGGACTTTTGTGGGTGCGATTGCCGATCCGGTGGCGGTGACCGTGGCGTGGACGGACACCAGCACCCGGCGGATCGATACCACAGTCCTGGCCGCGATGGGGTGGAATCGTGATCACCTGGGCGAAATCGAAACCCTGGCGACCATCGGCAAGGACCCGGTCGGCTCGTTGGGGCATGACGGCCCGCTGGCGGCCCTCAGCCAGGGGCGGGTCAACCTGGCAGACTTCTTCAAGGAAACGGTGGCCGTGGTCACGAACCCGTCGATCGACCGGGAACGCGAGACCGAGGCCTTTTCGACCCGCAGCCTGGTGGGGGTTCGCCCGGCAATTGGCCTGGCTGCGGAAGGCGATTCCGACAAACTGTTGATCGCCCTGGAGACGCCGCTGCTGACCGGCGGTCACCCCTCGCTGGGCGGTGAGGAAGTGGCCCAGGAAGTCGCTTCGGCGGTCGGGACGCTCAGCATCGAAACCCTGCTGGGACACTTCGCATCACGGGCCGTGATCCTTCGGCTCGGCGTGGCGCATGGCGAGACGGTCCAGACCGCGCTTCGCCGGTTGGAGCATGAGGCGATCGATGCCGTGCGGGCTGGGGCGCAGTGCCTGGTCCTGGATGATTCCGGGGTCGTTCAAGGGGAACTGGGCTGGCTCGATCCCCATTTGGCCGTCGGCGTACTGGATGAGTCGTTGCGCCGGGCGCTCGATACACCCAATCTGCGGCGGCAAGCGGGGCTGGTTGTGCGCAGCGCCAGCATCCGCAGTCTGCATGACATTGCCCTGCTGTACGGCCTGGGGGCGGATGCCGTGAGTCCGTATGCCATGCTGATCGCGGCGGTTGGCGCGTACAAGCCTCAAACGGCGGCTCAGGAACCGGCGGAGATCATCAGGCTGCAAGCGAATCTGTTCCGGACATTGACGATCGGCCTGGAAAAGGTCATCTCGACCATGGGCTGCCACGAACTGCGTGGCTATGGCCGCGTGTTCAGTTCCGTGGGGCTGGCTCCAGAGGTTGCGGCGGTTTTGCAGACACCGAACTATTTCGGGACGTCTGGGATTGGGCTTACCTGGGAGCGGCTCGACCGGGAGGCGCAGGAACGCGGTGCCGAACTGCGAGGCGAGGCGCCTGCTCGCATCCAGAAGGTGGAGCGCTTGTATCCCAAGTTCTACAAGAAGGCGCAGGCCGTGGCCCACGGCGAGATCACGATGGACGAGTTCATTGCGTTCTACCGGAATCTGACCGACGAAATTCCGGTGGCGCTGCGCCACGTGCTGGATTTTAGGCCGGTCGATGAAATCGTTGATCCTTCCGAAGTGGACCTGTCCATCGGCGGGCATGCGCTGCCCCTCCTGATCAGCGCTATGTCGTTTGGCTCGCAGGGCGAATTGAGCTACCGGGCCTACGCTGACGCAGCCAGGCAACTCAACATCCTGTGCATCAATGGGGAGGGGGGCGAGTTGCTCGACATGCTGGGCCAGTATGATTTCAACCGGGGCCAGCAGGTCGCGTCCGGGCGGTTTGGAGTCAATGCGCGATTCCTGAATTCGGCCTGGGTGATCGAGATCAAGGTCGGGCAGGGGGCGAAGCCGGGCGAGGGTGGGCTGCTGCCCGCCTCCAAAGTAACGGCGAAGGTGGCCGAAGCGCGCCGCACCCAACCTTACGTTCCCCTGATCTCTCCGTCGAACAACCACGACATCTACTCGATCGAGGATTTGGCTCAACTGATCGAAGAGCTGAAAACCGTGAACCCGTATGCCCGGGTGTCAGTCAAGATTCCGGTGGTGCCCGGCGTGGGGGTGATTGCGGTTGGCGTTGCGAAGGCCGGCGCGGATGTGATCAACCTGACCGGTTACGACGGCGCGACCGGTGCGGCGCGCACCCATGCCCTGCAATACGTCGGTCTTCCGGCGGAGATCGGCGTAGTCGAGGCCCATCGCGCTCTGATCGATGCCGGACTGCGTCACCGGGTCGAGCTGTGGTGTGATGGCGGCATGAAAACCGGCGCGGACGCGCTCAAGATGATCCTGCTCGGCGCGAACCGGGTTGGTTTCGCGACGATGGCGATGGTGGCGGTCGGCTGCACGATCTGCCGCAAGTGCCACGAGGGCACCTGCCATGTGGGGATCACTACCCACATCAAAACGGTCGAGGAAGCCCAATCGCTCGGCCTGAAAAGCTTCGCGCCGCGCGATGCGGCGCGAGCGGTCGAGAATATCGTCAGGGTGTTTGGGGTGATTGCCGAGGAGATGCGCATCCTGACCGGGCGACTGGGGGCCAGACGCCTGCAAGACCTGGTAGGGCGGGCGGATTTGCTTCAGCAGGTGATGTGCCAGGAGCAGATCGATCTTTCGCCTGCGCTATACCATGTTCCAGTCCGGCGCCGGTTGGGATCGGAGCCGGGCGTAGGCCGCTTGTTGACCCGACCGCGCAACAACCTGACCAAGACCATCACCGACCAGGTGATGGATGCTGTCCGCGACGGGGAACCAGAGCTGACCTACCAGGACGAAGTGATGGCCAAAGACCGCGTTCTGGGGTCGCATCTGGCTGGCGAGATGATCCGCAACCCGGTTCTCAGCGAATTGCAGGCGCTGCACCTCAACTTCGGCCCGTCGGCGATTGGCGGCAATGGATTCGCCGCCTGGGTGACCGACCGGATCGACGTGTTGATCGAAGGTGGCGCGCAGGATGGCGCGGCCAAGAGCGCCAGCGGAGGACGGGTCGCCATCATGAAAGGCTTGAACCACGATGGTATCCGCCTCGACGGGAGTGTGGGCAAGAGCTTCGCTTATGGGGCACAGTGTGGGGTGCTCATCGTCCAGGGTGACGCCGACTCGCGGGCCTGCATTCGCCTGTCGGGAGCTGATGTGGTTTTCGGCGGGGAAATCCGCGAGCGGATCGACGATTCGCTGGGGGTGATGGGTACCCGCGCCAACCTCAAAGGTTTTGCCTGTGAGTATATGACGTCCGGCCGGGTGCTGGTCATGGGCGATCCGGGGCCGTATGCCTTCGCGGGGATGACGGGGGGCGTGGTCTATCAACACCTGACGCCGGAGCTAGGATTCGATGAGGCCGCACTGCGCCGCCGCTTCGGACGTGGGGCCAAAGTCCAGTCCGAGCCAGTGGACGAGGCGGACGTAGCCGAGATTCAGGCCTTGTTGGGACACTACATCCGTGCGCTGGAGCAGACCGAACAGTACGATACCGCCCGGCGCATCCGCGCCCTGGCCGAGCCGCGGGCGCTCATGCGCCGGTTTGTCAAGGTCGTGCCGGTCCGGGCCAAAGCGGGCTGACCCGCAGCGATTCAACGACAGAGGCGCTGGTCGAAGGATCAGCGCCTCTGTTCTGTTGTTGGTATATCATGCCTCGGAACGGATCAGTGCTTCGACCTGGGCCAAGAGGTTGGGCAGCGCAGCACTGACTTCAGGCGATAGTCTCTCCGCAAACTCGAAGTCCTTGCCGCACACGGTGAACAGAACCAAACGCGGCGCGGTGCCATACAGCGCCCGTACTGCGGCCAGCAGCCCTTTCGGACTTTGGTGATGGTGCAGGGTATCTGCTGCCGATGCGTCGAAGACGATCTCCTGCTGGCTGATCTGGCCGGGTGATTGGCCTGCTTTGGCATCGATCAGGATCACCAGCCGCGCGCCATTCATCCAGTCGGCCAGGTCCAGCGTGAGCTGGTGACAGGTGAGGGTTTCGACTCCGGGCAGGCCTTGCTGCTGAAGATGTTCGGCGGCATACCATCCCAGCCCATCATCTCCACGCAGGGTATTCCCGAAGCCGATGACCCTCACCTGACCGGATTCGCTCATCCGCGCGTGACTTCGTCCAATTTTTCGCCGTTCGGGCCGACCAACTCGTACTGGATCGGCAGCTCATTTTGGGCATGAGTCGAGCAGCTCAGGCAGGGGTCGAAGGTGCGGATTACCGCTTCGACCCGGTTGAGCATGCCTTCGGTCAACTTGGTGCCGTCCACGTAACGATGGGCGACCTGCTGCACGGCCCGGTTCATGGCCATGTTGTTATGGGTGGTCGAGACGATCATGTTGGCCCAGACGATGCGGCCCTGTTCGTCCACGCGATAGTGATGGATCAAGGTGCCACGCGGGGCCTCGGTCACGCCGACGCCTTCCTCGGAATTCGGGCCGGCATTGGCGCGAACCATCTTGCCCAGGATGTCGGGATCGTCGAGCATCATCTCGATCTTCTCGACCGCGTACAGGCACTCGATCAGGCGGGCATAGTGGTAGTAGAACGAGCTAAGCACCACGCGTCGGTCGAGCTGGCGGAACTCGGCCCATTCCTGATCGGCACGCGGGGTGCCGCAGCTATCAATGACATTCAGGCGGGCCAGGGGGCCGACCCGGTAGATGCCATCCGGGTAGCCCATCGGCTTGTAGTACGGGAACTTCATGAAGGTCCACGGCTCGACGGCTTCGCCGATGTAGTTGGCATAACGCTGCGCCTTGAAGCCTGGCTCGACCATGTGGCCGCGATCGTCCACGATGCGCAGGTGACCGTCGTAGAGGTCCAACTCACCCTTCGGCGTGATCGTTCCCATGAACATGGTCGGGAAGTTGCCGAATGTGCGGATTTCCTGGGCGTAGTCCTCCATCTTGCGCTTGAACCAGTCCAGATTGCGCTGGAGGAGGACATATATTTCCGGGATGGTGGCCAGGATGCGCTCGCGGACCTCAGGCTCAAGCGGGGTGGCGACGCCGCCTGGAACGATCCAGGTCGGGTGCAGGCGCTTGCCGGCCATCCACTCGATGATTTCCTGACCGAAGCGGCGCAGGCGGATGCCGTCGCGGGCGACTTCGGGATACATCTGCATCAGGCCGAAGACGCTGCGTTTGGCCGGGTCGGATTCCATGCCCAGCAAGAAGTCGGGCGAGGACAGGTGGAAGAAGCTGAGCGCATGTGACTGGATGATCGAGGCCAGGTTGATGATCTGGCGCAGACGGTGACCCGTCTCCGGCACGCGCACGGCCATGATCCGGTCGGTGGCCTTCGCCGAGGCCAGCATGTGGCTGATGGTGCAGATGCCACAGATACGGCCCATGATGCCCGGCATCTCGTAGAAGGGACGGCCTTCGATGAATTTCTCAAAGCCGCGGTACTGGGTGACGTGGAAACGAGCGTCGGTGACGCCGCCGTTTTCGTCGATCTGGATGGTGATCTTGGAATGACCTTCGATCCGGGTGACGGGATCGATCACGATCTGTTTGGTCATGTCAGTGTCTCCTAGGCGCCGGGACGGGTACGCTGGATCAGGTCGGGAGTGCGGCCGGCGACCAATTCACTCAGAACGAAGTAAATGGTGTCCGCCGAGGGCGGGCAGCCCTGGACAAACACGTCCACCGGGACCACTTCGTGAATGGGGCGCACAAACGGCAGCAGCTTGGGAACGATCTGATCGGGAACCTGGGGCTGGAGATCCACATTCTCGATGTAGGCCCGGTTCTCGATATCCTTCACCAGGTAAGGGTTACGCATCGTCGGCACATTGCCGGCCACGGCACAGTCACCCAGGGCGACCAGGATGCGCGAATGCGCGCGGATCATGTGGATCTTTTCTACGTCTTCGGTGCTGCTGATCGCGCCCTCGACGATCGCCACATCGACCATCTCAGGATAATCCTTGGTCTTGCGGTCAACCAGCGGGCTGTAGACGATATCCACATGCTTGGCGATCTCGATCAGCCGCTCGTCCATGTCGAGCAGAGACATATGGCAGCCGGAACAGCCATCCAACCACACCGTCGCGACGGTTACTTTGCTTGGTGCCTTGGTCATTTCTTCGCCTCCCGCATCTTCGCCAGATGTGGTAGAAAGTCATGCCGCTTGGCCATCTCGCCGACGGCGCGGCCTTTTTCGACAATCGCGCCCACCGGGCAGACGCGAACGCACTTGCCGCAACTCGTGCAGGTATCCGATTCACCCCACGGCGTGGCCAGGTCGGTAATCACACGCGCGTCCACGCCGCGGCCTTTGACGTCCCAGGTATGCGCCCACTCGATTTCGTCGCACACCCGCACGCAGCGTGCGCACAGGATGCAGCGGTTGCGGTCGACCACGAATCGCTCGTGGGTCATGTCCACCAGGCGCTCCTGCTGGAGGTTGGCGAAGCGGACGTGATCCATGCCCAGCCGCTGGGCAAGCGCCTGCAATTCGCATTTCCCATTGGAAACGCACACCGCGCAGATGTGGTGACCCTCGGAGAACAGCAGTTCCAGGATCATGCGGCGGTAGTTGCGCAGGCGTTCCGAGTCGGTGGAGACTTCCATGCCCTCGGTCGCATAGGTCAGGCAGGCCGGCACGAGCTTGTTCATGCCGGCAACTTCGACCAGGCATAGCCGGCAGGCCCCGACGAGACTCAGCCCCTCGATCCGGCACAGAGTGGGAATGAAGATTCCGTTCTCTTCGGCCAGTTCGAGGATGGTTTCGTCCTCGCGGGCGCTGACGTCACGCCCGTCGATTTTGAGCGTTCTAACTCTGGATCGGACAGCAGTAGCCATGTCTCACCTCTCTACGATGCATGACCGTCGGATGCGGTCTTGCCATTAGGGCTGGTGGTATCGACCAGCTTCGCCAGGTATTCTTCGCGGAAGTAGCGCAGGGTGCTGAGCACCGGGTTCGGGGCGGACTGGCCCAGCCCGCACAGGCTGGTTGACCGGACCAGGTCACAGAGCTGTTCCAGCAGTTCGAGGTCGCGGATCGTGCCCTTGCCCTTAGCGATCTTGTCAAGCAGGTTGTACATCTGCGCAGTGCCGACGCGGCAGGGGATGCACTTGCCGCATGACTCGGACATGCAGAACTCCATGAAGTATCTGGCAACTTCGACCATCGAGGAGGTGTTGTCCATGACGATCATGCCGCCGGAACCCATGATCGAGCCGAGTTTGGCCAGCGAGGCATAATCGACCGGGGTATCGAGATGTTCCTTGGGAATACAGCCTCCGGAAGGGCCTCCTGTCTGCACGGCTTTGAAGCCAGCCTCGGTTGTTGTGCCGCCGCCGATGTCTTCCACGATCTCGCGCAGGGTCGTGCCCATCGGCACTTCGATCAGACCAGTGTTCTTGATCTGGCCGGCCAGCGCGAATACCTTGGTGCCCTTGCTGCTTTCGGTGCCGATCTGGCCGAACCAGGCGCCGCCATTCCGGATGATGGGGGCGATGTTGGCGTAGGTTTCGACGTTGTTGATCAGGGTTGGCTCGCCCCACAGCCCGTGATCCGAGGGGTAGGGCGGGCGGGGACGCGGGGAGCCACGACGGCCTTCGATGGAGGCCATCAACGCAGTTTCCTCGCCGCAGACGAACGCGCCTGCGCCCAGCCGGATTTCCACATCAAAGTTGAAGCCCGTGCCGAAGATGCTCTCCCCCAGCAGGTGGAGCCGCTTGGCCTGACGGATGGCCTGCTTGAGGCGTTCAATGGCCAGGGGGTATTCGGCGCGGCAGTAGACGTACCCCATGCTGGCCCCGATAGCGTAACCCGCGATTGCCATGCCCTCCAACACACGGTGCGGGTCGCTTTCCAGGACGCTGCGATCCATGAACGCGCCGGGGTCGCCTTCATCCGCATTGCAGACCACGTACTTGCGATCGCTGATAGCCTTGGCCACCGTCGACCATTTGAGGCCGGTGGGATAACCGCCGCCGCCACGGCCGCGCAGGCCGCTGGCCACGATCTCGTCGATGACCTGGGCCGGGGACATCTCGGTCAGAGCCTGGCCGAGGGCTTCGTAACCATTGGCAGTGATGTATTCCTCGATGTTCTCCGGATCGATCACGCCGGAGTTTTCCAGCACGACCCGAACCTGGCGGGTAAAGAAGGCCTGCTGATTGTCGCAGCGCAGGCGCTCGACCGGCTTTTTGTCCAGCCCGGCCACGATTTCGGCGGCATCCGCCGGAGTGACCTGCTGATACAGGATATTGCCCGGTTCAACGGTCACCAGGGGGCCGAGAGCGCACAGGCCCATGCAGCCCACGCCCTTGATCTTGACCGTCTCTTCCACGCCCTGGGCCTTCACGGCTTCTTCCAGCGCAAGCTTGATCTGATCCTTGTGCTGGGAAAGGCAGCCAGCCGCCATGCAGACCCGAATTTGGTACTGAAACTTGCTCTGCTTTTCCTTCTCGGCTGATGCGATCTTGGCGAGTTCTTCCTGTGGGATCATGACTTTAACACCTCTTCAAGCTTGCTGAGCGTGCTTTCAATCGTCTGGTTGCCACTTACCTCACTATCGATGACCACGGCTGGAGCAAGGCCACACGCCCCGACGCAGCGCACTGTCAGCAGGGAGAGGGAGGCGTCCGCTGTCGTGCCACCGGCTTTGATGCCGTACTTTTCCTCGATCTTTTCCAACAGGGCGCCACTCCCCTTGATATAGCAGGCGGTACCAGTGCAGACGGAGCAGACGTGCTTGCCTTTGGGTTTGAGATTGAAGAAATGGTAGAACGTGGCGACCCCGTACACCTGGCTTGGCGAAACGCCCAGTGCTTCGGAAACATAGGTCAGGGCCTTATCATCCAGATAGCCGAAGGATTCCTGGATGGTATGCAGCGTCTCAATCAGGGCATCCGGGCGGAAGCCATTGCGGCGCATGGTGGCATTGACGAGTTTCCATCGCTTGTCGTCAGATGGTACTGCTACAGTGGCATTACTCATTGGGTATGTCCTTTCAGTTAGAAGCCTGCCGTGCCTGGAAAACGGCCACGCTGACGAACACGACTTCCAAAAAACGGTACTGTTCGCATGCCTGGCTTCATGCTAACAGGGCCTGCGGCATTACACAGCCGAACAACCTCATATTCTATTGTGAAAATAATCACAATCAGAGAGGGGCAAAGCCAGAATCGTTGAATGGGAGCACGGATGGGTCGACTTTTCTCCTGGGAAATCATAGCACGTTGGGCTGGCCAGCTAGACAGTCGTTTGTCACTGCTTTTCTGTGAGTTCGGTGAGGTTTGTCACTTTATTTCCTGGAATGAATATGATATCCATAGAATATGAACTGGAGGTTCATATTCTATGGGACTCTCAAGTTGGACGGACTTCTATACACGGATTCTGGAACTGGAACAACGCGGATTGGTAACGCGTACGTTCCGGCGGCTGGACCCTGGACGGCAGGAGCTGATCCTGCAGGCCATCCTGGACGAGGCCGTCGACAAAGGCCCCGCGGATCTCAACATCAAGGACGTGGCGGCGCGGGCCGGTGTGGCCGTGGGTTCGCTCTACCAGTATTTCGGCAACCGGGAAGGCCTGGTCGATTTCGCGATCGAGCTGTGCGTGATCTTCACCGCAGGGCTGTTCGACGAGTACCGGGATTATTTCACCCACCTGCCTCTGAAGGAGGCTCTGACGGCCTACCTGGTTGGCGGCGTGGAGTGGGGAAAGACCGAGGTCAACTTGGTCCGCTTCTTCGCGCGGGCCGCTTACCAGGGTGAGCCGGTGTTTCAGGAGCGCCTGGTCCAGCCCGTGGCTCTGGCCATGCGGCGCACGGTGCGCGACATGCTGGCGGCAGCCCAGGCGCGGGGCGAACTCCGGCCGGGAGTCGATCTGGAAGCGATGACCAGGGTGATCCACGCCTTGACGATTGCCGTGGGTGATGCCCAACTACTGCCCTATCTCAATACGTACTTTCAGGTGGTGGACGCAGCGATGCCGCCGGATCGGCTGTTGGAAGGGCTGCTCGATCTGGTGTTGCACGGGATCGCATCCGGTGGCGAGCGGCAGGAGGAAGCATGATGGCTATATTGCGGATTGCCCGCAAGGCACTGCTTGAATACGTGCGCGAGCCGCTCTTGCTGGGGCTGCTCTTCGTTTTTCCGGCCCTGCTTGTCCTGCTCTATTACGTCGCGTTTGGCGAGGCGGACGGAGGGCTGGCTCGCTACCTGAAGCTCATGGTCTGGAACGAGGACCGGGGCGCGTTCGGTCACCAGCTTATCGAGACACTTGGCGGCGAGCAGTTCGAAGGCTCGCCGGTGCTCGATCTGACCCTGGTGCAGGACCCCACGCTGGCTGAAGTGCCTCTGCGCGAGCACAAAGTGGCTGCGCTCCTCCAGATTCCCCAGGATTTCAGCGCGACCATCGAGGCGGCTGCTCGTGGAGAAGCGGTTGTCCCATCTACCGTTCACCTGGTCGGCGATCCGTACCAGGACAACTATGTCTTCGTCCAGACTTACGTCAACGGCGCGGTGAGTGCACTGGTTCGCCAGGCGATCGGGCAACCGGAAACCGTTCACGAGAGCTATGAGTTCACGACCGGAACCGGGACCATGTCCGATTTTGATTTTGGCGTGGGGGGGATTCTGGTCTTTGGCGTGATGTTCACCGTGGTCACGACCGCGCACATCCTGGTCAAGGAACGAGTCAGCGGGACGCTGCGCCGGCTGCGCGTGACCCGGATGCGCGCCCTGGATTTGCTGGGCGGCGTGACGCTGGCCCAGATGGCTCTGGCGTTGATATTGATCCCGTTCACGCTGGGGATCGCGGTCATCTGTGGATTCCAGAGCAACGGTTCCCTGCTGCTGGCGATCGCCGTGGGCTGGTTGCTGACTCTGGCGGCGGTGGGGTTGGGCCTGATCACGGCCTGTTTTGCGCGTAGCGATGGTGAAGCGGCCAACATCGGCGCGAGCCTGATGGTGCCGGTGGTATTGATGTCGGGCGCGCTGTATCCCATGCCGGCCGTGCCGCTGTTTTCCATCGGCGATAGGGTGATCGAACTGTACGATTTTGTTCCGGCGGCTCCAGCTGCGGAAGCGCTGCGCCGCGTTCTGGTGAATGGGGATGGACTGGGCGCGGTGAGTTATGAGCTGTTCATGATCGCGCTGAGTTCGGTTTTGCTGTTTGTTCTGGGTGTGGTGTTGTACCAGCGCCTGCAACTGCGCCGGTCGTGATGGAGGATCGGATGAGTACGGTTGTGCTTCAGACGGAAAGCTTGACTAAGCGTTACGGGGACTTGATCGCGGTCAACGATCTTTCCCTGGCGATTAGCGAGGGCGAAGTGTTCGGCTTCCTTGGTCCGAACGGGGCGGGTAAGACGACCTCGATCAACATGATGTGCGGCCTGCTTAGACCGGACAGCGGGCGTGTCCTGATCCACGGCAAGCCGGTGGAAAATGGCTCGACTGAAGTACGAACCAGGGTGGGAGTGTGTCCGCAGGAGATCGTGCTGTGGGAGCGGCTGACCTGCCAGGAACAACTGGAGTTCATCGGCCAGATGTATGGCGTGCCGGGCCGGATCGCCCGCCAGCGGACGGAGCATCTGCTGGACGAGCTTGACCTGGGCGAGAAGCGCCACAAGCAGGCCCGGACGCTATCCGGAGGTATGCAGCGCCGCTTGAACCTGGCGATGGCCCTGGTGCACGATCCGGAGATCGTGGTGTTGGACGAGCCGGAAGCCGGTCTCGACCCTCAGAGCCGGGTCAAAGTGCGCGAGTACATCCAGCAGTTGGCCCGGACCAAGACCGTGATCCTGACCACGCACAACATGGACGAAGCCGAGCGGCTGGCCGATCGCGTGGCGATCATCGACCACGGCCAGCTTCTGGTGGTGGACACGCCGGAGGCCCTGAAGCGGCGCGTGGGAGAGGGGGACGTGATTGAGATTGGGCTGACCAGCCAACCTGGCGAGGCTGTGATCGGCCAGGCTCAGATGGCTCTGCAAAGCATTGCCGAAGGGGTGGTTTACAGCAAAGCCCACGCTTTGCTAACCGTGCGCGCCCTGAACGGGGTGGGACGCCTTCCGGTCGTGCTCAACACCTTGGAGACGGCGGGCTTGCATGTCGGTGACGTCCGCCTGCGTGAAAACACGCTGGAGGATGTCTTCATCGAACTGACGGGCCGGAGGTTGCGTGAATGAGAATCCTGCTGGTTGCTCGCAAAACCCTGCGTGAGATTGTGCGCGAACCGCAGTTGTTGCTGTTGACTCTCCTCCTGCCCGTGGCCTTTGTCGGGATCACGTATCTTGGGTATCGGGGCGATTTGGTGGCGACGTACCCGGTCGCGGTGATCGTGGAAGACTCCAGCCAGAGGATGCTTGTGGACAGCTTGGCGGCTCAGCGGCATGGGAATGGCCAGCCGGTGTTCGACATCCAGTTGACGGATGACCGCGCGGCGGCCGAGGCCGGGCTCCTGGATCGCAGCCTGGCTGTGCTGCTGGGGATCGGTAACGAGGCTGGGACTCCGACGGTTATGCTCAAAGGGGACGCGCTCTACGCTAAGTACTATCGAGCCAGTCTCTTGCTGGAGAACGCCATCACGGCTTTCACGGAACAGGCGGCCGGGCTGCCGGAAGTCGTCCGGGTCGAGGAAGTGCCGGTGTATGAGGCCGGGCCGCGGACCGAGTTCGATCTCTACGCGCCGGGCATGATCGTGTTTGCCATGCTGATGATCGTCCCCCAGACCGCGATGCTGGTTGCCCGTGAGATGCGCTGGCGGACGCTGCGGCGGCTGCGCCTTTCACGGCTGAGTTCGTTCGAACTGCTGGCAGGGTTGAGCCTGGCGCAGATGGTGGTGGGTGTGGTGCAGGTCGTCACGGTCTTTGTCGCGGCGCTGGCGCTGGGCTTTCCCAACCAGGGATCGCTGCTGCTGGCGATCGGGGTGGGCCTGGCGATCGCGCTCTCCGCGATCGGGCAGGGGATGGTCGTGGCCTGTTTCGCCGAGAACGATAGCCAGGCGGCGAACATTGGCGCCACGGCAGCCATGATCCAGGTATTTCTGTCCGGGGCGTTTTACGCGCTGCCATCGCCAACGATCGTCAGCCTGGGGAGCTACCAGTTTGGCGTGTTCGACATCTTCCCGGCTACGCACGGCTTCATGGCGCTCCAGCAGGTGCTCAACTATGGCGCTGACCTCAGCCAGATCGCCGTCCGGCTGGGACTGACGCTGATCCTGTCTGGGCTGTATTTTGGGCTGGGCGTCTTCTTCTTCAACCGCACCCGGATGCGCAGCCATCACTAATGCGGGAGAACAGACCACCGGGGCCGCGCGACCCCGGTGGTCTGTTTATTGTTCCTGTTGTTCGGCCAGCAGCTTTTCGCGGCGCTTGCGCTGCTTCATCCGTTCTTCCGGATCGAGCACCCGCTTGCGCAGGCGCAGACTCTGGGGAGTGACTTCCAGCAGTTCATCCTCGGCCATGAACTCGATGAAATCATCCAGACTCAGTTCGCGGGGAGTCTTCAGGCGCAGTTCTTCGCCGTAGTATTTGGTGTGAATGGCGCTGAGCCCCTTCGTCTTGTTGACGTTGATATCCAGGTCTTCCGTCCGGATGTGCTCGCCGACCACCTGGCCTTTGTAGACTTCCGTGCCAGGGGTGATGAAGAACGTGCCGCGCGATTGGAGATGTGTCATCGCATAATTGACCGAGACGCCGGTCTCCATCGCAACCAGGCTGCCGAACTGGCGGCGGGGCGGCTCGCCATCCACGACGGGGCCGTAACTATCGAACAGGGCATGAAACTGGCCCATCCCCCCGGTGGCGCGCATGAACTGGGATTGGAAGCCGATCAGGAAGCGGGTCGGGGCGATGTAGTGCAGGTAGGTTGTCCCGTTCTCGCTGTGCATGTTGAGCAGGCGGCCTTTGCGAACGCCAATCATCTCGAAGATGGTTCCGGCGGTGTCGTCGGCCACTTCGATGTGGACTTCTTCGAACGGCTCCAGCAGCGCTCCGGTTTTCTCATCCTGATGGTAGATGACTTCCGGCTTGCTGACGTCGAATTCGTAGCCTTCGCGGCGCATCGTCTCGATCAGAATGCCCAGGTGCAATTCGCCGCGCCCGCTGACGATGAAGCGTTCAGGGGTTTCGCCATCGGCCACCCGCAATGCCACGTTACTTCGGGTTTCGTTGTAGAGGCGCTCTCTGAGGCGGCGGGACGTGCCCCAGCCGGTTTTGCCTTCCCGTCCGGCGAATGGCGAGGTGTTCACCCCGAAGGTCATGCGCACCGTCGGTTCCTCGACGCGGATTGGCGGCAGGGCCTCGATGACGTCGGGATGGGCGATCGTGTCGCTGATCTGGATTTCGCCCAATCCGGCGAAAGCCACGATATCGCCGGCCTTGACGCTGTCCACTTCCTGGCGGGAGAGATTGTGGTATGTGAAAAGGTATTCAATCCGGCCAGGGATGCGCTCGCCGTTTGGCTTGATCCGGACGATGGACATGCCCTTGTGCAGTTCACCGGAACGCAGACGCCCGACCCCGATCTGGCCCTTGTAGTTGTCGTATTCCAGGGTGGTGACCAGCAAGCGGGCGGGCTGATCGGGATCCACCTCGGGCGCAGGGATTTCTTTCAGGATGACCTCAAAGAGGGGGGTCAGATCGCCGCCGATGGTTTCCGCGGCATCCCCGGCCCGACCTTCCATCCCGATCGCATAAATGACGGGGAAATCGGCCTGCTCGTCGCTGGCCCCGAGCTCCACAAAAAGGTCGAAGGTCTCATTGAGCGCTTCCTCGACGCGGGCAAAGGGGCGATCGATCTTGTTGATGACGACAATGATGCGCAGGCCCAGTTCAAGCGCTTTGCGAAGCACAAAACGGGTCTGAGGCATCGGGCCTTCCACGGCGTCGATCAGCAGAAGCGCGCCATCGACCATGTTGAGCACACGCTCGACCTCGCCGCCAAAGTCAGCGTGGCCGGGCGTATCGACGATGTTGATCTTGACCTCATTCCAGGTGATCGCGGTGTTTTTGGCCAGGATGGTGATGCCGCGTTCGCGTTCCAGCGCGTTCGAGTCCAGGATGCGCTCCCCGGTCTGGACGCCTTCCCGGAAGACTTTGGCCTGTTTGAGCATGCCGTCGACCAGGGTCGTCTTGCCGTGGTCAACATGCGCGATGATGGCAATGTTGCGAATATCCGTCCGTCGTTCAGTCACGTCTTTACCTGCCATGCTGTCATTTCAGCGTCAATTTCGAGCGGTGCGAGGGGATTCCGGTGACAGTCAGTGCAAAGACGTGTCAGAAGTAACCAGAGGAAGAACGCGGAATCATATCCAACGTGTGCCAGTCCAAGCGTAAGCAGTCCGGCGCGGAATTATGCCTGCCCCAACCGAAAGTGTCAATCGTGATCTTGATCCAGATCATACCGGCCGGTTTGGAGGCATGGTATAGTCATTTTTCATGATCGCCCGAAACGGCCAGAATGGCTGTACTCTTTTTCGCTTGAAAGAAGGGATTCCATGCCTGAAACATCGCCTTTGACTCCACACTGCCTGTATTGTGACCAGACGAGTGATCAGGTTCCGCTGCTAACATTGACCTATTCGGGCAACGAACTACACATCTGCGCTCAGCATCTGCCTATCCTGATCCACAACCCCGCCCAACTGGCCGGGAAGCTGCCCGGCGCGGAGCGCTTGCCTCGCGCCCAGGGGCACTAGAATTGCAGATCCTCCAGCCCCGATTCAGTCACAAGCCGCCTCTGGAAGCCTGGGAGGCGGTTTTGCCTGTCACACAGCTGGCATGCCGGGCGGCAATCTGAAGGTGAGTGACCAGCCCTGCGACGACGGCGCGATATCGGTGCTTCCTCCCAGCCGGGCACAGATCTCGTAGATCAGGGTCAGGTTGCCTCCTGTACCCGTGACCAGGGACACAGGGAGTTCCGCGAAGGGTTTGAGGAGAGACCGGTACTGATCGACAACAGCCGGATCGGCCTGGGAGACGAACTGGCAATGCAGACTGCCATCGGACGTGATCGCCGCGCCAATGTCGATCCGCGGGGACGGGGCGCCTTTGTCTAGGAGCACGCTCAAAACCTGTGTGCATAGCTCGACTAGCCAGCGCGGGCTGGTCGCGGCGGTGGGCCACGCCTGTGGTAGCCGGAAATCGGCCTTGGTTTCCTTGATCCGGTGGGAAAGCCGGTGCATGGCCTCCTGGAGACAATCTCCAACGTGGACGTTCTCCATCTGGGGGTTCTGGATGAGCAGGACTTCGGCCAGCAGCATCAGGTGCTCTAGATCGGCGGCGGTGCGAGTCGCTGAATTGGCGATAGTCGAGAGATAGTCGACCTGCTCCGACGGGTTGAGGCTGCCGGCTGTCTCCGGAGACGCAAGCAGTTGGGCATGGCCCGTGATGGTGGTCAGGGGAAGCCTCAGGTAATGCCCCATCGCATTGGTTAGTCCGCGCAGTTCTTCTACTCGATGAATGGAAGCCGCATACGACAGGGCATTATCCACGACGGCGGCGACCTGACTGGCGTAAACCTGGAGCTTGTGAACCTGCTGGGTCGTAAAAGCGGCACGGTCCGGGCTATCCAGGTTGAGAAAACCAAAGACGCAGTCGCGTGCTCGAAGCGGGATGCCGATGTAAGAACGAATCCATTCCGAGCCCTGAAGCGCCGTCCAGCCGGGGAAGTCCTGTGTATCCTCAATCAGCAGTGGCTTGCCGGTAGAGACCATCTCGCGGAGAGTGGGCAGGCTGTAGAGAGGGATATCAGCGCGCATGATAGACCGGGCTTGATCCTGGCACGGCAGGCGTCTGGTTCGGACCATGCTGCCCTCGATGATGCCGAGATTGGCGGCGGCGTGCGGCACCATGCGCTGGGCGTTGATCAGAACCTGGATGACCACATCCTCCACGTTCAGCATGTTGTTGGCCAGGTCGAACGTCTTTTGGAGCGTTTGGTTGAGAGTCGGGGTGCGTGGCTGCGCGATCCATATACAGCACGCCAGATCATTGGGTTCTGGGTGAACAATGATGAGCGAGACCTCTAACTGCGAGGCATCCTTGTGCCGCAGGGAGATATCGAGCGGCTGGTTGGCACGAGCCGGAGGGTCAGAAAACTCGTCCCAGGCCGGTGTGCCAGGAATGGCCTGGCCGGGATCGAGCAAAAAATCGGTCACGAATCGATCGATGACTTCGCTCTCACTGTATCCCAGCAGTACTTCCGCGGCTCTGTTCCAGGTGAGGACTCGCCCTTCGTGGTCCAGTGCAATGATCGCATCTTCGAGCGCATTCAGGATTGTCTCTGTGCGCGCACTTATGGCGCGCAGCGCCTGTTCGGTGTGGCTGGCAATCCGGGTCTGGTGGCGAAGACGCTCGATGATCTTGCGCTGCATGATCAGACCCACCTGGGGCTTGGCGTAGGCCAGCGTGATGAAGTCGCTGCGGGTCAGCGTATAGATGGTTGAGTCCTCCAGGCAGGAAATGCTGGCAGTACTCGGCAGGCCATCCAGCATACTCATCTCACCCAGGGTTTCGCCGCGGTAACAGGCGCGAAGGATATGCTCGGCCCCACCCATCTCGATGGCTGAGATCACCAGGCTGCCGGCAGCAACCACGAAAATCCGGTCGTTGCTGGCATTCTGGTGCAGCACCACGTCGGCGGTCTTGAATTCGAGTTTGCCAAGCAGCAGGATCAGATCCCCGCGATCTTCTTCGCTCAACTCGCCAAAAAGATCGGTCTCGGCCAGGAGTTGTTTCCTGAGGGCATATTCTTCAGACGAAATCTGCGTTTCGCGCTGGTTCAGCTCGATCAGGAGGTTCAGGAGGGGCTGCTCGCCCTTGAGTACTTCGGTCAGGTTGGCCCAGGTATCACTTTCTTCCGAGGGGAGGAGCGTTCGCAACCAGCTTCGGGTGTACAGGCCCAGGGTGTCTTGGAGGGTGTCCAGCCGCTGTTCCACGATGGCAAGCTCCTGCACGATGGGGGTGATGGATCGTCTGCGCTGGCTGAGATCGACCGTCTTGCGCAGAATCCCGCGTTTGGCCTGGAGATGGATGTATTCTTCGAGCAGGGCTGCCCGTGTTGGGCCGAGGACCGACCGATTGCGGGTGATGATCTCGGCGATCTGCCGCGGGTTGACCGTTGCGGCGACTTCGCCCGGACTCAGCGTTTTCTCGATTTCGCGCCGGATGGCGGCGCTTTCGCGGCGCAAGGCGTGCCGGGCCAGCAGCACGAGAATCATGGTGCCCGTCAGACCGATCCCGATACCCACAGCGATCAGGTCCGGCCCCTGAAGGCTGATGGCGATCAGGTTGTATGTGGCATGCAGCAGGATGGCCGCGAGCAATGCCAGGGTGATTCTAGCGGCACGGCGGCGTAGATTCTGGAAAACATCGCTACCGGCGACTGTGCCGACGATCGCTGCTGTGAAAGCGTGCATGAGGCTGACGGATAGCACACGTCCCGTCGCGATCTCCAGGGCTAGCGCGGGATTGTTATTCAGGTAGAGCAGATTTTCGCCTATCGCGAAGCCAGTCCCAATCGCAAAACCGTAGACGGTGCCATCGACCGCGTATCGGATCAGGAGACGGTGGGCCAGATAGACCAGAAAAGCTGCTTTGAAGATCTCCTCCAGAAATGGAGCGCTGCCCAGCGTGATTTGCCAGAAGGTGAGCACCTGGGACGAGGCCAGCGTGCTTTGCACGGCATAGGCAGCGACAAAACTCAGCGCACCCCAGCCCAGGTTTAGCAAGGTGAGCTTGACTTCGCTGACCGCGTAGGCTTCCAGCAGCCAGATCACATACAGGAACAGGATGGGTACGGACAGCGTGAGCAGGAGTCCAATCAGCATAGGCTTCGGCCGGTCCTATCCTCAGGCACATCAGAATGTCTTCTTGATTATCGACCTGATCGGGGTTTGTCTCAACACGGGCTGCTGGATTTCAGTTCATCACCTGTCGCCAGATGGCATCCAGGGCTTGCAGTGCGGTCAGATTCCGGATGGTGTAACCATAGTTCAGGTTGGCCGGGGTGAAGTGGGCGCTCATGTTGTAATCATCACCGGGCGGCCATGAGGGATGCACCCCGTCCCAGGATAATCCCTGGTTGGGCAGGGATTGCATGGCCGCATAATAGTCGACCAGGGGAATATCGAACTGCCTGGCCGTCTCTCGGATGATTTGGTTGAACTGATCCACCACAAGCTCGTATCCGGTGCGATTGGGAATCGTGCTGAGACAGGGAATCACGCCCATGTCACGCGAGATTTGCACGATCCGGGCCAGATTGGCGGCGTACTCCTGCGGAGTCATCAACCCGACATCGTTGGTCCCCAGCATGATCAGGGCGATCGATGGCCGGACCAGCCGATATTCACAGTAGAGCGGGGACTCGCCTGGGTTACAGGCAGATAGGTCTGCGCTGGCGGGGCTGAGGACGCTCGTGGTCGACCATCCGTTGTTAGCCGCCAGGGATATGTTGGCGAATGAATTGCGTCCCCCGCGCGCATCCGCAGAGGAGAAGAAATCAATCACCGCCTCGTACGCGCTGTACTGGCGCAGATCATAGGCGTTCCAGCCGAAGGGGTACAGGACATAAGTCGCTACGGTGATGCTGTCGCCCACCTTGGAAAAGACCCCGGCCCGGTTGCCGCGCGCCTGGCCGAGCTGGAAAATCTGGCGGGCCGTCTCAGTGATGCCGGAAACATAGCTTGCCGGCGGCGGTGCGGCGCTTTGGGCGACTGCCTGGGCAGCCTGTGGCAAAGGCGTTGGCGGAAGGACGACCGCCCCGGTGACAGCGAGACTTTCCAGCGCGATCGAGGTGCTGATTGCCTCGCTCGGAACCCAGCCAGACACCCCTTCCGCACTGACGACCTGGAGCCAGTCGTTGTTTTCCGTGCGGCCGATAATGGTCAGGGCCGCGCTGGCTGGCAGGTTTCCAAGGATCCAGGTTGCCGGACCGGGCTGGTCAAACAGCCGGAGCGCATCCTGATCGGCGGCGACCTGACCGTTGGGCGGCAGCGTGGGTCGAGGACTGGACGATGGGAGCGAGGCAACAGTCGGCAGCATGGTCGCGGTCGCGGGCCGGCGTGGCGTGACGGTGACAATCTCAGCGGTCGGTACGCGGGTTGGGGGCTGAGTGGCGGTCAGAGTCGGCAGCACCGCTCTGGCGGGGATGGCGGGTGTCCCCTGGCTACAGCCTATGACGAGGAGGGAAATCAGACCGAACAGGAAGAAAACGCGAGCACGCATTGGTTGGTCTCTGGAGGCACGATCTTATTCGGGCTTCATTTCTGTGGCGGAGGCCTGAGCATGGTACTATACTCGCTGCTGGGGGGCGCGGCAAATCCGGCTATTCCCAGGGTGGAATA
>CAZHMJ010000019.1:5831-29837 GCA_964533805.1 uncultured Anaerolineae bacterium | reverse complement strand
ATCGTGGACTCGATGCCGCAATAGAACAGGAAGATGATCAGCACAGCCTTGGCCCCTGGCAGGCGGAGGGGATACCACAGTCCCTTGGCCGGGGTGGTGGCTTGCCGCTCAACAGCGGTCACGGGGATATATTTGCCGGAGGCCCTGGCGACTTTGTCCCACACGGGCAGTGTGACCAGCAGGAGCGCGACCAGTCCGGCCTGGATCAGCGCCACGGTCAAATAACCGCCTCGCCAGGATTGATCCTGAATGTGACGGGATAGGATGATCGGGCCGGTCATCGCGCCGACGCCCCAGAAGCAGTGCAGCCAGCTCATGTGGCGGGCTTCATAATGCTTCGCTACGTAGTCGTTCAGGCCGGAGTCGATCGAACCTGCGCCGAGGCCCAGGGGAATCGCCAGGAAGACCAGCCAGACGAACGAGGGAGTCAGAGAAAAACCCAACAGGGCGGCGGCGGTCAGGGCGACGCTGACCACCGTGACCTTGCCCGTGCCGAAGCGGGCCAGCACGCGGCTGCTTAACAGGCTGGAGACGATCGTGCCGACCGAGACGATCATCGACACGATGCCCGCCGCGCCAAAGGGCACGCCGAAATCTTGCTGCATGATGGGCCAGGTCACGCCGAGCAAGGCGTCCGGCAGGCCCAGGCTGATAAACGCGGCATAGATCACGATCAGGAACAACGTCGCCATTCAGGTCACCTTCTTCTACAGCGAGATCGAGATTTCAGGTTCCAACAGGGCCAGCGTCTCCGCAATCATGCCGCGCTGGTAGTCGAGTGTGAAGTCGCGGGCCAGGTGGATCGGCGGCCGCGCGTTGGGGGCAAGCTGGGCGGCGCAGTGGCGCTGGATGATCGCGAGGTGCGCGTCCGTCAAGAAATCGCCAGCGAGTACGATGCTGTGTGGGTTGAGGAGACTGCTGGTCATGATGACAAGGCGGGCGATGGCGTCGCTGACCTTTGCCGCGTCCGCGTAGAGGGCGGGGTCCAGCCAGTCGACGTCAGATGGCAGATCGCCGATCTCGCCCGCGTAGTTGTTTAGTCCCCGGTATAACATGCCGTTGATGCAAATCCCCGCGCCGGGGCGGTACTTCTGCGGGAAGTAGAAGTACACAAGCGCGGCAGGGGAGTCGATTTGCGCGTGTTTGACGTGACCGACACTGGCGGCGTTCACGTCGTTTTCGAGGATCACCGGCCGCCCATAGCGGGCTGCATAGTGGGGCAGAAGAGCCACCCCGACCAGCCCGGGATAGTCCCCTGACTGGAAGCTGCCATCCATTACGACGCCGGGCAGACCGAACCCGATGGCCTGAATCGAAGGGTGCGCTTCCAGGGCGGTGTCGATGGGCGGCTCGAAGGTGCGCAGGTCGATGGTATCGAGTGGGGTGTCCTCCTCATGGATGCACGCTCCAAAGAGATTGACCACCCGTAGATAAAGCATGTCCAGGCCATTCTGTTCGTGAGTGAACAGGATCAGCACGTGGGCATGATTCTCATTGAAGCGGAAAATCTGCGCGGGGCGTCCACCACTGGACGCTGCGAAGCCCGCTGGGAAGGCCTCATTCGCCGCCATGAGGTCCTGCAGGATGCTGCCTACCGTGACGGTGCTGATCCCGGTGGCGGCAGCGATCTGGTGCTTGGTCGCCTGGCGCTGAGCCTTCAGGGCGCGGCGCACCAGATTGATGTTGATTTCCTTCATGGTCAGGGCGTTGCCGCTGATGGGTGTCAAGGGGGGCGACTCCTGCGGGTTTTGCTTGCGAAATGACTTTTGAAAACTACTTTTATAAGTCACCCGAATTGTCTTCGACACGCGCGGTTTTGTCAAGATGCAAACCGGCTGAGGAGAGAGAACGCGCAGCCAGGCCGCAACTCTTCCGGTCTGGCTGCGCAGGTTTTCGAGGGTATCGGCGTGAGCCGCTAATGGAAGGCGGGGAGCCAGTCGCCGTGCGCCTCGATGAGGTCATCCACCAGCGACCAGATCTGGTCGAGGTCGAGTTCGGCAGCGGTGTGCGGATCCAGCATGGCGGCGTGGTAGATGTGCTCGCGTTTGCCGGTCAGGGCGGCTTCAACGGTCAGGGCCTGGACGTTGATGTTGGTCTGCATCAGGGCAGCCAGGTGGGGCGGCAGGCTGCCGATCCGGGTCGGCTGGAGGCCGTTCCTGTCCACCAGGCAGGGCACTTCCACGCAGCAGTCGGCGGGCAGGTTGTCGATCAGACCCTGGTTGGCGACGTTGCCGTAGATTACGCGCGGCACGCCCGTTTCCAGGCTGTGGATGATGTACGAGCCATATTCGTGGCTGCGCTCGACGGCCAGCGGCTCGTTGCGATCCTCCAAGGCCTCGCGCAGCCCTTCCCAGCCCATGATCTGGGCTTCGCAGCGGGTGATGTACTCGTCCAGCGGGATATTGAATTTCTCGATCAGGTCGGGCCGGTCGCGTTTGATGAACCAGGGCGTGTATTCGCTGAAATGCTCGCTGGATTCGGTCACGAAGTAACCCAGCCGCCTGAACATCTCGTAACGCACCCGGTTCCAGGGGGGAACGCGCCCTTCGTCGATGACAGCCTGGATGCGGGGATACAGGTTTTCGGTGCTGCCGTCCGGCAGACGGCGCTCGAACTTGAGGTAGAACGCCATGTGGTTGATGCCGGCGCACTGGTAGTTGATTTCCTGAAACGGCACCCGGATGTCGTTGGCGATCTGTTCCGCCGTGCCCTGCACGCTGTGGCACAATCCCACTGTCTTGATCCCGGTCGCGGCGTTGATGGCCCAGCAGTTCATGGCCATTGGGTTGACGTAGTTGAGGTGGAAGACGTCCGGACAGAGCGCTTCCATCTCCGCGCACATCTCCAGCAGCACGGGGATCGTCCGCAGCCCGCGCATGATCCCGCCGATGCCCAGGGTGTCCGCGATGGTCTGGCGCAGGCCGTACTTCTTAGGAATTTCGAAGTCGATCACGGTGCCGGGTTTGTACCCGCCGATCTGGAACATCGTGATCACGTAATCCGCGCCATCCAGCGCCCGTCGCCGGTCGGTCGTGCTCTCCACCACCGGGTGGGCGTTGACCGCCTGGGCGACTTTGTGGGCGACGATCTCGGACGTGTGAAGGCGACTCTCGTCGATGTCGAACAGTGTGATGGTCGACTCGGCCAGTTCGGGGAAGCTCAGAATATCCCCCAGCAGGTTTTTGGCGAACACGGTGCTGCCGGCACCCACCAATGTGATCTTTGGCATTGTTCTGACTCCCTGTGAGCAAGATGATCGAGCAGCCGGGTTGTTGAGGATCGGGTGGCTGGATCGGGCGGGCAGGGACCGTGTCTCCCTGCCCGCGTCGAAGTCTTTCTTATTGTAGGGGGGATGCGCCGTCTGGGGTAGGCGATCTATCCCTGAATTTGCAGACGGAAGTAGTAGGTCGCCAGACCTTCCGGCCATTGGGCCGAAACCACCAGGATGTAGTTGCCCGGATCGCCGCTGACCGTGTACAGGGCGATCGTGCTGCCCGCCAGTTCGGTGCGGTTGATCTCTTGGGTCAGGCTGTTGTTGGCCAGGGCGAGACTCAGGCTGCTCGGCCCCGGACTGGCGAGATCGACGCGGATCGTGTCGCCATTGGCAACCAGGATGCGCTCGCTCTCGGCCGTGGCCGGGAGGTCGATGCAGGCATCTTCCGTCGTGCCCTGCGGGCAGAATCTGACTGCGGAGGGTACATAGTTCTGGCCGCCATTGACTGCGATGACTTCCGGGACATCCTCTGCGCTCCCCGGGCCTTCCGTAGGTGCGGTCGTGGGCAGTGCGGTGGGCTGCGGTTCAGTCGGCCGAAGGGTCGGCTGGGGTGGCGGGGTGGGCGACGGTGGCTGAGTCGGTGGAGTCTCGGTCGGGGTTTCTGTCACGCCCTCGGTTGGGGCTTTCGTCGGAGCCGCAGTTGTAGCTTCCGGCAGGGGGGAACTCAGCGCCGCGCTGGCTTCGGTCGGTTTCAGTTCCCGGGTGGCGGTGGGACGGGCCGTGGCTGGGGCGTGAGTGGCGCTCGCCTCGATTGTGGGGATGGCGGCCATCTCCTGGGGCACTTCGACCGCGAAAACGACGGACACGAAGGGGGTATCACCGCTGGCGAGCGGGTACTCCGCGATGACGGCCAGATGGTGAACGCCCGGTGTCAAATCGGCGGCATACTGTGCGCTGTTCACCGCGCCGAAATCGATCCGGGTTGGCTCGCCCCCCGTGTCCTCGTCCAGCAGGTTGGCGTAGAACGCGGCCGGTGCGCCGGCTCCTCCCTGAACGGTGAAGGTCAGGCTGTCTCCCGCGGCAATCGTGGTTGTTTCGCCCGTAGTCAAATCGTCCGGATCGGGCTGGCAGACGATGTCATTGGTGGCCTCCAGCCAGCAATACGCTGCCGGAACACCAGCGATTGTCTCATCCCCGATAACCATTTGAATGGTTGGTCTTGGAGCGAATGAGGCGCTTGTCGAGGGTGTGGGTTGGGCGTCCTGCGCAACTGCTGGCTCCTGGGTCGCTTCCGGCTGAGGCGCGGCCATCGTGCAGGCCGCCAGCAGCAGGGTCACAAGCAGGAATAGGACAGTTTTTTTCATCAGATAGGCTCCCCCCGTGTGGACTAATTGAGGGCAGGGTCGCTGCCAGGCAAAAATGTGGCACGCGATCAGGTCCGGTGACTTTCCATCCATGTTACTGCAAAATCGACCAACGCGCGCTGACGCATCAAACGGGCGGTGCCACTTCCCACCGGGCCAATGCGGACTGCATCACCGGCCTGGGCTTCGAAGGTTTCTCCGATTTGCGGGAAGTCCTCATCATTCAGATCGATATCGGCAAAGTTCACCCAGCGGCGTTCCCCGTTGACTCGGACTGGCGCGCCCTGTTCGGTGTGTTTTTTGCCGGGCCAGCTTGCCCGGTATTCGGCCAGATGGAGCGACGTATTGTTGGCGTGACCGACTCCCAGCAGCAGTACCCAGCCATCGAGGTCGTACAGCCGTGCCAGTGGCGACCCTTCGCCCAGGCAGTTCTGGAGCTGGTGATCGGCCGTGATGGCCCCGGCATGGCGGCCCCAGGCGGCGAAGGAGACCGCCGGGTGGCTGCTGCGCTGGACCCCATTCTGCTTGCGGAAGCACTCCGCGATGATCCCCATGTCCCGGGTCGGCGTCAGGTCAGGCTCGAAAGCGGGCATGGTCGCGCGGATGATCGGCCACCAAGATTCGGGGACGGGCGGGTTAACCCAATAACCCGGATCGGACAGATCGCCGGAGTGGGCGGGCATAACCAGCGTGCCGGTCGGCCCCAAAACCGCTTCCAGCGCCTGGATGACCGCAACTGGTCCTCCGCATACCCAGCCGAGCGCGCTCAAGGATGAATGGACCAGTACGGTCTGGCCCGCGCCGAGGCCCAGCCGGGTCAGGTCTTCGCTCAGAGAGGTAACGGTCACCGGGCTAACTTCCGCCCGGCGTTGGATGGTTTCAGCTTCACTCAAGGTGCGGGCCTTCCTCGAACAGGTCGGGACTGCGAAATGGGGCGAGCGCCAAACGCAGCAGGTGGGCATAGGCGCTGCTCCTATCCTCCAGGCCGCCGGTCAGGATGCCGATCGCGCCCAGGTGGTGTTTGGTATTGCGTTGGCCGGTCAGACTGTCCATGGCAGCGCCAAGCTCCTGCCCTTCGGCCAGCAGACTCTCCAACGCGGGCGGCAGCAGCATATGCGATCCGCCACCGACGCCAAGCCGGCCATCCGCCGTAGCCACGGCGCACCAAGCGCAGGTCATCAGTCCCAACTCGGTGCGGATCAATCCGCCTTCAAAGCCTACGGCCATGTCTGCATCGCAGGCGGCTCGCGCCGCGCGGGCGCGATTGATCGCTCCGGTCCGTGTCTCGGTCTCGCCCCAGGGCTGATCTGGAATGCCGGAGGGCGCTTCGACCGGGCGCAACTCAGCGTGCGGAAAGAGCGGCTGAAGGACCTGCTCGGCCGCCTGGATTTTGACTGGATTGAGAGAGCCAATGGCAATCAGCATGAGTTCGACCTCGCGCAGCATTGTAGCATCAGGCCCAGGCAGACGCCAATGGCGCGGCGGTGAGCGTGTGGTTTAGAGGGTCGGGGTGAGGCTGGTATAATCAGGAAGCGGGCGGCGTGCTCGCCCTGACCGGTTTGCGATGACATGAATGAAGGTGGGTGCATGACCACACAAACGGCCTCTGTGCCGGGCCAGCTTTCCCTGGGGCGGCGTCTGATCCGCAGGCCAGCCCATTTGTTTTTGCGTCTGTTGGGCTGGCGGCTTGGCAATCCACCGCCGACTTTGCGGCGTTACGTGCTGGTTGGCGCGCCGCACACAAGTAACTGGGATGGATTCCTGTTGTTCGTGGTGACGTTGGCGACGGGCGTCAAGCTCACGGTGTTGATGAAGGACTCCCTGTTTCGTTGGCCGCTGGGGCCGATCGTGCGTGCGCTGGGCGGGATTCCGATCGATCGCAGCCGCAGCATGGACATGGCCCAGCAATTGCTTGATCTGTTTGCGAACCATGAGGACATGGTGATCGCCATCGCGCCGGAAGGCACGCGCAAGCGTGTCGCGTTCTGGAAAGCGGGCTTCTACGAAATCGCCGAGCAGGCCGGGGTGCCGCTGGTGCTGGGCTATCTGGACTATGCCCGGCGCGAGGGGGGATTTGGCCCGGTGATCGATCCCAGCGACGATATCGACGCTGACATGGAAACCATCCGGACGTTCTATGCCGGCAAACAGCCCAAGTACCCGGATAATGCCGGTCCGATCCGCCTGCGGCCTTACGTGAGCCGCAACCGGGCGAGGGCCAAACTTGGGATGCAGCCCGCCGAACCGAAGGGCGACGAGGCAGGCGACACGCGCTAGCTTTGATTGAGAGAATTTCTCATGTACTTTGACGTGTTTACCATCAGCGCGCTGGTGGACGAACTGCGCGACCGGTTGGTGGGCGGCCGGGCGCAGGATGTGCTGGACGTCACCGAAAATGCGATCGGGCTGGGAATCTATAACAACCATCAGCGGTTCTACCTGCTTCTGGACGCCGATCCGCGCCAGCCGCGGGCGCATCTGGTCGATGGCAAACTGCGGCGCGGACTGGCCAAACCCACCCAGCTTGGCCTGCTGATGCGGCGTTACGTCGAGAGTGGTTTTCTCGTGGATATCACCCAGCCGGCCTGGGAGCGCGTCCTAATCCTGCACTTCGACAGCCCGCAAGGTGTCAGCCAGGTGATCGTCGAGGCGATTGAACGGCGCGCGAACATCCTGCTCGTCCAGGAGGGGTTGATTCTGGACTGCGTCCGGCGGGTGGGGGCGCAGGATAACCGCGTCCGTGTCAGTCTGCCGGGGCGCGACTATGTAGAGCCGCCGCCCCAGGTCGACAAGGTGCCGGCGGGCATGGTCGAGGAAAGCGAGATCGCTGGCTGGCTGGACGAGATCCCCGGCGATCCGGCGTGGCGGATTCTATCGCGCCACATCCAGGGCGTCAGCCCGCTGCTGGCCCGTGAGATCATCTTCCAGGCGGTGGGGCGGGCCAATGCGCACGCGGCGGATTGCGGCGCGCGGGCGGTCTTCAGTGCCTATGCCGAGCTGATCAAACCGCTGCTCAAGCACGCCTGGCGGCCAGGGATTACCCGCGACGAGAGTGGCCAGGTGACGTCATGTTCTGTCTTCAAGGTGACGTACCTGTCCGGCTGGGAAGCCAGCGAGTCGGTCAGCGCGGCGCTGGAGGCGTACTACGGCGCGCCGGTGGGCGAGGACGCCTATCAGAAAGCCAAGGAGCCGGTTCTGGAGCAGATCCGCGAGGCGTTGGCCCGGGTGGGCCACAAGGCGGAGTCGCTGCGGGATAGTCTGCGCTCCGAGGCGGAACTGACTCACATCCGGCAGGCAGGCGAACTGCTGCTGGCCTACCAGTACACCATCCCAAAGGGCGCGACTGAATTCGAGGCGGAGTACGATCCCGACGGGCCGCCCGTCCGGATCAAGCTCGATCCGGCGCTGTCCGCGCTGGATAACGCCAAGCACTACTTCGAGAAATACGACAAAGCCAAGCGTGCCCTGGAAGGCGTGCCAGCGCTGCTCGAAGCCGCCGAGAACGAGCTGGCCTTTCTGAAGCAGCTCGAAACCGATCTGGCGCTGGCTTCGAACTGGCCGGAGATCGACGAGGTGCGGGACGCGCTTGAGCGCGACGGGCACTGGCGCGGGCCGCGCCAGACACGGCCCCAGACCGGCAAATCCGCGCCCCTCAAGGTCAACACGCCGGAAGGCTTCGTGATCTGGGTCGGGCGCAACTCTCGCCAGAACGATCAGGTCACCTTCGACAAAGGCGCGCCGGACGACGTTTGGTGCCACGTCCGGGGGATGCCGGGCGCGCACGTGATTGTCAAGACGGGGGGGCGAGGGATACCTGAGGACGTGCTCACCAGAGCGGCGGCCCTGGCCGCGTACTACAGCGCGGCCCGCGGCGAGGGCCGCGCCGAGGTCGATTACACCCTGCGCAAGTACGTGCGCAAGATCAAAGGTGGCAAGCCGGGGCAGGTGACCTATCGCAACGAGACCGTGATCGAAGTACGTCCGTCTGATGCTGAAGCACAGGAATAAAATGGGCGCGGACAGTTCCGCGCCCGGATGGTCTGGCTAGTCGGGGATGACGTAGGAGGCGATATCCGGCGGCGGTTCAGGATAACGCAGGTCGAGTTTTTCCAGAGTCTTAATCAGGATTTCGGAGATTGCCAGGTTGCGGTACCACTTACGGTTGGAGGGAATGACGTACCAGGGGGCGTACGACTTGTTGCAGCGGGAGAGCGCTTCCTCGAAGGCTTCCATGTAACTCTCCCAACGCTTGCGTTCCTCCAGATCGCCCGGCGAAAACTTCCACTGTTTTTCCGGGGTCTGCTGCCGTTCGAGCAGGCGCTCTTTCTGTTCTTCCTTGCTGATGTGCAAGTAGAACTTGACGATGGTGACTCCGGAATCGGCGAGCAGCTTTTCGAAGGCATTGATGTGATCGTAGCGCTTGCGCCAGACTTCCTCCGGCACCAGTCCTTTGACCCGGACGACGAGCACATCCTCATAGTGGGACCGGTTGAAGATACCGATCATGCCCCGGCCCGGTGTGGCTTTGTGGACGCGCCACAGGAAGTCGTGGGCCAACTCTTCGGCCGTGGGGGCTTTGAAGGAAGTGACCTGGACGCCCTGGGGGTTGAAGGCGCCCATCACGTGTTCGATCGCGCCGTCCTTGCCCCCCGCGTCCATCGCTTGCAGGATGATCAGCAGGCTGTGTTTCTGCTGGGCATACAGCATTTCCTGGAGCGCCTTGAGACGCTGTAGGTTCTCCGCAGTCTTCTGCTCAGCGTCCTTTTTACTCTTGAAATCGCCCCGATCGTCGGGATCGAAATCGCTGAGCTTGAAACGTTTGCCGGGCGAAAGAGTCAGGGGTTGAGTCACGAACTTTAGCTCCTTTCGAGCCGAGGAACCAGATCGGGCGGGTTAGTGGCCCTTCAAGCGCCGTTTGCGACCCGCCTCCGCCGCACGCAGAATGGCGCTGATGTCTTGCTCGGAACGAGTAGGCGCCTCAGGTTGGGTGGGTGGCGGGGCCGCCGCGCTTTTCACGTCATTCGGGATCGTCTTGCCGCGGGCCGCGGCCCGGCGCGTGATTTCTTCCGCCATCGAGCCATCCTGCTCCATCGTCCAGTACAGTACGCCCCAGTATAGCAGTTTGCCGGTGCGCTGGGCGGCGGCCTGCACCTGGGGGGACGGATCGGACATGAATGCGGAGCCGAGGAACGGCAGCGCGGCCGGGTTATTGAGCGTGAGCAGTTCGACTGCCGCTTTTTCCCGATCCGCCGCGTTGGGCGATTCGCGCAGCCGTTTGACCCAGACTTTGATGTCCGCGGTCGACGGCATGGCGGCGGGGATCCGCTTGAGTCCGGTTTCCGGGCGGCTGCTGCTCATGTTGGAGGAGAGCACGTCCGCGCCAGGGGTGACTCCCGCGCTCATCGCCATACCCATGCCCATTGAGGCCCCACCCAGCACAGCCCCAGCCAGCCCCATTGCGACTGCGGAGCCGATCTTGCGCCGTGCCGCATCGTCCTGCATGCGGATCATTTCGGCATCCAGATCGGACTGGAGCTTGCGGATCATCTCCTGTTCCGCTTCAGGCGCGGCGTTGTCGATCTCGTTGTCGATTCTGAAGTGGCGGAAAATCTCGTCAAGCGTCGAATAGCCTGCTTGCTGGGCCGCATACAGCCGCTTGCCGGCCCAGGCCAGCACGGCCCGTACATCAGGGTCGGTCTCCTGCTTGTAGGCGTCTCCGACTGCCTTCAGTGCGCGCGCCTCGTCCAGCATACCCAGGACGCGGGCGACATCGATCCGGATAGCGGGATGGGGATTGTGGAGGTTGGCGATCAGATTTTCGAGTTTCATGATGAGACCTGATTAGACTAGAGCCAACGGCCTGTCCGTCTATTTTAGCACGATCCTGGCCTGGCCTGCTGGCGCTCGGACTGGCTATGAGTGATCAGAATCGGGCGGCTGTGCCACTTTCAGCGCCGCAGCAATGACCTGTTCCGGCCGGATATCGCGCACGCAGGGGTGGAAAGCCGGGTCGTCATCCGGCCAGTCCAGAATGCGACAGGGGCGGCAGGCGATGGGAATCGTCAGGCAGGCATGGCGGGCTGGATCACCCCACGGGCCAAACTCGGCGGGATCAGCCGGGCCGAACAGGCTGACCGTGGGCGCGCCGACGGCCGCCGCGAGGTGGAGCGGTCCGCTATCCGGGCCGAGCACAACGGCCGCGCCCTGGTAGAGCGCGGCCAGCCGGGCCAGGGGAGTCTCCCCGGCGAGGTTGATCGTGGCCGCGCTCATCTGGCCGGTGATGGTCTGGATCAGGCGCAGCTCGTGGTCGCCCCCGGTAAGCAGGATGGGCGCGCCAAAGTGGACGGCCAGCCGGTCGGCGACTGTGGCCCAGTGTTCGGGATCCCACTGTTTGATCTTCGTGCCTGAGCCAGGATGGATGACGATACGCGGCGCTTCCGGAGGCAGACCCAGGGACTCGAGCCAGGTTCGGGTCGCGGCCTCCTCCTGGGGATCGACCGGGTAGCCCAGGTGGATATCACGCCGGCCGGGTGGGTCAATCCAACGGCGCAGCAGGCCGAGGTTCTGTTCGACCACGTGCTGCTGGCGCAGGGGGACGGCTTCGCTGAGAAATGGGGCCACGTCGGGATGGTCGTAGCCGATCCGGTTGGGTATTCCGGCCAGCCAGGCCAGCATGGCGCCCCACCAGTGGTCAGGCCGGAACACGATTGCCGTTCCCGCGTCCAGGGCGCGGATCTGGCGTGCCCAGCGCCAGGCCAGCCGGTACGGCTCCAGTGACAGGGCGGCACGGCGGCGGGCCGGGTTGCGGGCAAAGCCGGGAAAGGGCACGGTCAGGATCAAGTCGAGGTGCGGGCTGGCGCTGATGACCGGGGCCGACCACGGCCCGACCAGGGCCACCAGCCGCGCCTCCGGCCGGGCGGCCTTTAGCGCGTCGATCGCCGGAAAGGTCAGCAGGACGTCCCCCACGTGATCGGGCCGGATCAGGAGGATGGTTTCGCTCGCCGGGGTCGGGGGCACAGGTAGTTGAGCCAGTGTGCGCAGCAGCCCGCCGCGCACCTGCTGGCGGATTGTGCGCCGGTGTTGGAGGGCAGCCAGCGCGCGGTTGCGTTCCGCGAGCGCGGTTCTATCCATCGAGACCAAGCTCCCGGTAGATGGCGTGCAGTCGGGGCAGCAGCACCGACCAGTCATAGTTGGAGGCGACGAATCGGCGCGCGTTCTGGCCCAGGGCCGCTGCGTCTTCAGGATTGCGGCACAGGCGAATCACCGCCTGGGCGAATTCCCTGGAGGTGCTGGCCAGCATCAATTCCTGGCCGTCGGCGCAAGTGATCCCCTGCGCGCCGACTGGCGTGGAGACGATGGCGCAGCCGGCTGCCATAGCCTCCAGCACTTTCAGGCGCGTGCCGCTGCCCATGCGCAGGGGAACGACGAAGACCGTCGCGGCGCGGAGATATGGGGTGATCTCTGGCACAAGTCCGGTCAGAGTTACGCCCGCCACCCCGCGCAGCACGTCCAGTCGGGGGTGAGGTGACTGGCCGACGATGTAAAAATGGGCGTTGGGCAGCTCGCGACGCACCAGCGGCAGGGTTTCGACCGCGAACCACAGCGCGG
The DNA here is from genome assembly GCA_964533805.1 of uncultured Anaerolineae bacterium. GTDB lineage: Bacteria > Chloroflexota > Anaerolineae > Aggregatilineales > Ch27 > JARKOQ01. The sequence continues at coordinate 17,651 of CAZHMJ010000019.1, read as the reverse complement.
CGTCGATGTTGGGCCGGTAATCCATCTTGCCGGTGAATACCAGCGCCGGTTCGGCCAGATCGATTGGAGCATCAGACGGCGTATCGTAAGCCGAGATCGAAATCCCGTTGGGCACCACAGCAATCGGGGTGGACGTGCCCAGCGCGTGCAGCAGCCCGGCGTCTGTATCGGACACGGCGATGATGTAGTCCACTCCGTCACAGACGGACCGTTCGAAGTCGCGCACACGCCGTGCCTGGATAAGCGAGTAGGCCGCGCCTGGCGCATGGGTCAGGGAGGAACGCTCGGTTTCGTAGATGCGCTGCTGGAGGGCGTACTCGGCATTGTGCGCATCGTAGATGACCCGCGCTTCCGGCTGCAACGCGCGGATCAGCGACAAGTAGACCGCCATCTCCAGATTTTCGATCTGGATCAGGTCGAAACGCTGGGCGGTGAGCCACTCGCGCAGGGCCGCCGTGTACGCGGGCGAAAGGAAACGGTGGGCGATATCCGCCTCGCGGGTGAGCGCCAGATCGCGCAGCCGGTCGGGCAGACCGCGCTGTGGCCTGGGGATGATTTTCACCTCGGCGCACAGGCGGTGGAGCGGCGTCTGGGTTTGTAGGGAAGCCAGCGTCCCGGCGAATGACAGCAGCCAGATTTCGTGCCCGGCCAGCCCTTCGATCAGTCCGTAGTTGCGCAGCGGCGCGCCTGCCAGCGGGGGGTAGGGAAAGTCCGAGGTCAGGAACAGAATTCTCAACGCATGCTCCTTAGCGTGCCACGGCTTGGTAGGTTTCAAGCACAACACGAGCGGTGGCTTCCCAGGTGAACGACCGGGCGCGGGCCAGCCCGGCCTGCCGCAGTTGGCCGGCCAGCACCGGATCGGTCAGGACGCGGTGCAAGCCCTCCGCGATTGACTGGGGATCGTCCGGGTCGACCAGCAATCCGGCTTCCCCGACAACTTCTGGCAAAGAACTCCGGTTGGCGACCACGGTCGGTGTGCCACAAGCCATCGCTTCCAAGGCCGATAGGCCAAATCCCTCGTAGAAGGAAGGCGCGGCCAGCAGCGATGCCGCCCCATACAGGGCGGGCATCAGCGTCTGCGGCACGTCTTCGCGCCAGAGTACATGCTCGACCAGGTCCAGGGCCTCGACCCGGCGCGCAAGGTCGTCGGCCAGCCAGCCGCGCCGCCCGGCCAGCACCAGGGGCGGCGCGTCCGGCAGGCGGTCACGCAGGCAGCGGTAGGCTTCTAGCAGGCCGGGGATGTTCTTGCGCGGCTCGAAGGTGCTGACGAAGAGCAGGTAGTCGCGAGGCAATCCAAGCTGCCGTCGGGCACCCTCCAGTTCGGAGTCGTCCAGCGGACGAAACGCCTCGTCCACACCCAGCATGTGGACGGTGACTTTGGAACTGGGCACGTCGAGTAGTTCGGCCAGATCGGTCCGGGTGGCTTCCGAGTCGGCCAGGATATGATCGGCCTGGGTCACGGCGCGCCGGATCTGGTCGTTGTAGTAGCGCCGGCTCTCGGCGGTCAGGAATTCTGGATAGTGCAGGAAGTTCAGATCGTGGATGGTGATGATGAAGCGGCGCGCGCCCCAGCGCGGCGGGATGAAATCCGGGCTGTGCAGCAGGTCCAGGCGCAGCGGCAGCAGTTCCGTGCCGAGTGTCCAGGATTCCAGCCGGTGATGGCAAGGCGTCCACAGGGAAGCGCGCCGGAAATTTCTTCCAGAAGTCAGGGTCTGGTTATCCTTGCGGCTGTGCAGGATCAGATACGCCGAATCGTGATCCAAACGGGGCAGGGCCTCGATCACGCGGCGGGCGTAGGCGGCAATGCCACCCTGGCGATAGTAGGTGAGACGGGCGTCGATTCCAATCCGCATGGGGCAAAGTATAACGCAAGATGTCGGGCGAGTGAGAGGTTGAGTCGTTTGGAGGGGGCTGCACCAGTCTCGCGGGATACGCTATAATGCAGCCTGTCCCGCTTAGGTACAGGGAGACACACTATGGACATAAACCAGCTTGCGCGGATGATCGAATGGCTGGACGAAGAACGACGGCGCGACAAGACGACGATTGCCGCCCTGGAGCAGCGAATCCAGCAGCAGCAGGAAACTATCGGGCAGATGTCCCGTCGCGTCAATGGCATCGAGAGCGACCAGGCCTCGATGCGGTCGGCGTTCCTCCCGGCCGGAAAAGAGGTGGAGGTCGCCGAGCAACTCCGGGTCGAGACCCAGCAGCTTCTGGAGCAAACTGAGACCAAGCGCCTGACTGCCGAGCGCGAAGCGGAACGGCGCGCGGCCCTTTCCAGGGATAGTCTTGTCCGGCCTCTGCGCGAGCAGAGCGAGCGCCTGGACAAGCTGGAGCGCAGTCTGGAGCAGATTGGGGCGCTGCGCTCCGAGCAGGATCGCCTGATGGGGGCTATTCCGGCGCTCCAGCAGCGGATCGAGGACCTGGCCAAGAAGTTGGAAGAACCCGACCGGCGGCTGGCCTTCCTTGAGGAGCAGCGCCGGGCCGACTCTCGCCGGCTTTCGGAGCTTCAGGCGGAGATTCCTGAAATCCAGAAGCAGGTCGAGGCGGTTCGTCCCAAACTGGAGTTGCTGGAGGAGATGGCGCTGCGCACCGAGAAGCGCGTCCTGGAAACGCAGGGCAGCGAGCGCGAACGCCGTGAACAGATCCAGCAGTTCATCGACCAGCAGGGGTTGTTGATCCAGCAGCGTGACAAGCAGCTTGAGGAAGTGACCAGCCGGTTCGGGAAGTACGATGACGATATGCGCGCCAACATCCAACGCTTCGAGACGTGGTCGGAAGCCTACCGGCAGATGAAGCGGATCATCGACGACTTCGAGCGGATCGGTGACCGGCTGGAGCGCCGGATCAACGAAGTGGCCGAGATGCAGCGCCTGTCCGAGGACCGCTTCCGTCAGGAATGGAACTCCTGGATGGCCGACGACCAGAAGCGTTGGAAGCAGTTCACGCTGACCAACGACGAAGCCTGGCGCAGCCACGACAAGGAATTCGAGACGTACACCAACCGAATCAAGGAATTGATCGAACAACTCCCGCCGCTGCGGGATGGCATTGAGCGGCTGTGGGCCATGCACCGGGCGCGCGTCCGGACTATTCGCGACAACGAGCAGGCGCTCCTGGATGAGTACGACACGCAGGGCATTTCCGGCGTCTCATCGGCGGGAGTTTCACCTTTTGGAAATGGCGGGGAGTCGTCGAGCTAGAAAAATCGCCCGGCGTCTCGTAGAGGCATGACAGGCGAGTTGTCATGCCTCTGTTGTTCTATTCCGTAGCCGGTAGTCATCCGAGGCCAGCAAACAGACAGGAAGCACGAGACGATGTATGTCATTGGTACGGCGGGCCACGTGGACCATGGTAAATCGACGCTGGTCAAGGCATTGACCGGCATCGATCCTGACCGGTTGCGTGAAGAAAAAGAGCGCGAGATGACGATCGATCTGGGTTTCGCCTGGATCAGCCTGCCGGGGGGTGCTCAGCTTGGCGTGATCGACGTGCCGGGCCACCGCGATTTCATCGAGAACATGCTGGCCGGGGTGGGGGGCATCGACGCTGCCCTGTTCGTGGTGGCGGCCGACGAAGGCGTGATGCCCCAGACCCGGGAGCACCTGGCGATTCTCGATCTGCTGGGGATTCCGGGCGGCGTGATTGCCCTGACCAAGACGGACATGGTTGATGATCCCGAATGGCTGGAACTCGTCCAGGTGGAACTGCGCGAGACCGTGCAGGGGACCGTCCTGGCCAGCGCGCCGATCGTGCCTGTCTCGGCGCGTACCGGGGATGGATTGGAACAACTCAAGGCCGCGCTGGAAGATTTCCTGACCGGCCTGCCGCCCAGAATCGACCAGGGCCATCCCCGTCTGCCCATCGACCGGGTGTTCACGATCAGCGGTTTTGGCACAGTCGTGACCGGGACGCTGGTTGGCGGCAGTCTCAAGGTCGGGGATGCGATCGAGCTTCAGCCGGAGGGGCTTTCCGGCCGGGTGCGCGGCTTGCAGGCCTACAAGACCAAACTGGAACAAGCCCAACCGGGGAGCCGGGTGGCCGTCAATCTGAGCGGGGTGGACAAGGAGCAGGTGCGCAGGGGACAGGTACTGACCCTGTCCGGCTTGCTGCGCGCCACGACCCTGGCCGACGTGCGCTTTCGCCATCTGGCGGACGCCAGCCGGCCGCTGCGTCACAACGCTGAAGTCAAGTTCTTCAGCGGCGCGGCGGAAAGTCTCGCCCACATCCGCCTGCTGGATGCCGAAGTCTTGCAGCCGGGCGAGGAAGGCTGGGTCCAGGTCCGGCTGCTCAGCTCGCTTGCCCTGGCGCGGGGCGACCGGTTTATTCTGCGCTACCCATCCCCCGGCGAGACGATTGGCGGCGGGGTGGTGATCGATCCCGCGCCGGGAAGGCGCTGGCGGCGTCACCGGCCGGATGTGATCGGGCGGCTGGAGATGCTGGCCCGGGGGACTCCGGCCGAGTTGGCGGCCCAGGCCCTGGAGCGGATCGGTGCTCCGGCCCGGATCGACGCGATTCTCAAGCGGAGTGGCATGGCCGCGAACGAGCTTCAGGCCGCGCTGGCCGGGGCCCGGCAGGATGGCCTGGTCTTTGAGATGGAGGGCGGCTGGTGGCTGGCAGCCCAAACCTACGCGCTGATCGTGCGCAATCTTCAAAACGCGCTGGCAGCGTTTCATGGGGCGGAGCCTCTGCGGCGCGGTATGCCTCGCGAGCAGCTTCGCAGCCGGCTGGGCCTGGAGCGCGCACCGTTCGAACGGATTCTGGAACGTGCCTCTGATTGGGTGGAGAGTGACGCCGATTTGGCCTGGCAGCGTGGCTACGAGGTGCGCTTGAGCGCGCGCCAGCAGCAGGCCGTGAGCGATCTGCTCCAAGTCTTCGAACGGGCACCCTACCTGCCCCCATCGCCCAAGGAAGCCGTGGCCCAGGTGGGGGATGAGCTTTTTCGATACCTGGTGGATCGCGGCGACCTGGTTCTTGTCGCGCCGGACGTGGTTCTGGCAGCCAGCGTATACCGTGAGTTCATGCAAGCCGTGACCCAGATGCTCGATGCCGCGGGCGAGGTCTCCGCGCGCGAGCTGCGTGACCGTTTCGGTACCTCCCGCAAGTACGCGATCGCTTTTTTGGAGCATCTCGACGCGCAGGGCATTACCCGGCGGAATGGGGATGTGCGTGTGTGGGGCCGCCGCCCGGCGCTGGGTTGACTTGTTGCTCAGGGCGATTCATGGCGGAAATCAACACCTCGCTTGTGCAATCTATACAGAATCATGTATTTGGTTTACACAAGAATGTTACAGTGTAACCAGGAAACTCGGCTGAATGTCGGGTTTGTTCTGGCCGGCCCGGCGAATCCCCACCGGGCATCGGATGGTCGAAACCTGCCGCGCGTGTTATCGTTGCGCCGAAATCGCGGTGTGGAACCAGGCAAGACCATCGTTGTCAGTTCTGTTTCAACAGATAGAACTTGTCTCAGGGGGAGAAATCGCTATGGCTCAAACGCACAAGACTGTCGTGACCGTGGAAGAACTGCTGGAGAAGGCCAAAAAGCCTGCCGCCGACGCCATGCGTCTGCACCCGTTCTACCGGGGCAAGATTCAGACGGCGCTCCGGGCCAGCGTGCGCAGCATCGATGATTTCGCGATCTGGTATACACCGGGTGTGGCTGCGCCGTGCCGCGCAATCCAGCAGAACCCCGCTCTTGTTTACGAGTACACCAGCAAATGGAATACGGTTGCGGTGGTTTCTGATGGCACCCGCGTGCTGGGGCTGGGCGATATTGGCCCGAAAGCCGGTCTGCCAGTCATGGAGGGCAAGGCCCTGCTCTTTAAGTACCTGGGCGGGGTGGATTGCGTGCCGATCATGCTCGATACCAAGGACCCGGACAAAATCATCGAGACGGTCCTGATGCTCCAGCCGTCATTTGGCGGCATCAATCTGGAGGACATCTCGCAGCCCAAGTGTTTCCGAGTGCTGGATACCCTGCGCGAGAAGGCCGAGATCCCGGTCTGGCACGACGACCAGCAGGGCACGGCCAGCGTCATCCTGGCCGGCCTGATCAACGCGGCCAGGGTGGTGGGCAAGCAGTTCAAGGACATGCGGATTGTTTTCGTGGGCAGCGGGGCTTCGAACGTCGCCTGTTCGCGCCTGGTTTTTGCCTATGGGGCCGAGTCGGGCAACTGCCTGATGGTCGATAGCAAGGGCATCCTGGGCAAACATCGCAAGGATATTGCCGATCGCAAAACGGAATTTGTCCAGAAGTGGCGGCTATGCCAGATCACGAACGATAGTGAGCTGCAAGGGGATGTCGCCGAGGCCCTACGCGGGGCCGACGCCGTGATCGCGCTTTCGCAGCCCGGCCCAGGCACCCTCAAGCCGGAGTGGGTGCGGACGATGGCCAAGGATGCCATCGTTTTTGCGGCCGCCAATCCAATTCCCGAGATCTGGCCGTGGGAAGCCAAGGAGGCCGGCGCGGCCGTCGTGGCGACCGGCCGGTCTGACTTCGCCAACCAGGTCAACAACTCGCTGGGCTTCCCCGGCATCTTCCGTGGGGCGTTGGACGTTCGGGCGCGGACGATCACCGACGAGATGGCGATTGCCGCTTCGGAATCGCTGGCGTCGATGGCTGAGGGCAACCTGGACGCGGAGCATATCCTGCCCACGATGGACGACTGGGAGGTCTACCCCCGGGAGGCGGCGGCGGTCGCCATGAAGGCGATCGAGCAGGGAATCGCGGAGTTGCCCTGCACGTATGAGGAGGAACTGGAACGGGCATCGACTCTCATCCGCCAGGCGCGCGCGATGACTCAACTGCTGATGGACGAAGACTTCATCCCGGAACCCCCCGAGGACTAGGTGAGGAGGCCAGGAATGTCTGAGATGCACGATGTGATCATCATTGGCGGCGGCCCGGCCGGGATGGCGGCGACGGCGTACGCGATTCGCAAGCGCATGGACGCGGTCCTGATTTCCCCCGGCCTGGGAGGGCGCACCAACCGTAAGCTGGAACTGCCCTGGGTGGAGGACTACAACGTCCTGGTCGGTGAATCGATGGTGGAACGTTTTCGCTCACAGATCGAGTACCTGGACTTCCTGCGCGTCCGGACGACGGTCGACCGGATCGAACCACGCGACGAGGGCTACTGCGTCGTCCTCAAGGATGGCAAGGAACTTCTGACCCGGACGATTCTCCTGACGACTGGCGCGGTTGGCGAGATGCTCAACGTGCCAGGGGAAGCCCATTTCGAGATGAAAGGCCTGTGCTACAGCACCACGACCTACGCCCCGCTGTTCATCGACCGGACGGCGATGGTGATCGGTGATGGCATCCAGGCGCTGCGCGCCGTGGCCGAGCTTCAGCGGATCGCCAGCCACGTGACTCTGGTCGCGCCGACTCACGGCGAGCTGGACACCCCGCTGGCCCAGCGCCTGCGCTCCGAGCGCAACGTGACTATCCTGGAAGGTTATGCGGTGATCGAAATCCAGGGCGACAAGTTTGTGAACAATGTCGTGATGCGCCGGGATGACGAGATGCGGGAGGTTCGGGCCGATGCCGTCTTCATCGAAAAGAGCCTGATTCCCAATTCGAAGCTGGTTGCGAAGTTGGTCGATCTGGACGAGAAAGGCTTCGTCAAAGTCGATGAGCGCAACCGGACCAGCCGGCCGGGCATCTACGCTGCTGGCGACGTGACCACGGCTACCTCTGACCAGGTGTTGATCTCGATGGGCGAGGGCGCCAAGGCCATTCTATCGATCTACGACGACCTGCTTGGCATTCACTGACCGCTAAACAGGCCAGGTTGAAGGAACGCGGGGATGGTCGCCCATCCCCGCGTTTTGTCAGTCGGACAGGCGCTCGATCTGCGCGCCGAGCGCGGCCAGCTTGGCTTCCACTCGCTCGTAGCCCCGGTCGATCTGGCGGATGTTGTGGATCACGGTCTGGCCTCTGGCGGCCAGCGCGGCCAGCAGGGTTGCCATCCCGGCGCGGATATCCGGGCTGGCGATGCTGGGCACGCCGTGTAGCGGAGTCGGCCCGTAGACCAGCGCTCGGTGCGGGTCGCACAGCACGATCCGCGCGCCCATGCTGACCAGTTTGTCGGTGAAAAAGAGTCGCCCGTCGTACATCCACTCGTGAAACAGCACCGCGCCGGCGGCCTGGGTGGCCACCGTCAGGGCGATGCTCATCAGGTCCGAGGGGAAGGCCGGCCAGGGTTGGGCCTTGATCACCGGGATGCGGTTGCCCAGGTCTTTGCGGATGACCAGTTCCTGCCCGGCGGGCACGAACACGTCGTTACCTTGCGCTTCCCAGCGGACTCCCAACCGCTCGAAGACCAGGGCGATCATATCGAGGTGTTCGGGGTCGGCCTCGCGGATCGTGATCTCGCCGCCGGTCATGACCGCCGCGCCGATGAAACTGCCTACCTCCAGATAGTCCGCCCCGATGCGACATTCGCAGCCGTGCAGGCGCTCCGTGCCGTGGATGGTCAGGCAGTTGGAGCCGATGTTCTCGATCTGCCCGCCCATGGCGTTGAGCATGTGGCACAGGTTTTGCACGTGCGGCTCGCTGGCCGCGTTGCGGATGGTCGTGGTGCCGCTGGCGGTCACGGCGGCGAGGAGCGCGTTTTCGGTCGCGGTGACGCTGGCTTCGTCCAGCAGGAGGGAGGTGCCATGCAGGCCGTCGGCGTTCATGGTGAACATCCCGCTGGTGTAGTCGATGTGCGCCCCCAGCTTTTCCAGCACCAGGATATGGGTATCCAGACGGCGCGCGCCGATCACGTCCCCACCCGGCACGGGCAGGGCCAGGCTGCCGGTGCGGGCCAGCAGCGGCCCAGCCATCACGATGCTGCTCCGGATCAGACGGGCTTTGTCTTCCGGGAGCTGCGAGGTGCGAATGTCGCGGGCATGCACCTGCCAGGTGTGGGTATCGATTTCGGTGATTTCCACACCCAGGTCGCGCAGGATGTCGGCCGTGATGCGCACGTCGGCGATGTCCGGCACGTTGTGCAGGATCACCGGCTCGCTGGTCAGCAGGCAGGCGGGCAGCATCTTCAGGGCCGCGTTTTTGTTGCCGCTGGCGGTGATCTCGCCCCGCAGGGGGTGGCCTCCATCAATCACGAAACGATCCATGCGTGGCGCTCCTTTTAGGGATGGGCAGGCGCGGGCCGCGTCTCAGGCCGTCCAGCGGACGCTGACCGGTATCCCTGGGGCCAGCTCAAGCTGGCGCGCGGCGTGGCCCTGGTTGACCGCGATTTCGAGCATCCCGGCGCTGTTGATCAGGGCCAGGGACTCGCCGGGCGCTGAGCAGGCATACGTCGGCGCGATTCGGGTATAGACGTGCGGGCCGATCGTGATGGTCAGACCATGGGCGGGCACGGGCAGCGGAGCGACTCCTGGTTGGAGCCGGGGGGACAGCCGCAGACCGCCATCCTCCTGCCAGGCGAACTGGCCCAGACTCGTGACCACGTTGCCAAAGTGATCGACGTAAATGACTTCGCCGGTCAGCGCGCCCGGCTCGATGATGAAGACAGGTGCGGGCGGCGCTACCAGTGTTTCCAGCGGCGCGCCGAGTGACTCCAGGGCTGTTCCAGCCGCCAGCCTGGCCGCCGCCGGGGCGAACAGGTCGCGGCCGTGAAACGTGAAGCTGGCTCCCGCCGGGGCGATTTTGCCAGGATCGAGAGCGACAGCCCGCCAGGAGCCGATCTCGGCCAGCACGTCTCCGAACACGCCGTTATCCGGCCCGACGAAGCGCCCCTGCGCGGCTTCGACCGCGATCGCGCGGCGGGTGGAACCCACCCCCGGATCGACCACGACCAGGAAAACAGCCTTCGGTGGAAAATAGCGGTAGGCCGTCCACAGCGCGAACGCGGCCTGGCGCACGTTCTGCGGGGCGATCTCGTGAGTCAGATCGACGAAGGTCGCGCCGGGGCACAGACCCAGCATGACCCCTTTCATGACGCCGACATAGGGGTCCGAGGTACCGAAATCGGTCAGAAGGGCGATGGGGGCAGGTGATGAACTCATGCCCGGCATTGTAACCCGGCCAGAGTGGGGATGCCAGACGATCCCAGGACGAGGCGTGATCCTACCCAGGTCGCAACTCGGCCAGCCAGCGGGCGGCGTCGCTGGCGGAGAAAGTGGTGTTGTCCAGCCTGTGGTCGTAGTTGGTCAGCGTTTGCTGCTGGTCGTAGAGCAGGCGGGCTTCGTGTTCCGTGATGCTATGGCTGCGCCCGTGCAGGCGGCGCAGGGATTCTTCCCAGGTAGGGAGTAGCAGCACGATCGCGAAATCAAACCCGTGCAGTAGATCGCGATAGTACTGGGCCAGCGAGTCGCCCACCACGTCGCAGATGACGGTTTCGTACCCCTCGCTCACGAACGACCGGGCCAGCATGCAGGCATGCTTGATGCCCAGCCGGTGCTGGTATTGGGCAGGGGAATCGGGGGGATCGGTGGGCCACGGGGCGAGGTGCGGTTGGCGCAGCATCCAGCGCGCAAGATCGGTATCGACCACGGCGCAGGCCGATCGTTGCTCGGTCGCGTAGAGATGGGCAATCGTGTTTTTGCCGGAGCCGGCGGGGCCGGTCAGCAGAGTGATCGGAGGCATGGGGTTCACTCCATTCGCAAGGCTTCGGTCGGACTCAGGCGGCTCAGCCGCCAGGCGGGATAGATACCGGCCAGCAGCGCGGCGGCGACCGCCACCAGAAAGGCCTGGAGAAATTCCTGAGGGACGATCATCACCTGCATCGTCCAGCCGAACGAGCGCACATTGATCACGTAGACCAGGACGTAGGCCAGGACCAGCCCGATCGGCGCGGCCAGCAACCCGGCGGTCGCGCCCATCAGCCCGGTCTGGGTCAGAGTCAACTGCCACATCTGGAACGGGGTCAGGCCGTTGGCGCGCATGACCGCGTATTCGCGGCTGTGCTCCAACTGAAGCGACATCAGGGCGCTGAGGATGCCGATGAAGGCAACGATCGTCGCCAACGCCTGGAGGGCGACCGTGATCGAGAAAGTGCGCTCGAACACTTCCAGGGCGCTGTCGCGCAGGGCGCGGTTGCTGCGAACGAAGAAATCACGCCCGGCCAGGGTCTCGGTGCGCAGCCGGTCAATCACGGTTCGCAGGTCGGCGTCCGGGGTGATGAAGGCGGCCATCGACGAGATATACGGATCGTCATAGAAGCGACGGTAGACCGGGTCGGCCATGAGTAGCGTGCCCTGATCGGTCGTGTAATCGTAGTAGACGCCCACGATGGTGAACGTTTGCGGGCCGCGATCGGTGTTCAGCAAGATCGTGTCGCGCTCCGGCGTGATTCCTCGGCGAAAGGCGAACGGCTCGCTGACCAGTACCGATCCTGCCTGGAGCGCGGCCCAGGTTTCGTCCTCCGGCACGCTCAGCCAGGCGAAACGGCGCCGGCTGATGTCGTGGCTGATGGCGGAGAGGTTGATCGGCGGCAGATCGGGGTAGGCCGGCGCGCTAACGCTCGTATTGCGCGCGCTGGTGACGGTGGCCACGCCCTCGGCCGACGCCACCCGATCGAGCAGGCCACGATCCAGATCGGCGGTGACCCGGTTGGATGTCACCGAGATGGGCGAGATGAAGATATCCGCGCCCAGGGTATTGTCCAGCCAGTCGGTGACCGTGCCCCGGAAGCTGGCAATCATCACGCCGACCCCAACGATTACGCTGATGGCAACCGTCAGCGCGGCCACGGCGATGGAGGTGCGGCTCAGCGACCGGATCACGTCGCGCGGGGCGATCCGTCCAACCACGCCCAGCAGCCGGCCGGTGAGCGGGCTGACGGCGCGCATGGCGGCGACCAGGGCTACCGG
>CAZHMJ010000019.1:0-5821 GCA_964533805.1 uncultured Anaerolineae bacterium | reverse complement strand
AGAAACAGGCCCGCAAATCCGACGAGGATGCTCTGCGTCGGCAGGCTGAGCGCCAGTACGCCCAGCAGGTTCAGCCCGATCGCGGCGGCGGTCATGTAGGGCGTGATGCGCCGGGCGCGCTGCTCGACCTCCGAGCGTCGCATGGTTCCGGCAGGCGGGGTGTGGGTGGCCTCGTAGGAGGGGATCAGAGCGGCGATCAGGCTGGCGACCACGCCGATCGCGGCTCCGGTCAGCAGCGTGCCGGGCGCGACGGACACGCTCTCCACCGTGACCGAAAAATACAGGTCGCTGATGGTGCGGGCGATCAGGCCAACGACCGCCCGGCCGAGGATGATTCCCAGGGCCAGGCCGATCAGCGTACCGATTGCCCCCAACACGACCGCTTCGCCCAAGATCAGGGCGAACACCTGGCGGCGCGTGGCCCCCAGCGAGCGCAGGATGCCGATCACGGGCCGCCGCTGGATGACACTAAAAGTGACAGTGTTGTAGATCAAGAAACTCCCAACCACCAGGGCCAGAAGACTGAGCGCGCGCAGGTTCAACTCGAACGCATCGGTCATCTGGTTGAGCGCGCCGTTGCGGGCATTCGGCGTGGTGAGCGTCGCGCCGGAGGGCAGCAGGCTCTCCAGCGGACCGAGGTCGGTCCCTTCCGGCAGGATCAGGTCGATGCGCGACAGCACGCCGGGCCGGCCCAGAATCTCCTGCGCGGTGGCGATATCGGCCAGCAGCAGTGTGTCGAGGGCCTGGGCGCTAAGCTGATCGCCCGGCCGCAGCAAGCCGGCGAGGGTGACCTCAACCGGGCGGGCGTTGGACAGCAGGGTGACGGTCGACCCGGCCTGAAGGTTATGACGGCGGGCGAGCGCCTCGCTGATGAGCAGGGTATTGGGGCGCGTGAGGAACAGAGTCAGGGCATCGAACGACGCCTGAGTTTCGCCTTCGATCTCGGTGGTGGTCAGATAGTCACGGAAAGGGGCTTCAGCGAACACGTCGATGCCCATCAGACGCAGCGGCTGGTCGTCAAGCCCCGGCGAGCGGACGTAGGCTTCGACCACCGGCGCGCTGGCGCGCAGGCCCAGCTCGACTCGCAGGCGAGTATATAGTTCCTCCGGCAATCCGGCCGGGCCGCCAATGATCTGGTGGGTCGTGCGTCCGGCGATGCTTTCCGCACTGAGGTTGAAGGCCCGCTTGGCGGACGTATTGGCCACATCGATTGCCACGCCGACCGCCACCCCGAGCGCGACCCCCAGCACGAACAGGATGCTTTGCAGCAGGCGGCGGCTGATGTCGCGCTGGACCAGCCGGAATATCAGGCGCTGTTTGGCGATCATGCGGGGTGGACGTCCTTTAGCGCGGCCTGTTCCAGGATCAGGTGGCCGTGGTGAACCCGGCAGACACGGTCGGTCAGGGGCACGATGGCGGGCGCGTGGGTCGCCATGACCAGCGTCTTGCCCGCGTCCCGCGTCAGTTCAAGCAGAAGTGCCAGCACGGTTTGACCGGTGTCTTCGTCCAGGTTGCCGGTAGGCTCGTCGGCGAGCACCAGCAACGGCTCGTGAACCAGTGCGCGGGCGATGGCGACTCGCTGCTGCTGACCGCCGCTGAGTTTGTCCGGCGGATCGCCCGCGCGCTCAGCTAGGCCGACGCGCTCCAGCATGCTCAGCGCCCGGCGGCGGCTCTCGCGCGGGTTGGTCCCGGCCAGTTCGAGGGGCAAACTCACATTTTCGAGCGTCGTCAGAGTGGCAATCAAGTTGAAGAACTGGAACACGATCCCGATGTGCTCGCGGCGGAAGAGGGTGCGCTGGTGCTCGCTCAGGGCGGTCATGTCCGTGTTGAGGATGCGAATCTGGCCTCGATCGGGCTGGTCAATACCGCTGATCAGGTTGAGCAGGGTGCTCTTGCCGCTGCCGCTATTGCCCAGCAGGACGAAGAACTCGCCGGTCTGGATGTCCAGATCAACGCCGTCCAGCACGGTCAGGCGCCGGCTTTCGTCGCCGTAGGTTTTGGTCAGGCCGCGTATCTCGACCAGATGCTCTGGCCGTGCCCCATCTGAACTCCGCATGCATATCTCTCCGAGATGTGATTTTGTGCCAGGTCTCACAAAGCATAGCGCGTGACCCGGACAAATTCTATTCAGAATGCGGATTTCGGGCTGAATTTATCGTTTTCTTATGTGGCTGGGGAAAAAACTGCGCCGGTTCGAAAGAACCGGCGCAGAAGTCTGTTGGGTGAGCTACTGACGTGGCTTACTGATTCTCGGCCAGGCTAAGCAGCCCGCTGGGCAGCTTGGGCGTACGGGCTTTTTCCTCGTCCTTGCCGAACTGGATGACATCCCCGGATTGGGTGATGGCTTCCACGGCCAGGCCAAGACTCTGGAGTTCCTTGACAAGCACGCGGAAGCTGGCCGGGATGCCCGGCTCCTCGATCGGCTCGCCCTTGACGATGGCTTCGTAGGTCTTGACACGGCCCTGAACGTCGTCGCTCTTGACCGTGAGCATTTCCTGGAGGGTATGGGCCGCGCCGTAGGCGTACAGCGCCCACACTTCCATCTCGCCGAAGCGCTGGCCGCCGAACTGGGCCTTGCCACCGAGCGGCTGCTGCGTGACCAGGCTGTACGGGCCGGTCGAGCGGGCATGCACCTTGTCTTCGACCAGGTGGGCCAGCTTGAGCATGTGGATGAAGCCCACGGTCACCGGGCGGTCGAAGCGCTCGCCCGTCTTGCCGTCGAAAAGCCACATCTTGCCGTAGATCGGGGCTGGCTCGCCCGTCCGGAACATCACCTGGTCCGCGTATTCACGCAACTCTTCGTAGGTCAGGGTCGCGGGCGGCGTTTCCTGCCCGATGGACTGCATCCAGACGTGGAGGGCAGCCGTGACGGCGTTCTGATCGCGGCGCGTGCGGTCTTCCACGCTCATCTTGCTCGTGTCGAAGACCAGAGTTTCATCCGGGTCGAAGCCGCGCTCGCGCAGCCATTCCCGGAGCACCGCGCGGCGCGCGTAGACTTCGTTGAGCGCCAGCATCTCCGGATCGTAGGCGGTATTCTTGCCGAGCCAGTGATCGATGTATAGGGCGCGGGCTTCGTTGTCGTCCTGGAGATATTCGGTCTCGTACTGGCTGTCCTTCAGCCATTGCCAGGCGCGTTCCGTGACGTCTTTCCAGGCCTGATCGATCATCCAGGCACGGCCAAGCTCGGCCTCGATCTCGCCTTCATCGGCGCCGTCGAAGACCGGTGTCACAGCGCGGAAGCCCAGACGGTCGGCCGCCCAGCCCAGGTGGGTCTCCAGCACCTGGCCGATGTTCATACGGCCGGGCACGCCCAGGGGATTGAGGATGATCTCGATCGGCTCGCCGCTCTCCAGGAACGGCATGTCCGCCACCGGGACAACCTTGGAGATGACACCCTTGTTGCCATGCCGGCCGGCCATCTTGTCGCCTTGGGTGAGCTTACGCTTCTGGGCAACGCTGACGCGGACCATCTGATCGACGCCGGCAGGCAGGTCGCGGTGCTCTTCACGGTTGAAGATCTTGACGTCGACGACCTTGCCCTTTTCGCCGTGGGGCAGGCGCAGGGAGGAGTCCTTAACCTCGCGCGCCTTTTCGCCAAAGATGGCGCGCAGCAGCTTCTCCTCTGGGCTGAGTTCTTTCTCGCCCTTCGGGGTGATCTTGCCGACCAGGATGTCGTTGGGGCCGACTTCCGCGCCCACGCGCACGATCCCGCGCTCGTCCAGGTTCTTGAGGGCTTCCTCACCCACATTCGGGATGTCGTGAGTGATTTCTTCCGGCCCCAGCTTGGTGTCGCGTGCTTCGATCTCGTGCTTCTCGATGTGAATGCTGGTGAACTTGTCATCCCGGATCATCAGCTCGTTGACCAGCAGGGCGTCTTCGTAGTTGCCGCCTTCCCAGCTCAGGAACGCGCACAGCACGTCGTGGCCCAGGGCCAGGTTGCCGTTGATGGTGCTGGAACTGTCCGCGATGACGTCACCGGCCTTGACAGTCTGACCTTTACGCACCACGGGGCGCTGGTCGATGCAGGTTGACTGATTGGACCGGTTGTATTTGCGCAGGCGGAACACCCGCTCACCGTCCTCGGTGCGCAGTACGATCCGGTCGCCCTGGACGCTGGTCACTTCGCCGGAGACATCCGACACGAGTACCTGGCCGCTGTCATACGCTGCCTGATCTTCCATGCCCGTGCTGACGATCGGCACATCCGGGTTGAGCAGCGGCACGGCCTGGCGCTGCATGTTGGATCCCATCAGCGCGCGGTTGGCGTCGTCGTGCTCCAGGAAGGGGATCAGCGACGCGCTGATGCCCACGATCTGGCGCGGGGCCACATCCATGTAGTCGATCCGGTCGATCGCGGCGCGCAGGAATTTCTGGTTATGGCGGGCCGAGACGCGTGGATTGGCAAACTGCATCCGGCTGTCCAGCACGGCGTTGGCCTGGGCGATGAAGTAGTGGTCTTCTTCATCGGCCGACAGGTAGAAGACTTCCTGGCTCACGTATGGTCGGACGGGAATCTCCGTAAGCCCCGCCTTGACGAAGCCGCGAATCATCGCGTCGGTGATGACCGCACCTTCTTCGCCGAGGACTTCATCGGTTGCCGGATGAGCCACATCCTCGTTGAGCGTGCGTCCGGCCAGGTCGGGATTATCCACCGCCATGCTGCGCAGGACCTTGCGATACGGCGTTTCGACGAAGCCGTATTCATTGACTCGGGCGTAACTCGACAGACGGCCGATCAGACCGATGTTCGGGCCTTCCGGGGTTTCGATTGGACAAATTCGCCCATAGTGGCTGTGATGCACGTCGCGGACGTCGAAGCCGGCGCGCTCGCGGCGCAGACCACCGGGGCCTAGCGCGGACAGGGTGCGCTTGTGGGTCAGCTCGGCCAGCGGGTTGGTCTGATCCATGAACTGGCTCAACTGGCTGGAGCCAAAGAACTCGCGGATGGCCGCCACGATCGGCCGGATGTTGACCAGCGTGACCGGTGAGATGTTGTCGCTCTCACGGATCGACATGCGCTCGCGCACGACTCGCTCGGTGCGGCGCAGGCCGACACGCAGTTTGTTCTGGATCAACTCGCCCACGGTCTTGACGCGGCGATTGCCCAGGTGGTCGATGTCGTCCGGGCTGGCCGCGCCGTTGTTGATCTGGATCATGCGACGCACCAGCTCGATCAGGTCGTACTTGGTGACGACGCGGACGGTCCGCTCCAAACGGTCGTCGAGACGCAGGCGTTGGTTCAGCTTGTAGCGGCCAACGCGCTCCAGGTCGTAGCGGCGCTGGTCGAAGAGTTGGCTGACCAGGTACTCGCGCGCATTGTCCAGGGTGGGGGGATCGCCTGGACGCATGCGCTTGTAGAACTCCAGCAAGGCCGCTTCACCGATAGATTGGCCTTCACGCAGGTTCCACTGGGGCTCCATCTTGATGGTGCCCAGCATGTACTGGTGATCGGGATCGTTGTCTGTCTCGGCATATAGGGCGAGAAGTTCCTCGTCCGTGCCGGTCTTGATCGGAGACTCGCCGACGTAACCGTCATCCACGGCCGCCAGCGCCCGCAGCAGAATCGTCACGGGCACCGTGCGTTTGCGGTTGAACTTGATGGTGATGTAGTCACTCTTGCGTGTCTCAAATTCCATCCAGGCGCCGCGATCCGGGATCAGCTTGGCCGTGGACAGGAAACGCCCGGTCGAGCGATCTTCCTCGGCGGCGAAATAGACGCCGGGGCTGCGGATCAACTGGCTGACGACGACGCGCTCGGTGCCGTTGATGATGAACGTGCCTTTTTCGGTCATCAGCGGGAAGTCACCCAGATCGGAAGAGC
>CAZHMJ010000018.1:0-30851 GCA_964533805.1 uncultured Anaerolineae bacterium | reverse complement strand
CGCTAAACACCTTACCGCAGAAAGACCTTTTTCACGACTTTGCAACAGCCCTGCCCATCGTATGGAGCCTGCCGCTTGCTGATGCCTAATCCAGGTCGGATGCCGATTCGGGCATGGCATCCGGAAATTCATCCCGCTCGAAAATTCCGCTGCACCTGATGCACTGGGCTTTGGTGCGGTTGTGTTCCACCAGCAGCCCGCCGCAGTTGGGACATGGCGCGTTCAACGGCCGTTTCCATGATGTGAACTCGCAGGTGGGGTAGTTGGCGCAGCCGTAGAACGTCCGGCCGCGTTGGGTACGCTTTTCGACCAGGTCGTTCCCGCAGCGGGGACAGGCCACGCCGATCTTGTCTAGCCACGGCTCGGTGTACTTGCACTCCGGGTAGGTGGAACACCCGATGAACTTGCCAAAGCGACCATAGCGCATGACCAGCGGGTTGCCGCAGGTCGGGCAGGCGCGGCCGATGTGTTCCTGCTGACGCTGGGAAGGCAACTGGGCGCGGGCGTGCTTGAGCTGGCGTTCGAAAGGTGCGTAGAACTTAGCCAGAAAAGGCACCCATTCCTCGCGGCCCTCGGCGACGTGATCGAGTTGATCTTCCAGATCGGCCGTGAAGCTGTAGCTCAGGATGTCCGGGAAATAAGTCACCAGCAGATCGTTGACGATTTCGCCGGTCTCGGACGGGACCAGATAGCGCCCGTCGCGGCTGACGTAGTCCCGGTTCTGGATCACGGCGACGGTTGGCGCGTAGGTGCTCGGCCGGCCGATCCCGTTTTCCTCCAGGGCTTTGACCAGAGTCGCCTCGGTGTAGCGGGCGGGCGGTTGGGTGAAGTGCTGGCGCGGCAACACCTGGATCAGGCGCAGCATCTCTCCGGCCACCAGGTCGGGCAGAATGCGGCCGGTGTCCTCGTCGGGCGCTTCGTCGATGTCGTGCGACTCTTCGTAAACCCGCAGGAACCCGGGGAACTTGATCAGGCTGCCCGCCACCCGGAACAGGTAAGGTTCGGTCCCGTTGCCCGCTTCTCCGGCCCGGATGTCGACGCGCATGGTGGTGTAGACAGCGTTGGCCATCTGGCTGGCGACGAAGCGCTGCCAGATCAGCGTGTACAGCCGGAGCTGATCCCGGTTGAGGTGCTGGAGGCTTTCCGGCGTGCGGTCGATGCTGGTTGGCCGGATCGCTTCGTGCGCTTCCTGGGCGGTCTTGGACTGGGTCTTGTAGATAGGCGGATGTACGGGCGCGAATTCCTTGCCGTAGTTGGCGACGATGAACTCGTGAGCCTTGGTCTGGGCTTCCTTGGCGATGGCCGTGCTGTCGGTTCGCATGTAGGTGATCAAACCGATCTGGCCTTCGCCGGTGTCGATTCCTTCGTAAAGCTGCTGCGCCACCCGCATCGTCCGGCGCGCGTTGAAGTTCAGGGTGCGCGACGCTTCTTGCTGGAGTGTGCTGGTGGTGAAGGGCGGGGCGGGCCGCCGCTGACGGGTCCCCCGCTTGACCTCCTCAACCCGGTAATCGCTCTTCTCCAGGACAAGGGTATGCGGTAGAACCTCGGCTTCGGTATGGAGATCGGCGTCTTCGTCACGGATCTTGATCAGGGTCGCGACGAAGTTGGAGGTGTTCCGGCCGTTCTCGACCTGCTTGGCTAACTCGGCCTGGATCGTCCAGTACTCGACCGGCACGAAGGAACGAATCTCGCGCTCGCGATCGACGACCATACGCAGCGCCACGCTCTGCACGCGCCCGGCGGACAGCCGGTTGCGCACCTTCTCCCAGAGCAGTTCGGTGATATTGTAACCGACCAGCCGGTCGAGGATGCGGCGCGTCTGCTGGGCATTGACCAGGGACATGTTCACGTGGTGCGGATGGGCGAAGGCTTCCTGGATCGCCTCCTCGGTGATCTCGTGAAAGACGACCCGGTGGACGCGCGATTCGTCGATGTCTGCGGCGGCCATCAGGTGCCAGGCGATCGCCTCGCCCTCGCGGTCGGGGTCGGTCGCCAGGTAGATTTCGCTGGCGCGCGCAGCCGCTTCCTTGATCTCCTTGACGACCTCACGCTTTTCGTTAGGGACCCGGTACTGCGGTTCGAAGTCGTGCTCGACATCGACGGACAGCTTGGAACGCAGCAGGTCGCGCACGTGGCCGATGGAGGCCTTGACCACGTACTTCTTGCCCAGGAAGCGCTGGACGGTGCGGGCCTTGGCCGGCGACTCGACGATCACCAACCGCCCGTGGCGCTGGGTTTTGTCGGCGGCAGCGGCGGGCTTAGCCGTTTTTCGGGATGCTTTCTTGCCTTTGGCCGGCTTCTTCTTTGATTTGGGAGCCGTCTCGGTTTTCTTGCGTTTCGGAGCCTTGACCACTTCCGGTTTGGGAAGCGAGTCATGCGCCGGGGTGCGACCCATGCGGAACAGGGTTGTTCCGCATACCGCGCATGTGCCGCGCGTGCCGGGCGTGCCTGATTCGGTATAGACGGCCACTGGTGCGCCGATGTCGCGTTTCTGGCGGCATTTGACGCAATAGGCCTGGAGGGATTCAGTCATGGCAACCTGCAACTTTCGAAGCAACAACTCTACAGATAGGATTCCGCCCCGCGTTCGCGTAAGCGTCGCACGACCTCGCGGACGTCCTGCGAGCGGTCGCGGTGGCAGACCAGGAGCACGTCATCGGTTTCGACGACGATCATGTCTTCAACACCGATGGTGACAATCAGGCGATCACTTGCCACCAGGGTACGCTGGGTGTCGATCAGAATCGGTTCCTGGTCGCTTTCGTTGAGGAGCACGTTCCCGGCCGCGTCGCCCTCCAGCAGGTCCAGCAGCATGTCCCAGCTACCAATGTCACTCCAGCCGATATCGACCGGGATGACCGCGATTTCCGGCGCGTCTTCCATGATGGCATAATCGAGCGAGATGTTGGGCATTTTCTGCCACAGGGGCGTGATGCGTTGGGTGAAATCCGAAGCGCCGATATGCTGGCGGATCTCCATGAGTAGGCGGTGGATTGCCGGCTGCTGCCGTTCGAATTCGGCCAGCACGGCTTCGGCAGCCCAGATGAACATGCCGCTGTTCCAGCTATACAGGCCGGAACGGACAAATTCGACGGCGCGCTCCAGGTCGGGTTTCTCCGTGAAGCTAACCGCTTTGAAGCACTCCAGCCCGTTGCGCCTGCCCAGCGACTCGCCGCGCTTGATGTACCCAAACTGGACGGCCGGCCGCGAAGCCGTGATGCCCAGGGTTGCGAACAACCCTTCGGAAGCCAGGTCATGCGCGCTGACCAGCACTTCACGGAACTGCTGCGTGTTGGCGACGTAGTGGTCGGCGGATAGGGTGGCAACCAGCGCCTGGGGATCGCGTTGGTGGATGACCAGGGTGCCCAGCCCGGCAGCCGGGCCGCTGTTCTTGCCAAATGGCTCGATGATGAAGTTCTCCGCCGGAATCTCCGGAACCTGGGCTTGCAGGCTTTCTACCTGATCTTGCCCGGTGATGACGTAGATGTGATCCGGGGTGAGCAGGGGGTAAAGCCGGCG
Source organism: uncultured Anaerolineae bacterium (assembly GCA_964533805.1). Classification (GTDB taxonomy): domain Bacteria; phylum Chloroflexota; class Anaerolineae; order Aggregatilineales; family Ch27; genus JARKOQ01. The sequence goes on along the minus strand of CAZHMJ010000018.1, from coordinate 27,332 downwards.
AATGGTCATCTGGTACATCGTGTCAGGGCCGATCAGGCGCAGCATCTGTTTGGGCCGCGTCTGGCGGCTCAAAGGCCAGAGCCGCGTCCCGCCACCGCCCGCCATGATCAGGGCGTAATAATGGTCTATTGAAGACATCATAAGCGATTCACTCGTGCGCGGCCTCAGGCCGCAGATCAGTCCAAGGTATAGGGGGCGCTGCGCCCCCGGTTCAGGCTGTACTGCATCCCGCCCATCTGGCGGACCAGCCCCTTCAATTCCATCAGCGCCAGGGCGCCGCTCACCGTGCTGATGGGCAGCCCGCTGACCCGGCACACCTCGTCGATATGGCGCGGCTCTTCACTCAGACAGGCTAGGATAACGCGTTCCGTGTCATTCTCCGGGACGATTTCCTGCACTACGGTGCGTGTCTCGCCCCCGTCCCGGGTCAAGTTCAGCTCGGTCAGCACATCGTCGACGGTCAGGACAAGCTTCGCCCCATCCTGAATCAAGCGGTTTGAGCCTTTGCTGGTGGCTGAGGTCGCCGGACCAGGGACCGCGAAGACCTCACGACCTTGCTCACTGGCGCTGTCGGCAGTCAGCAGGGCACCGCTCTTGAGCGGCGCTTCAACAACAATCACACCCAACGCCAGCCCGCTGATCAACCGGTTGCGAGCCGGGAAGTTCTTGACTTCAGCCTGCGTATCCGGCGGAAATTCCGTCACCAGGGCGCCATGATCGACGATTGTTTTGGCCAGCCCGCGGTGCTCCGGTGGATAGATCGAGTCAATCCCGCAGGGCAGCACGGCAATCGTACGCCCTCCCGCGTCCAGCGCTCCCTTGTGGGCCGCGGAGTCGATGCCCAGGGCCAGGCCGCTGATTACGGTGATTCCTTCCCGGGCCAGATCACATCCAAGTTGGAACGCCATGTCAAGGCCGTACGATCCTGCCTTGCGCGTTCCCACGATGGCGACCGCCCAGCGATCACTTGCTCGCAGCGAGCCGCGCACATACAGCACAGGCGGCGCATCCGGCAACTCGCGGAGCAGGGCGGGATAATCCGGGTCGTCCAGGGTTAGCACGGCGGCGCCCAGATCGTCAAGGCGGCGCTGGACGGCATCCAGGTCCAGACTGCGCCGCGTCTCAAGCAGATTGTCGACCGTGCGACTGTCCAAACCGGCCCGGCGCAAGGCGTCCGGATTGGCTTCCCAGGCGGTCTGCAACGAGCCGAAAACCTCGCGCAGCCGGGCCAGCCGGAGCGGCCCGACGCCGGCGACGTGATTGAATCCCAGCCAATACCTGCGCCCGCTCAATCCGATTCCCTTCAGGTAGACTGGGCAGACAGCATAGCAGGCGGGATAGGGGCTGTCAAGACACGAGAAACGGAGAGGATCAGTCCGAAAGCAGACCGGGCATCAGCGCGACGGTGACTTTCGCGTGCTCGATGTCCACATTGAGAATGACCTCGGGAATATCCGGCAGGAGGATTTCGCCCCGAAGACCGCCGCGCACGACGATCACATCATTGGCCCCGGTTTCCAGAACTTCGGCGACGCGACCCAACTCCTCTCCTTGGTCCGTCACGACCAGAGCGCCGATGATCTGAAAGAGGTAGTACTCGCCCTCTTCGAGGGGAACGGCGTCTTCCAGCGCAACGAGCAGGAGCTTGCCACGCATGGCATCGGCGGCTTCGCGCGAGTTAACGCCGGCGAGCTGCACGAGTAGGGTGTCCTGGTGACGGCGTGAGCTGATCAGTTCGTAGGGTTGGGCCGTCGCGGGATCGTAGGGATCGCGACCGACGTAGACGGTCTCCAACTCGCTGACCCGGTCGGGAAAGGCCGTGGAGAAAACCACGCGCAATTCACCACGGACGCCATGCGGGCGGGTGATCTCCCCAAGGACGAGGAAGGCAGGGTCCGAGGTGGGACGCCGTCCCACCCCAGAAGAATCGGGTTTCACGGGCTGAGATTTGGGCATGAGGATGACAACAGCCTAGAGGATTTCCAGGGTGACGCGCTTGCCCTCTTTGGTGGAGAGAACGCGCAGCAGCGTGCGCAGGGCATTCGCCACGCGCCCATTCCGGCCGATCACCCGGCCCATATCCTCTGGGGCGACTTTCAGTTCCAATACCACAGCGCCGCCGGTCACAGTCTCGGTGACCTGCACCTGGGAAGGATCATCTACCAGAGACTTTGCGACGTATTCGATCAGTTCTTTCACCACCGTCTCCTATCTCTGCCTGGGAAGCCAACGTGGAGCAGGCGGGGCAGAGGTGTCAGGCACCTCTGCCCGTTCACTGCGTTCACCGTGCCGACTACTCGGCATCTTTCTCAGCGGGTTTCTGCTTCTTGGGCTTGACAGGATGGCGGGTCTTGGGGCTGACGGGCACGCGCGAAGCCACCTGGGCTTCGGCCTCGGCCACCAGCTTGTCCAGCGCTTCACCCTGCTTGAGGCGGGCCAGGCGGTCCAGCGTGCCAGTCGCCTTGAAGATGTAATTCACGGTTTCGCTGGGCTGGGCCCCGTTGTTCAGCCAGTACAGCGCGCGACCCTCTTCCACCTGCATGGTGGCAGGGTCGGTGCGCGGATTGTAAAAGCCGATGATCTCGATGTAGCGGCCATCCCGCGGCATGCGGGAATCGGCCACGACGATACGGTAGCTGGGCTGTCTCTTCAAACCAACGCGACGAAGACGAATGCGAACCATCTTAGTGTAACTTGCTCCTTTTTCAAGCGCCTTATCGGGACAGGCCGGGCAGACGCGGAAGGCGTCCCTTGCCGATCTGCTGCATGAGGCGCTGCATGTCTCGGAATTGCTTCAAAAGTGCGTTGACGTCCTGAACTTCCGTGCCGCTGCCGGCTGCGATCCGGCGCTTGCGGCTGGCGTTCAGGAGCCGCGGATTGCGGCGCTCCTGGGGCGTCATCGATCGGATGATCGCCTCGACGCGGCGGAATTGATCGTCCGCGCCGGACAGGTCGACTTCCTTGCTGAGCCGTCCCATGCCGGGGATCATGTCGAGGATCTGGGCGATTGGCCCCATCCGCTTGACCTGCTGCATCTGCTGCAGGAAGTCCTCCAGCGTAAACTCGTTGCGCATCATCTTGCGCTGGAGTTTTTCCGCTTCCTTCTGATCGAAGGTGGTCTCCGCTTTTTCGATCAGGCTGAGCATATCGCCCATGCCCAGAATACGCGAAGCCAACCGTTCGGGATAGAAGACTTCCAGCGCGTCGAGTTTTTCACCGGTGGCCAGGAACTTGATGGGCACTCCGGTGACTTCGCGCATCGAGATCGCCGCGCCGCCACGAGCGTCACCGTCGACCTTGGTCAGGATCAGGCCGGTCAGGCCGACCTTTTCGTTGAAGCCCTCGGCAATGCGCACGGCTTCCTGCCCGGTCATCGAGTCCGCGACCAGCAGGATGTCCGCCGGCGCAGTGAGTTCCTTGATGGCCTGAAGCTCGCGCATCATGGCATCGTCGATCTGGAGTCGGCCCGCCGTGTCGATCAGGACGACAGAGGCATCCTGTTTCTTGGCTTCGGCCAGACCGTGCTTGCAGATCTCCGGTGGGGCGACCGTGGTCCCTTCTTGCCAGTACGGGATATTGGCCTGTTTGGCAAGTGTCACCAACTGATCGACCGCCGCTGGACGGTATGTGTCGGCCGCGATCATGAAGGGACGCCTGCCCTGACGGCGCAGATGTAATGCAAGTTTGGCCGCAGTGGTGGTTTTACCCGACCCTTGCAGCCCGACCAGCATGATCACACGAGGAGACGCACCACTCAGATTCAAGCGGCCAGCCTCGCCAAGGGTGGTGATCAATTCTTCATGGACGATCTTGATCACCATCTGGGCCGGGGTGAGGCTCTTGGTGACTTCGGCGCCGATGGCGCGCTCCTTCACCCGCTTGATAAACTCCTTGGCAACCTTGAGGTTGACGTCCGCTTCCAACAGCGCAAGGCGAACCTCGCGCAAGGCGCGATCGACGTCATCCTCGGTGAGCTTACCGTGGCGGCCGAGTTGATCGAAGATGTCTTGAAGTCTGTCAGTCAGGGTTTCAAACATGCTCAAATCCTTCTTGGGCAGAGTAAAATTCTAGTGGATTGACACCCGTTCGTCAAGGTATTACCATTTCGACCGAAGGTTCTGGTGGTTGTGCGACCTGTCTCGCATCGCCGCCGAGCCGGATAGCGACCCAAAGCGAGGCTCATGACTCAACCTTTCCCTCCAGATCAGGCTCCTGCGCCTGACGATCCGACCCAGCCGTTTTCCCCGGACCTGGAGCAGACCCAACCCGCCCGGACTCTACCCACGCAGCCGATGGAACCGCTACCTTACCCGGCGCCGGTGCAGCCCGTGCCAGCCGCGCGGCCGCTCCGTCGCAGACAAGGCGGATGCCTGTGGCTCCTCGGGGTTGGGGTGGTGGTGGCGCTGAGCCCCATCTTCCTGGTCGGGCTTGGCCTGGTGATCTACCTGGTGCTCCCACCAGCCCCATTGGACGTGCTGATCCTCGGACTGGACGCCCGCCAGGGCGAGGGATTCGAGGCGCGGACCGACAGCGTTATGCTGCTGGGCGTCGATCCGGGCGGGCTTCAGGTCAGTCTCCTGTCCATTCCGCGCGACATCTTCATCGAAGTGCCCGAATGGGGCCTGTGGCGGATCAATACGATCAACCGGGATGCCGAGCTGGCCGAGCCTGGATCGGGGCCGGGCAGGGCGAAGGACGCCGTTGGGATAAACTTCGGGGTCGGTGTCGATCGCTACATGCGGATCAATTTCGATGCGTTTGTCGGGATCGTCGATGCGCTGGGCGGGGTCGATATCGAGGTCCCTCGACTTCTGGTCGACTACGAATATCCGGATGGGGCGGGGGGAACGATCACCGTCGAGTTCCAACCGGGCTGGCAGCACATGGATGGCGCGCGGGCGCTGGCTTACGCGCGGACGCGCCACGCCGACGACGACTATCAACGCGCCGCGCGCCAGCAACAGGTCATGTCGGCGATACTCCAAACGGTGCTGAATCCGGCCACCTGGCCCCGTTTGCCCGCCGCAATTCAGGCGTTTTCCGAAGGCGTCGACACCGATTTGAACCTGCTCGACCTGCTTATCCTGGCGCCGCCGCTGGTGCTGGACGGGGCTGGCGGCGACATCGACCGGATGGTCGTCGATCGCGATCTAATCCTCTACACCGCTAACGGCAATGCGGTGCCCAATTACACCCTGGTCAATCCCTGGGTCGCCGAACGGTTCGACTGATCAGGACTGCGGTTTGAGGAACTGCGCATACGCGCCTTCCCACAGATCGGAAGAGCGTGTGATGCGGGTCACCTTGACGTCGGCAAAACGGGGGAAGAGCTTGACCATGAACTCCGGCATCTTCTCCCAAGCCTCCTTGCGGAGGATGTTATCCAACTGATCCGCGGCGAACGCCACCCAATCCCACCGCTGGCGAAGCTGCTCGGCCTTGATCCAGTAATCCCGCTTTTCCCAGACGGCCGCCGAATCGTCGATTCCGCGCTCGATCTCGCGCAGGCACATGACCAGACAGGCGGCCATATCTTTGGCTTCGTCGTCGATGGTTTGCTTCTGGCTCAAGTGACGCATCAGTTCCGCGCAGGAGCGCATCAACTGGTTGCGAACCTTGCCGGGATTGTCGGTATTGATGACGCGGCCCATCGTGATCTGCTTTCTCTGATTCCATGCTGGCTAACGACGGTAAAACCTTACTCGGCGTGTTTGAGTGTGTCAAGGTTTTATTTCACCTCAATTGGTGTCACACCCAGCGAGTATCGACGCCAACCGGAACGGATGGGACACGACTCAATGGAGGTCGCACTCTGTGTTGAGGCGATCCAACTCGTCTGCCAGTTCCTCGTCAAACAAAACGGCCGTCCATGGATCCGCTCGCTGTGATAGGCGTGCCTGATCCACGGACGGCCGTGGCCGTGTCTTGCCTACGGCTTATTGCTCAGGCTGCGCAAGTTTTGGGCCGGCGGCCACGACTTCTGGCGGACAGTCCGGCGCGAATTTCATGAAGTTGTCCGCGTAGCGGGCGGCCAGCTCGCGGTAGCGCTGCCAGTAGTCGGCTTCGTTGGGCCAGGCCTTGGCCGGGTAGAGCACGTTCTCCGGAACGTCCGGGGCTGACTTGGGCACTTCGAAGCCAAACACCGGATCGGTATAGAACTCGACATCCTTCAGTTTGCCACTCAGAACGGCGTTGAGCAGACCGCGAGTGTGTTTGATGCTGATCCGCTTGCCTACGCCGTACGGGCCGCCGGTCCAGCCGGTGTTGATCAGCCAGCAGGTTACCCCGTAACGCACCACTTTCTTCTTGAGCATTTCGGCGTAGAGGATGGGCGGATGCACCATGAACGGTGCGCCGAAACAGGCGCTAAAGGTGATTTCCGGCTCGGCGCCCAGCCCTGCCTCCGTGCCGGCGATCTTGGAGGTATAGCCGGAGATGAAATGATACACGGCCTGGTCGGGCGTCAGACGCGCGATCGGGGGCATCACGCCCTGGGCGTCGCAGGTCAGGAAGATCACATTCCTGGGATGCCCGCCGGTTTTCTCCGGGATGGCATTGTCGATGTAGGTCAATGGGTAGGAGGCGCGGGTATTCTCTGTGATTGTGGCGTCATCGAGATCGATATGGCGGCTGACCGGATCACAGACCACGTTCTCCAGGATGGCCCCGAAACGGTGAATTGCACCGTAGATTTGCGGCTCGGCCGCTTCGGATAGTTCGATGACCTTAGCGTAACAGCCATCTTCGAAGTTGAAGACGCCGTTGTCGCTCCAGCCATGTTCGTCGTCGCCGATCAGGCCGCGGTGTGGGTCGGCGGAGAGGGTGGTCTTGCCCGTGCCGGATAGCCCGAAGAACAGAGCGACGTCATCCTTTTCGGAGCCGACATTGGCCGAGCAGTGCATCGGCAGCACGCCGTGCAGCGGCAGCAGGTAATTCATGACGGTGAAGACTGACTTCTTGATCTCCCCACCATAGGCCGTGCCGCCAATGATACACAACTGCTGGGAGAAGTTCAGCACGACGAACGTGCCCGTGCGGGTGCTGTCGATCAGCTCGGACCCCAGGAACGAGGGCACGCATAGGACGGTGAACTCTGGGATGTGGTTGCGGTACTCCTCTTTGTTCTGGGGGGAGATGAACATATTGCGCGAGAAGAAGCTGTGCCAGGCGTATTCGGTGATGATGCGCACCGGCAGGCGGTGCTCCGGATCGGCTCCGGCGTAGCAGTCCTGCACGAACAGGTCACGACCTTGCAGGTAGCCTTGCATCCGGCTGAACAGGACATCGAACTTGTCCGGGGCCAGGGGGCGGTTGTACTCACCCCAGTCGACGTTGTCTTCCGAGCTGGGTTCTCGTACCACGAACTTGTCCTGGGCGGACCGTCCGGTGTGTTTGCCGGAGTTGACCACGATCGGCCCCATGGCCATGATCTTGCCTTCACCGCGGAAGACAATCTCCTCGGCAAGCGCTTCCAATGGGAGATTCCAGTAAACGGTGTTGAGATTCGTCAGACCGTGATTGGCCAGCCCATAATCGCTTTTGTACTCTGAAGCCTGACCCTGGGCGGGTGTCTTGATGTTCAGCAGGTTGTTCATAGCCAGTCCCTTACGAGCTTGCGGTCGCCAATAAAGATCTCGTTGGGCGCGTTGGGGTCCAACGCCCACTTCATACGCTTGATACCTTCGGTGACGTCCTTGACGGTGCCTGCGTAGCTGAGACGGAGGTGACCTTCCATGCCGAAGGTCACGCCCGGCACGGTGACGACCAGAGCCTTCTTGAGCAACATATCGGCCAGTTGGACCGAGTTCTTGGTGTAGGCGCGGAAATCTGGCAGAGCATAGAACGTCCCCTGGGGGCAGGTGATGTTGACGCCATTGAACGAACGCAGTTCTTTCATGAGGACGTCGCGGTTATTCTGGATCGTCAACCGCAGGTTCTCCACCACGCTCTGGACGCCGGTGAGCGCACCTTCGGCCGCCGCCTGGGAGACCACGGACGGGCCGGATGAGGTCGCAGATTGGAGGGTGTCGATTGCCTCGATGATCTTGCGGTTGCCCACCACCCAGCCGATGCGATGGCCGGTCATGCCATATAGTTTGGAGACGCCGTTGGTGACGATGATGTAGCTCTCGTCGACATCTTTCTTGGTGAACTGGTAGGCGCTCGGTGCTTTCACGCCGTCGAAAACCAGCTTATGGTAGATGTCGTCCATGATCAGGTAGATCTTTCGGCTTTCGCAGAAGTCCACCATGCTGGCGACAAATTCCTCGGAGTATACGACGCCCGAAGGGTTGTTGGGACTGTTGAGGATGATGGCCTTGGTGTACGAGCTGACCGCCCGCTCGACTTCGGCCATGCTGGGCTGGAAGCTCCCGTTTTCAGCCGTGACAATTACAGGGTGGCCGTAAGCCAGCTTGACCATCTCAGGATAGCTGACCCAGAAGGGGGCCAGGAGGACAACCTCGTCTTGCGGATCGACGATGGACAGCAGCAGATTATACAGCGACTGCTTGGCCCCGCCGGAGACGATCACGTTTTCCGCGCTGACCAGCCGGCCATAATTCTCCTCGGTGTAGCGGACGATGGCCTTTTTGAGCGAGGGAATCCCGCTGGTGGGCGCGTACTTGATCTCGCCGGTGTTCAGCTTGGCGGCGGATGCCAGCAGCGCGCTGATGGGGGCCTTGTTCTTGGGTTCACCGATGCCCAGGTGAATCACTGGTTCGCCCTTCTGCCGGAGCAGGCGGGCTTCCTCGTTCAACCTGAGCGTGGGTGAAGGTTCTATGGATCGGGCTAATTGGCTGATACTCATCTATTGGATAGCCTCCTGTGACTGGACCACCTTGGAATGCGTGCATCACCGATGACGGACAGGCAAATGCCGTGCCTATCGTCCCCCGGCTCGGCTGAGATATGCTCGCTGCTCCGATTGCCCATCAGTTCATAGCTACTCCCGGATTGGCTTTCCTCGCTGACCGGCGGTCAACTCTACCTAGCACAACATGACAAAAAGAAATCTTTGTCCTCAAGAAGAGATCGGGTTGTTGGACTGGAGAAGACAGAAATAGTGGCAAGCGCAGCGATAGCTGCGCTAATTAGTTGTGTTGCGGGGGGTAGTAGTCGTTCGATCCAGGAGGAAAGCCGGACGATCGTCTCGCGGACATTGCCAACGGAAATGAGGAGGGCAGTAGGATGACATCAGATTGTGGACTCTTTCACCACCACGGTCGATTGACATGTTGCTAATTGTGGCATGAAGTCCGGCAAGCGTCAATGTGTCGGACTAGCTCATAAAGTCCGATTGTACAGTGGTTTCTTTTGTGCAGTCTGACGTAAATTGCTGATGGGAAAAGAAAAAAAGGACGCTGGCTTGTGGCCAGCGTCCCCGGATTGGACTGCTGAGATTTACAGAGCGGAAACGATGTTGCTGAAGATGTTGCCGATGGCCGGGCCGAGCAGGGCCAGGATGACGATCACGACGACGGCGACCAGAACGAGGATGAGCGCGTACTCGACGAGACCCTGACCTTCTTCACGAGGCATGTACAGCATGGATTGATTCCTCCGCTTGATGATTTATGATAGATTTATGCTCCGAATTGAAGCTATCCGTAAAATAACACACAATGAAGCCTGCGTCAAGGAAATGCGCAAACAATTCACATAATTTTTAGTTTTATGTCTGTCGTGATCATTATACGAACTGCTTTATTATCAGCATGATCTATCCGTCACTGACTCGTTTATGGCGGGCCTTCATGGCTGCATGCTACAATCCCTCCTGTTGATGGGGAACTGCCGAACGAAACCTCCCCTACCACTTTCGTTCCGAGACTGGATGGATCAGGCGCGAACGTATGACGTCTCGAGTACAGGACTTGCCACGTGAGGAAGCTCCCCTGGTCGTGGTCGTTGACGACGACTGGATGAACCGGGAGGTTCTGGAGGCGTACCTCCAAAGCTCCGGCTGCCGGGTGATATCCGCGCACGATGGACCGACCGCGCTTGAGATCGCCCGCACTCAGTCTCCCGATCTGGTCCTCCTGGACGTCAAGATGCCGGGGATGAGCGGGTATGAAGTCTGCGCCTGTTTGAAACGCGATCTACGTACTCAGTTCATCCCCGTGGTGATGGTCACCGCGCTGGAAGGCGACGACGATAAACTCAAGGCTATTGAAGTAGGCGCGGATGATTTTCTGACCAAGCCGTTTAGCTCCGTCATGATGATGACCCGCGTGCGCAGTCTGCTGCGGATCAAGCATCTCCACGACGAATTGGAAAGCCGCAATAACCTGCTACGACGTGTGCTGAACCGTTACGTCAACGAAGACATCGTCGACGTAATTCTGGTCGACCCGGATCGCTACTTACAGCTTGGCGGCGATACCCGCTCCGTGACTGTCTTCTTCGCGGATATTCGTGGATTCACGGCGTTCGCCGAACATCGCCCGGCCAGTCAGGTACTGGGTATTCTCAACACGATTTTCAATGAACTGACCGAGGTCATCTTTAAGTATCACGGCACGCTCGACAAGTACATCGGCGATGAGCTGATGGCATTTTTCGGCGCGCCTGTGGCGACCGCAGATGATACGCTCAACGCGCTCCGCGCTGCGCTTGAGATGCAGGAGGTCTTCCGGCGAACCTGTGACCAGATCGATTTGCCGGAGTTGAGCAATCTCGGTCTGGGGATCGGCCTGCATAGCGGCGAGGTGGCGGTGGGCAATGTTGGCTCCGAGCGGGTGATGAGCTATACCGTGATCGGCGATGTCGTCAATACGGCGCGGCGCATCCAGCAGGCGGCCGGGCGCGGCCGGATTCTGATCAGCGAAGCCATGTTCGATCTTGTCGCGCCGGCCGTCTGGGCGGACCGGCTTGACGCGCGAACCTTCTCCGGCAAGAGCGAGCCGATCGTTGTGTATCAGCTCCGTGCACTGCGAGGGTAGGGTGATCGTCGGGTGTGCGTCGGTTCGTAACGGCCCGGGCCGGGTACAATCAAGAGAGGTGATTGGACGGCATACGGAAGACGAGGTAGCGAACGCGCATGGGATATCGCACTCCCGGACGGGCTGGTCCACCGGCATGGCTGGTGATTGGGGTGGCCGCCATGCTAGTTTTCGGGGTGTACTTTGTCTGGAGTGGCATCCGGAACTATATGGTCGGCAACCTGCAAGGGGCTTTACTGGCCGGTGCGACCCGCGCGGCCCAGTTGAGCCCGACTCCCGGCGAAGAGGAGACGTCGACCCCGGAATTGCGTTTCACTTCGGCCCCAACTCGGACGCCTGTGCCGGACTGTCAGGATTTCGTGATCACCGTGCCGGAGGCGATCATCCGCGAGTGCGCCAGTACCAACTGCGCCATTGTGGACGTTCGGCATGAAGGCGACGTGATTTGCGTGTTGGAACCTGACTATGCTGACACCGAGTGGTATATCGTCGACCTGGACGAAAGCCGGTTTTTCACGGATTTGACCTACATGCATGAGAGCGTGATGCGGGCGGTCAACCCCACGCCGACGCCAACGGTTACGCCAACGGCTGCCCCGGTGACCCCGACCGTCGAAATCCCCACCATCGAACTGCCTACGCTGGACCTGCCTACGATCACCTGGACGCCCAGCCCGGTTCAGACGGCCACGGAAACACCCGCCGCCAGTCAATAACGACCGGCGGCTTGCAGGCCGGCCCATCAGCGGGCACAATGTTCATCCTATGTCAAAATGAACCCTGGAGAACACAACCATGCGTCGATGGATGATCAGTCTTATCCTGGTAGCCCTGCTTCTGGTGGCATGCACGCCTGCCGTGCAGACCACGCCTGCCGGTGGGCGGTCTCAGGCTGCGGTCGGGTTTAGCTGCGCGCCGACCGGCGATTCCCCGGAGCGTTTCGATGCGCCTCAGCAGGTGATCGATCCTGCCAAGGACTACACGGCTACGGTGATCCTGGAGGATGGCGGCCAGATTGTCATCGATCTGTTCCCGGACAAAGCGCCGATCACGGTCAACAATTTTGTGTTCCTGGCCTGTCAGGGATTCTATGATGGGGTGACTTTCCACCGGGTTATTCCAGGATTCATGGCCCAGGGCGGGGACCCTACCGGGACGGGCACGGGGAACCCCGGTTACACCATCCGGGATGAGCACAACAACGGGTTGGTCTTCGACCGCCCCGGCCTGATCAGCATGGCGCACACTTCCCAGGCCAATTCGGCAGGTAGCCAGTTTTTTATCACCTACAGCGCCGAGCAGACGGCCCATCTCAGTGGTCAGTTCACGATCTTCGGCGAAGTGACCGAGGGGATGGACGTGGTGGAAGCGATCGCGCCGCGCGATCCGCAGACCGCGACCGTTTCGGGAACGGTGATCCGGTCGATTCGCGTTCAGGAGAATGGATAAAGCGTTAAATTTCACAGGGTTTTTCCAAATACCAGTCCTTTTGACTTGATTTATTCTCAATGTTTGAGATACACTGGTAGTGTTGAATGGGTCAAAAGGACTGGTAACCATGTCTTTATCCAAACGTGTGCAGGGAATGACCGAGACGGCTCGTCCGTCGGCTGCGCCCCCTTCCTCGACTTCATCGACCCCACCCACTTCATCACAGTCGAAAACCGATCCACAAGCCTCCTCGCCTGAGGTGAATGCCAAGGCGCCTCCCAAGCGGCGAACCACACCACGGGTTGCCCAACTCCGAAAACAGCTTCGCCCGAAGCTGCTTGCCACGCCCGACGAGGCGGACGAGTGGAGCAGCACGAATTCCGAGCACCAGCAGATCATCCGCGACCGGCTCCAGGTTATCCTGCACCGGGCCAACATTCAGCTCAGCGAGCACGAACGCCGTGAACTGGAGGAGGCCCTGATCGTTGACCTGCTCGGCTTCGGCGCGATTGAACCTCTGGTTCGGGACAAGTCGTATTCCGAGATTATGGTGAATGGGCCGGAGATCATCTTCGCCGAACGCAAAGGCAAGCTGATCGAAACGGACATCGCTTTTGATGACGAGGAGCACGTCCAGTGGACGGCCCAGCGAATCGTTCGCCCGCTCCAGCGCGACCTCTCACGCCGCAACCCGATGGTCGATGCTCGCTTGCCCGATGGTTCCCGCGTTCACCTGATCACGCCGCCATCCGCTCTGGCGGGAACGACGATCACCATCCGGAAGTTCCCGGAAAGCCGGTTGACGGTTCAGGACCTGATCAATTTTGGCTCCTTGAACAATGAAGTCGCCGAGTTTTTGGATGCGTGCGTGCGCGTCCGGTTGAACATAGTGGTTTCGGGCGGCACGGGATCGGGCAAAACCACGCTGCTCAACGTGCTGTCATCGTTCATCCCCGAAGACGAGCGCATCGTGACGATCGAAGACTCGGCAGAGTTGAATCTGGCCCAGCGGCACGTGGTTCGCCTGGAAACCTGCCCGCCCCTGCCGGGGTCCGATGAAGGCAAGCTGGTGATTCGCGACCTCGTCAAAGGCGCGCTGCGGATGCGCCCCGACCGGATTGTGGTCGGGGAATGCCGTTCCGGTGAGGCACTCGACATGCTCCAGGCCATGAATACCGGTCATGACGGATCGCTGACGACTCTGCATGCCAACGGCCCACGGGAGGCGATCTCGCGTCTTGAAACGATGTGCTTGATGGCCGGCATGGATATTCCGCTGGATGTGATCCGGGCGCAGATTGCCAGCGCCGTGAACCTTTTCATCCAGCAGAGCCGCCTGAAAGACGGCAGCCGCAAGATCACCCAGATCACCGAAGTGCAGGGTATGGAAGGCAACTCCGTGACCTTGCAGGATATCTTTGTCTACAAGACCGCCGATCACCAGGGTATGGGCCCCAGTCATTCGGGCGGCGGCGTCCTGGAGCCATCGGGCTTCCGACCGCGTTTCTACAGCCGGTTCGAAGAGATGGGCATCAAGATGGATGCGAAGATCTTTGGCGCGGACCGGATGCAGTTTTCGCGTAAGGGGAACTGATGGTCCCGGCGTGTGACGGATCGGGAGGTCGGTGATGCGCTTTCTGTATTATGACGACCTGGATACGGGTCAACATGAGCAACTCGGCGTTGAGGTTTTTGGGGCGGTCTATGATCTTGCAGGCGTGATCGCGCAGGCGCCGGGCTGGCTCGGATTGACCACTCCCCCGCTTCCGCAGACTCCCTGGGATTATCTGGGTTTCACTCCTGAGGACCGCGCGGCGCTGGCCGCCGCAATCGGAGGACTCAATAGGCTTTCCTCCGAGCAGCGAAGTGTGTTGATCCGGTCCCACACCCGGCGGCTGGCTCCGGTTCCTCGGCCGCGATCCTTGCGCTGTTTTTCGGCTTTCGAGGCGCACACCCGCGCGATACGCCAGCGGCGCGGGTTGGGTATGCCCCCTGAGTGGCACGAATACCCCGTGTTCTTCTTCGGGAATCACAACGCGATCTATGGTTCCGGGGAGCCGATTCCCCAGCCCGCGTCGTTCTGGATGGACTATGAGCTTCAGATCGCCTGCATCATCGGCCGGGAGGGGCGTAACATCCGGGCTAGCCAGGCTGAGGAATTCATCGCTGGTTACACTATCATGAACGACTGGTGCGCGCGCGATCTGGAGATGTACGAGATGCGGATCGGGGTCGGGCCGGCCAAGGGCCGCGATTTCGCCGTGTCACTTGGCCCGACCCTGGTCACGCCAGATGAGCTGGAGCCGTATGCCATCGGCGAAGGCGATCAGCGGCGGTATGACCTGGAGATGACCGTCAGCGTGAACGATCGCGCGTTGAACACCCTGCCCGGCAATGCACGTGAGATGTTCTTCACCTTTGCACAGATGATCGAGCGGGCCAGCGCGGACGCGACCCTGTATCCAGGGGATGTGTTGGCCAGCGGGGCGGTTGGGTCTGGCTCCTTGCTCAGCCTCGGCGCGGAAGAGGCGCTGGGACGCTGGTTGCAGCCCCATGACCGCGTCGACCTGGAGGTCACGGGGTTGGGCGTGCTGCGGAATACGATTCAGCCTCTGGTCCCCTGATGTGATTTGGACGAACCGGCAGTCTTGTGTAAAGTTCATGCATCAGCGCTGAACTCTGAGACACGGATTAAGCCAGAACGGTATGCCGGATACTCAACATCTTCCGATCGATCGGATTCTTGAAGGCGATTGCCTGGACGTGCTTGCCAGCTTGCCGGAGAATTCGATCGATCTGATTTTCGCCGATCCCCCTTACAATCTTCAGCTCCAGCGCCCGCCCTGGCGTCCCAATTTGACCCTGGTCGACGGGGTCGACGAGGCCTGGGATCAGTTCGATGACTTCGCGGCCTACGATGCCTTCACCCGCGGCTGGCTGACCGGCTGCCGGCGGGTCTTGAAGGAGACAGGCACCCTGTGGGTGATTGGGACCTACCACAATATCCACCGGATCGGGACCTGTCTGATGGACCTGGGGTTCTGGATTCTGAATGACCTCACCTGGGTGAAGTCCAATCCGATGCCGCAGTTCCGGGGTGTGCGCTTTGCCAATGCCCACGAAACCCTGATTTGGGCGCAGAAGCACAAGGGGCAGCGTTACACCTTTAACTATCAGGCGCTGAAATCGCTCAACGGCGATCTTCAGATGCGCAGCGATTGGCTGATGCCCATCTGTTCCGGGAAGGAGCGAATTCGTGTGGAAGGGCGCAAGGCGCATCCGACCCAGAAGCCTGAAGCACTGCTCTACCGGGTCATTCAATCCACCTCGAACCCCGGCGACGTGGTTCTCGATCCCTTCTTCGGGGTGGGAACGACCGGGGCTGTCGCCAAGAAGCTGCACCGTCACTGGATCGGCATCGAGCGCGAGCCGGACTACATCGCCCTGGCCCAGGCCCGGCTTGACGCTATCCAGCCGCCGCCTTATGATGCTGATGTGTTTGCTTTTTCCAGCAAGCGGGCCCAGCCGCGCATGGCGGTGGGCGTGCTGTTGGAGCAGGGGGTGCTGACCCCCGGACAGACGCTGTATTTCAATGCCGATATCGAAGCAGGCGCGGTCGTGCTGGCGAACGGTCATCTCAAGTACGGAGAGTCCGTTGGCTCTATCCACCAGATCGGCCGCCTGCTGAAGAACAGTCCGTGCAACGGGTGGCAGTCCTGGTACTATCAGGATGGTGCCAGTGGGGAGATGAGGGTCCTCGATCACTTGCGCGAACTGGCACGCCGGCGGAACGATGGCGAAGCGATGTCTTGAGCGTTCCTTGCGCGGGGGGCGACACTTGCGCGGATGCTTATGTCTGCGTACGATGGGGAACTAGGATGCCCTTATAAGGAGAAATGGACCATGAAACGTGCCCTGCCTTGGTTGGTGTTGGTGGCACTGCTTGCGGGGGGGCTGGCCCTGGTCGGGGGGAGTGTCTCGGCGCAAACCGGGATCACTGCGACGATCACTTGTAGCCAGTATCTGCGGACGGAACCCTCTGAAGATTCCCGGCGCGTCGGCTTGATGAACGCCGGCGAAACGAATCCCGCGCTGGGACGGTATGGTGATTGGCTGCTTTTGCAGGTTGGAAGCGATTTGCAGGGCTGGGCTTACTACGGTAATTGCATGACCGTCAACGGGGCGTTCACGGCTTTGCCCGTCATCGATCCGACCCAGCTTCAGTTTGCCGTGCTGACCGCGCCGCCGACGGCGTCGGTCGTCTGTTCGCAGTACCTGCGCCGCGCTCCGGCCAGCGGGGCCGAGGTTTTGCAGGTGCTGAGCGAAGCGGATAACCCATTGAGCATCAGCCAACGGACCGCCGACAATGCCTGGGTCCAGGTCACAACGGCGGGCGGTCTGGTGGGTTGGGCAGCTTACACGGACTGCTTGCAGGTACAGGGCAATTTCTATGCCGTGCCTTCGATGACCGAGGCCGCCGCTGCTTACAGCGGCCCGCCCGTGGGCACCTTGATCTGCACCCAGAATTTGCGCGCGTATCCTGGCAATGATGGCCGCCGTCTGGCGGTGCTGGGGCCGTCCGTGGGCGTGCTGGATATCGTGGGCCGGACGGCTGACCAGGGCTGGGCGTATGTCAGTTCGGTCGATGGATGGCAGGGCTGGATGGCAACCGGCTCCTGCCTGAACATCCAGGGCAGTTTCGCGGATGTCGCGGTCATGGAATTGCAGGGGTATTCCGGGCCGCCGATCGCCCAGATTGGTTGCGAACAGTATCTGCGCGCTGCGCCGGCGGCGGACGCGGCGGTCGTGCGCGTCATCAGTCCGGCCGATGGGCCGGTGGCGGTGGCCGGTCGGACCGCGGACGGGGGCTGGATCTACCTCATTCTGGCCGATGGCACTGCCGGTTGGACGGGGAACGCCACCTGTGTCAGCGTGCTGGGCAATGTTCTGAGCGCGCCGGAAACGCTGGGCGGCGCCGTGACCAACGTGACGGTGAACGTCGCGCCTACCGCCCGCATTATGTGCTCGCAGTACCTGCGCGCCACGCCCAATGCGGAAGGTTCGCGGCTGGCGATCATGCAGCCTTCGGATGGGACCTACAATGTGGAAGGTCGCAACGCGGATGGCACCTGGCTGTATTTGAGCTTGCCGGGCAGTTTCCAGGGCTGGGCCGCGTGGGGAAGCTGCCTGGATGTGCAGGGCAACGTCTATGATCTGCCTGAGCTTGACCAGGTCAGTCCCAGTGGCGAGCCTGTCGCAACGGTTGTCTGCACGCAGTATCTTCGTGCCGCGCCGGACATGAATGCCCGGACTCTCGATCCCATGCCCGCGGGCACGGCCCTCGCGATCGAAGGGCGCAGCAGTGATGGCGCCTGGGTTTTCGTCAGCAAGCCGGATGGCTCCCAGGGCTGGACGGCGCTGGGAAGTTGTCTGAGTGTCACGGGCAATGTCTACAGCCGCCCGGTGATCGCACCCGAACAATATATGGGGCCGGCCGTGGCCACGGTGAGCTGCTCGCAGTATCTGCGCGAGTTGCCGGAAGACAATGCGCCGGCCCTGGTCACGCTGAATGGTACCGAGGGTGAGCTGCGGATCACGGGGCGGTCCGCCAACAGTAGTTGGATGCAAATCACGCTGCAGGATGGCACGGTTGGCTGGGCGGCGACGGGTGTCTGTCTGGGTTCGCGAGGAGACTTCTATTCCGTCCCGGTGGTCGATACCACGGTTGGGCCGTATGTGGGGCCGCCGATGGCCGCAGTCAACTGCTCGCAGTACCTGCGCGTGTTGCCCGATCGGGAAGCCGAGACTCTGTTCATCGTAAACGGCGTGGAAGGTGATCTGGCGATCACCGGCCGGACGTCCGACAACGCCTGGATGCAGATCACGCTGGAGAATGGCACCGTGGGCTGGGCGGCCACTAACGCCTGCCTCAGTGTACTGGGCCGTCTGACGGACGCGCCGGTGCTTGATGTTTCGTCGCCTGACTACACCGGCCCGGCGATCGCGACCATCGCCTGCGACCAAAACCTGCGCGCCGCGCCTTCCGGCGAAGGCGAGCGGATCGACGTGGTACGGATCGGCGACGGCCTGCTGAATCTCGTCGGGCGTAATGCCGATGCAAGCTGGCTGTATGTCGAGGTCGCCTCGGATGGCCGTGAAGGGTGGACGGCCAACGGCTCGTGCCTGTCCATCCAGGGGAATGTGATGGGCCTGCCGCTGCGGGAAGTGACCAGCTACGACGGGCCGCCTGTCGCGGATGTGGTCTGCGATACCAACCTGCGGCGCACGCCGCAGGAAAGTGGGGACGTGCTGGCGGTTGTCGGCGCGGAGAGTGGGCTATTCAGCATCGTCTCGCGCGATGCCGAAGCTCGCTGGCTCCTGATCGAAAGCGGAAGCGGGCTGGCCGGCTGGGTGAGCCAGGGCGACTGCCTGGAGACTCAGGGCAATGTGGGTGCCGCGCCCATCCCCTTCGCATCCACGGACATGAGCCTGTGGACGGTGCTGCGGGCCGAAGGTGGCTGTTCCGGTAGTGACGCGGCCAGTCAGGTGATCGCCGCTTACAATCGTACGGCTCCGATTGGGCCGGTGAGCCGCCAGTGCACCAGCGACAGCGCCGGGCTGCTGGCTCTGGCTCAGCTTCGCACCGAACTGGCGATCGTCAGCGGAACGTGTCCCGGCTTCCAGTCGGTGGCGCTCAGTGGCGGGCAGTCGATCTGCTTCCGGAACGTCCACACGACCCAGGTGGATGACTTCATCAACTACGCTCGCGGGCGCTAGGCTCTGCGTGGATCAGTGAATGTCTTGGAACTGGAGGGGCGCTCGACCAGCGCCCCTCTTTGATACGATGCCGAGTCCGTTTACTCTGCCCGCCTATTGCCTGCTGTGTGAGGCCATCCGCTCCGGGCCGCTGCGCCCGCTGACGATGGCGGATTATCTGCGCACTCGCCCCGAGTCCGGATTCGTCATCTTGCGGTTCGATATTGACGATCGACCTCAGCATGGGCTGGACATGGCCTATCTTCTGCATGGCTACGGTCTGCGCGCCAGCTTCTACTGGCACACATACCCCCCGGCCCTGTACTGCGCCGCGCTGATGCGGGAGATGGCGGTGCTGGGGCACGAGATCGGCTATCATCACGCGGCTTTGAGCCGCTGCCAGGGCGATATTTCGGCGGCGGCCTGCCTGTTTCAGATGGATGTCGAGATGTTGCGCGGAGCCGGATTCGAGATCGACACGGTTGCGGCGCATGGCGCGCCCGGCTACGACAACAAGCGTCTCCTCAAGGCTCGCCCCGATTTGTTGGAGACTTGCGGCTTGCTTGGGGATGGATACGCGAGTATCGATTTCGGCCGCGTGCAGTATGTGAGCGACGCCGGGTGGGCCTGGCGGCGCTATCCACTGCGGGCGGACGCGCAGGATTTTCGGTTGAATCACGGGGTGGGGGCGCTGCCACGCCTGGCCGATTCTGACGTGAGGGCCCTGGTCCAGACTCCGGGGGCCAGCCTCTACCTCAATACGCATCCGGAACTCTGGTTTGAGTCCGGCGTCGTGGCAAAGGGGTACCGCCTGCGCCGGATGGCGGGCAGCTACCTTCTGAGCGGGCATCGTCCGCGGCAGATGGTCGCCCGGATCAAGGGGCGAGAGGGCCTGTAATACCGAGTCGGCTCAGATCGCTCCAGGCCGCGAGGTGCGCATTCTGAGCGCCGAGCGCCTCATCCTCCCAGGATCACTTTTCTCCCGCCAGGGCCAACACAGCGTCATGCAACTGACCCGCGTTGGGAATTCCCGCCGTGTGGAGCGCAACCTGTCCCGCTCCATTGACCACCAGTGTGGTCGGCACGGCGCGCACGCCGTACACCCCGGCAATCGTCCGCCCCAGGTCACTCAGAAGGTCGATCCGAATCACGTCCGCTCGCCCGGCGAGTTCACGTTCTAGCCCATCCACGATGGGCTTGCTGATCAGGCACTGCGTTCAGAGGTTGGAGTAGAACTCAACGACGGTCGGCTGGCCGCCGGTGAGCCGCGCCTGGAGCATTTCGAGCGACTCGACCGGTGTGGGGTGGGTGCCAAGAATGAGCTGGGCCAGTCCGAACAGGAGCAGCACGATCATGATCAAAGTCAGATTGGGGTGCATGCGCGGAAAGCTGCGGAGTCGGGTCAACATGGTGTCTCTCCCAAACACTGGACGGTCTGGTTAGGATGCGGGATGGACGGTATTGGTTACATCGTGGGCGCCTCTGGCTTCACAGCCAGCAGGGTGTAACAGAGCGGCGGTTTGACGGCCATGTCTGCGAAATGGGCGAAGACGGCGGAGATATCATGGCCGTACTCCCGGATATGGCGCAGGATCAGGCCCCTGTCCAGTATCGCCTGGAGAACGTCCGCAAAACTGTGGTGGAACCAGTAGCTTGGGCTGGAGTCGTAGGTTGTCCCCGTGTAGTAATCCAATCCATCCAAGTCGATGTAAGGCTCCGTGCGGAAGTAGGAATGGCGTAGGAGTGGTGGATCGGTCCTATCCTCTTCCTCGAACATGTCCAGGATCGGGTGCATCTCGTAAATGAGCAGCGCGCCGCCGGGACGCAGCAGCCGGTCGACGACCCCGAAGAACTCCTGCAGATCGGGCAGCCAGCCCAGCGCGCCCACGCTGATGAAGACGAGATCGAATCGCCGGTCGTAGCTGGCGGGAATGGCATACACATCCGAGCGGACGAAATCGCACGGAATGTTGCCTGCGGCGGCAAGTTGCCGGGCCTGGGCGATGAACTCATCCGAAATGTCGAACCCGACGCAGTCGCCAGCGCCCAGGTTTCTGATCGAGAGCAATTCGCGGCCGTTGTTGCAGCAAAGTTGGGCCACGGCTTTGCCGGACAACCCCAGGTTCAGTAGCAGGTCGGTCACGACCTCGTCCAGGCAGCTATGTCCCGGCTGGCCAAAAGCATGCAGTAGCTTGTCCATCTGGCTGTGGGCATGGATCGCCGCGCCCTTGTTCCAGGCCGTGCGGTTGGCACCGGTATAATCTTCAGTCTGCATAAGGGTCCCTATTCAATACGCCTGGTAGACGACCGATCCACCGATCAGAACCTGATGGACCTGGTTGACGCCGAAATGGTAAGCCAGGTCCCGATAGTCGCCCATATTCCAGATGACGATGTCGGCGGTGTAACCAGGGACCAGACTGCCAACCTGGTCACCCAGGGCCAGGGCGCAGGCTGCATTGAGTGTGCTGGCAGCCAGGGTTTGGCCCGGAGTCAGGCGCAGGTAACGCGCCGCCAGGGCCATGACGAACTGCATGTTTTCTGTCCAGGCCGGGCCGGGGTTGCAATCGGTTGCCAGGGCGACGATGGCGCCTGCATCCAGCAATTTTTGCACCGGTGTGAAATGGCACTGGCCGAGGCCGAAAGGGGTGGTCGGCAACGCCACGGCGACGGTGTCGCTGCGGCCGAGTAGGGCGATTTCGTGATCCGGGGTAACGTCCAGGTGATCGAGCGAGGTCGCGCCCAGATCGACACCCAGGGTCGTGCCGCCGAGCGCTTTGAACTCGTCCACATGGATTTTGAGTTTCATGCCTGCGGCGCGCGCGGCCTCCAGAATCCGGCGCGTCTGGTCGAGGTTGAAGGCTCCGTCTTCACAGAACACGTCGCAGAACAGATCGCCCGGCCAGCGCCGGGCTTTCCACTCGGCCACGGCCGGGATCATCTCGTGGATGACGAGGTCGACATAAGCATCGGTGCGGCCAGCGTATTCCGCGGGGACGGCGTGCGCGCCAATGAAGGTAGGCACGATCCGGGCCGGTTGCTTGGCCGCGAGGGTGGCGATGGCTTCCAGCATTTTGATTTCGGTTGCGGTGTCCAGGCCATAGCCGGTCTTGACTTCGATAGTGGTCGTGCCGTGCTGGAGCGCCGTGTCCAGCCGGGCGCGGCCCAACGCGACCAGTTCGTCCAGGCTGGCGGCGCGGGTGGCGCGGGTGGTGTAGGCGATTCCGCCGCCTTCGGCCATGATCTGCTGGTAGGTCGCGCCCGCGATCCGGCGTTCGAATTCCGCGGCCCGGTCGCCGGCCCAGATCAAGTGCGTATGGGGGTCGACCAGGCCGGGGGTGACCAGCTTGCCCGACGCATCGATTTGTTCCTGGGTGGTGTATTTTTCCAACAACTCGCGGCTGGGGCCGGCGGCCACAACCCGATCGGCCCGGATCGCCAGTGCGCCATCCTCAAGCAGACCCAGATTGCCGAGCGATCGGCCCCGCTGCGGACCTGTCGGACCGGGCGGGATCAGACAGAGCTGCCGGGCATGGGTGATCAACAGGTCGACGGCTTCCATGTGGGGTCCTTTCGGCGCGAGTTTCAGATGGGTACATTCTAGCGTGTAACGTCTGGGATCGTGAGCATTACCAAAGATGCGTAGGCCAGCCGTAGGCCGGACGACGGATGTTCCAGGGGGAGGCATGGCATACTCGACACAAGCAACCGATCACAGGAGAGAATGCAATGCAGCGAATGTTGCTTTTTCTGATTGCCGGGATAGTGCTGGGCCTGGCATTGCCTGTTTTTGCGCAGGGCGGTGGCCAGGTCACGCTGCCGGAGGCTTTCAGTCTGACCGGCTTTCGACACGAATACCAGGGCTGGAACAATTGTGGGCCAGCCACGTTGACCATGGGACTGACCTATTTCGGGTGGACGGATGACCAGTTCACGGCGGCCGCGTGGCTCAAACCGAATACGGAAGACAAAAATGTCAGCCCGTGGCAGATGGCTGAATTCGTGAATACCTACACGCCCGCCAGGGCGCTGGTGCGCTATGGCGGCAGCCTGGAATTGCTCCGGACGCTGATTGCCAGTCAATTCCCGGTGGTGATCGAGGCCGGGTACGAGCCGGAGGGGTACGACTGGATGGGCCACTACCTCCTGGTGATGGGGTACGATCAGTCCGCCGGAACTCTGCTTACCCAGGATTCCTTCCTCGGCCCGGACAAGGTCTACCCTGAGGCCGAGATCGACCGGTACTGGCGCCATTTCAACCGGGTTTTCCTGGTTCTGTATGTGCCTGAGCGCGAGGCCGATCTGCTGGCGCTGCTGGGGGAGGACGCAGATGCCCAGGCCAACGCGGCACACGCGCTGGAGATCGCCCGGCAGGAAGCGGTCAGCAATGGCAGCGAT
Organism: uncultured Anaerolineae bacterium; assembly: GCA_964533805.1. Taxonomy (GTDB): domain Bacteria; phylum Chloroflexota; class Anaerolineae; order Aggregatilineales; family Ch27; genus JARKOQ01. The sequence continues at coordinate 3,804 of CAZHMJ010000018.1, read as the reverse complement.
CCGTTCGCTTGGTTCAACATGGGCACCGGCTATACACTGCTGGGCATGTACTCTGAGGCGGCGGTGGCCTTCGATCAGGCACGCAACACCGGGGACGGCATCCCCTGGCGGATGCTGTGGTACCAGTTTGGACCGTTCGAGGCTTACCTGCAAACAGGCCGGATCGATTCCGTACTGGAGTTGGTTCAGTACAACATAGCGACGACGCCTGATGGCGAGCACCCGATCGAAGAAACCTACTATTATGCCGGTCTGGCGCGCGCCGCGCAGGGGGATAGCGAACGGGCGACGCTCAACTTGCAGCAGGCCGTGTTCCTCAACCCGAATTTCAGCCCGGCCCGCGAGGCGCTCGCGGAAGTGCAGGGCAATTCAGCCGGATAGGGGAATCCTTGCGGTTACAGGATGAAGAGGGTCGTCAGCCCCGGATCGGCGCTGACGATGGCCGCCGCTGGAGGCTGCGAAGACGCGCTTCCGGCGGCGTCTGTTTTTCGGATGAGACGGGCGAGCAGGATCAATCCCAGGATGATGACGATCACCAGCAGAAAGACGATCACCTGGGTGCGCACTCGCCGCCACCAGCGGGTTAGCCTCCTCGGACGATCTTCCGGCAGAGACTCGCGCGCGGGTACGGCAGCCACCTCAGCGGTGGCTACCTGCGGGCCGCTTTCCTGCTTTTGCGCGACGGGTTCCGGTGCATGGACGGCGGGCTTTGTCGCCTGAGCGTGTCCGTTATCTCCGGTTGCCTGGTGGGGCGCGATATCGGGATGGATAAGCGGATGCGGCGGAACGGGTTCCGGCCATTCCTCATCCGGGCGGTCGGCTTCTTCCACCAGAAAGGTGTGGGTCTTGAGCGCACGTGGTGGGGCCAGTGTATCGTACACCGGACCGTGGCTTTCGCTCATCTGGGGCCGCACTTCCTCGTATTCCGCCGACTTCAGCGCGCGTGAGGTGGTCGCGTCCTGTCCCTCCGCGGGGAAGCTTTCAACGATCTCCTGTGCCATCGCCGGGGGGACGCGGCTGTCGGGCGCTTGCATTTCGGGCTGGGCCGGTGGCCCTGGCAGAATCATCGTCCGCGGTGTGATGATGCTCTCGGGTGTGGGGGATCGCAGCGCTGCTCGTTCTTGCTCATCGGCCAGGGCCTCCAGCCAAGCCTGATGATCGTCCACCGGCGGGGTTTCCGTGGAGATGGGCTGGCTGGGAGGAGGTGGGCAGGGCGTGAACGTGGGGACGTGCCAGCCGGTCGCGGTCAGTTCCTGCAAGCGCGCGGCGGCGTCGCTTGCGTCGCGCAGGGCCGGATCGAGCTGGCTCAGTTTGTTGGCTGCGGTTTCGGCGTGATCCCACTCGGCGCATTCGACGGCGTACATAAACGCGCCGCGCCAGTAGCCGACCGGGCGGGTCTTTTCCAGGCGCAGAAGGACGTTCGCGGCGTCCCGGTACTGCGGTTGGCTGGCCACGACGGCAAGCAGATTCTTCGTTGCCAACTCCCACTGTCTGTCGCGCAGCGCGCCAATGGCTGTCCGGTAGTGCTCCTCAACCTGCATGCGTGTCCGCCTGACTGATGCGCTGACTTTGGGCATCCCTTGATCTGCCGGAGAGGGTACAGGGAACGCCTGCTTATCCTTATTGTATTCGGGCTGGTGTGCGTTGCTACGCAAGATCGGTGATTCGAAGCAAGCTCTAACCACGTGCATATCAAACACAAATCATCCTCTTGCGAGCCAGTTGATTGTCGAAATCACGGTTTTGCGTGACACTCTGCGCGATGAGGGACAGCTTCTTTCATTCCTATCCTCAGACCATTGAAACCGTAACATTCCAGGGAGAAGAACCGATGGACGTTCGAGCGAGAACTGGCGCAATTCAGGAGGCGGCCGCAGACGCTATTCTGATCAGCCTTTTTGAAGGGACAACTGATCTGACCGGCGCGGTGGCGAGGATCGATCAGGCGCTGGGTGGGGCGATTGGCGAACTTGTCCAGGCAGGTGATTTTACCGGGAAGACCGGCCAGGTGGCGGTGGTCTATTCACGAGGCGCTCTCCCTGCGGGGCGGGTGGTGCTGACCGGACTAGGGCCGGAGGCCGAATATGGCCTTGAAGTAGTGCGGCTGGCTGCCGCGAACGGTCTGCGGAAAGTGAAGGATTTGCCGGTCAAGCGCGTGCTGAATGTCCTCGTCGGGGCGGGGGGCAAGGACCTCAGCGTCGAGGCTTTGGCGCAGGCGGTGGTCGAGGGCAGTCTGCTGGCGGCCTATGTCTATCCAGGGAAGTCGGCCAGCCAGGAAGCCATCGGTGTGGAGAGCCTGGAAGTCTGGATCGAGGACGAGGCCGTGCTGCCCGACGCCGAGCGCGGGGTGAAAGCCGGGCTGGCGATCATGGCGGGCGTCACACTCACCCGTAATCTGGTCAATCTGCCGCCCAACTTCTGTACCCCAGCCCACCTGGCCGAGGCTGCCAGCCAGGTGGCGGCGGATACCGGCATGCGCGTTCAGGTGCTGGAGCGGGGCCAGATGCAGGCGTTGGGCATGGGCGCACTGCTGGCGGTGGCCCAGGGCAGCGAAGCGCCGCCCCGGTTCATTATCCTGGAGCACAACGCCAGCAAGGCCGGAGAGCTGGATTCGCTCGTGCTGGTTGGCAAGGGCGTGACTTTCGATACCGGCGGCTACAACCTGAAGCCTGGTGACGGCATGGCGACGATGAAAACGGACATGGCCGGTGGCGCGGCAGTGATTGGCGCGATGCGCGCGATTGCTGCCCTGGATGTGCCCCTGCATGTGGTCGGGCTGGTGCCTGCCTCGGATAACATGATCAGCGGCGCGGCGTACCGGCCTCAGGAAGTGATCACGGCCAGCAATGGCGTGACCATCGAGATCGTCAGCACCGATGCCGAAGGACGGATGCTCCTCGCGGACGCACTGGTTTTTGCCAGCCGGTTTTCTCCAGCGGCGGTCGTAGATATTGCTACGCTGACCGGAGCCTGTGTGACGGCTCTGGGGGCGGTCGCGGCCGGGTTGTTTACCACGGATGACACCCTGCGTGACCGTTTGATGGCGGCTGCCAGCGCGACCGGTGAGAAGCTCTGGCCGCTGCCCCTGTTCCCGGAATATGAAAAGAAGATCGAGTCCAAAGTGGCCGATATCAAGAATTCCGGCGGGGTGGGGAGCGGGGTTGGCTCGGCGGCCATGTTCCTGAAGCATTTCGTCAGCTATCCGGCCTGGGCACACATCGATATGGCCGGCATGGCCGCCTCCAAGCAGGATGGCTCGTTTGGTCCGGAAGGGGCGACCGGTTATGGCGCCCGTCTGTTGGTGGAATTCGTACGAAGCTGGGGCCGGTAGGGCACTGAACCGGCAGCGTCGTAGCGTAAGAAGCCGGAGATCGGGCATGTCCAGTGGGTAGCGGCTCGATGCGGAAGCCTGTCTAATCAGGATTGACGCGGTATGTCTGCATCAGTATAATAGCGCCGTCCTGAGATCTGCTCAGGTTTTCCTTTTGATCTGATCGTTATCCCAATTTTCCCCGTGCGTGTGGCTCAGGCGACGCTCGCGGCGGCAAAGTGAAGATTGGAGAATCCCATGTATGCAGTCATCCGTACCGGCGGACGCCAGTACCGCGCTGAAGTCGGCGCAACCATCGATGTCGAGAAGCTCCCGTTTGCAGTGGGTGATACGGTGAACCTGGACGAGGTCTTGCTCGTCGCCGATGGCGGCAAGGCGACCGTGGGCATGCCCCTGGTGAAGGGCGCCAGCGTCACGGCGACCGTCGTCGACCAGTACCGTGACCGTAAGCAGTTTGTCTTCAAGTACACCCC
>CAZHMJ010000017.1:0-31269 GCA_964533805.1 uncultured Anaerolineae bacterium | reverse complement strand
CATCCTTAATTTGAAAAACCGACTGGCAGACCTGAAGCTCGGCAACCTGACCTGGAACAACCGGGCCATCTGGTCCATCATTGCCCTGATCCTCATCCTGATCGTCAACAGGCTCATTTCACCCAATTTCTTCACGATCGAAATGGTGAATGACCGGCTGATCGGCAGCATCATCAACATCCTGGATGGCGCGTCGCCGATCATCTTGCTCTCGATTGGGATGACGCTGGTGATCGCCACCAAGGGCATCGACCTGTCGGTGGGGACAGTGATGGCGATCGCCTCGGCCGTGGCCGTCATGTTGATCAACCAGTACGAAGCGGGTGCGACCGAGTTCTACTATACGCCCGGCGTCGTCATCGTCATCGCTCTCTTCGCGGGTGCTATCTGCGGACTCTGGAACGGCTTTCTGATCACCCGGCTCAACATCCAACCGATTATTGCCACCCTGATTCTGCTCATCTCTGGCCGCGGTATCGCGCAGATGATCACCCAGGGACAATCCCCGACGTTCACCAATGAGACGCTCGCCTTCATCGGCCGCGGCGTGATCTTCGGAGTACCATTCCCGATCTACCTGTCCCTGGCGATGTTGATCCTCGTCACGCTGCTGGTGCGCCGGACGGCCATCGGCTTGCTGATCGAGTCGGTGGGGATCAACGCCCGCGCCAGCTTCTACGCGGGCATCAACTCCGCCCGGATCAAGCTCATGGTGTACACCCTTTCGGGGATATGCGCCGCCCTGGCCGGGCTGGTGGTCGCCGGTGAGGTCAAGTCCGCCGACCCCCACAAAGCGGGTGAGTTTGCCGAGCTGGACGCGATCCTGGCTGTGGTCATCGGCGGAACCTCCCTGAACGGCGGGCGCTTCAACCTGTTCCTAAGCGCCCTGGGTGTCCTGATCATCCAGAGTCTGCTCACCGGGTTGTACGTCAGCAAGCTGCACCCGACGGCCAACCTTGTGGTCAAGGCCATCGTCGTCCTGGCCGTTCTGCTGCTCCAGTCGCCTGAGTTCCGCGACTTTCTCAAGCGGTTATTTAGGAGAAGAGCATGAAATCTCGAGCATTCCCCCTCTTGATGACGACACTCGTCTTCGTCCTGCTCTATCTCTTCTGCTTTACGCAGTATTCGAGCTTCGGGTCAATGCGAGTTGTCTGCAACCTGCTCCGGAACTATGCCTATCTGGGCATTCCCGCCATCGGCGTGACCTTTGTCATCCTGTCCGGGGGTATCGACCTAAGCCCAGGCTCGGTGATCGCCTTCACAGGCGTGTTCTGCGCCCTGATGATCGAGCGGAATGGCATGCATCCGCTGGTTGTCTTTGCGATTATCCTGACGATTGGAACCCTGTTCGGGGCCACGATGGGGAGCATCATCCACTACTTCAAGATCCCCGCGTTTATCGTGACCCTGGCCGGGCTGTTCCTGGCGCGTGGTGGCGCTTACGTTCTGACCACCGACTCGATCAGCATCACCCATCAGTTCTATGTCGATGTATCGGACATCGTGTACATCTTCCCCGATGGTGGCCGATTCACCTTCGCCGCGGGCGCGTTTGTGGCGGTCGTGCTCATCGGTATCTTCCTTGCGCACTACACGCGCTTCGGACGGAACGTGTATGCCATGGGTGGGAATGAAACCGGCGCCATGTTGCAGGGCGTCCCGATTGGCCGCACGACCATCACCATCTACGCGCTGAGCAGCTTCCTGGCAACCTTCGCAGGAATCATCCTTTCCCTCTCGAAACGATCGGGCGACTCGACGATTGCGATGGGGGCGGAACTGGACATCATCGCCGGGGTGGTGATTGGCGGAACCCTGCTCACGGGCGGCGTGGGGTACGTCGTCGGGACGTTCATCGGCATCCTGCTGCCGGGCGTAATCCACACCTACCTGACCCTGGATGGCTCGCTGACGCCGTGGTGGATCAAGATCATCATCGGTGTCCTTCTGTTCGGATTCATCGTCCTGCAGACGCTGCTGAGCGGGCAGTATAACTTCCTGAAGATGATCCGAATGCCCAGACGGGCCACCACCTGACGCAGATAGCGTCCAGCAATCAGCGGTCAGTCAAATGTCGGCCGGAAGACCGTCGTATTTCGCCTCAAACATACAGAAGCAGCCTGGGAACTTTCTCAGGCTGCTTCCATTTCCCGTAATCCGGGGAATCGCCCTGGCCTGCCTACGCCTTAATCTGGCCCGCCAGCGCATAGTGGGTCGGGCCAAATGACACATTGACCGCTCCGTCGATCGCCAGCCGCTCCCCATCGAAACGACAGGCAAGGGTATGCACAAACGGCGATTCGTAGAAACGGAGCGTGATCACGAACGTCCTCTCGTCCGACCAGACGCCGCTGGCGACCATGTCTGGTGTGTGGCGAAATAGAGGGAGCGTCCCCTTCTGCCATTCTCCGGTCCCGGTGACGAACGAATGGCTGCCCTGCGCGCCGCGAATCTTGACTACACCTCCCGGCTTCGTGAAATCGAACATCATACTCCTGACCTTCATGTCGTTTGGCTCCATCATGAAGGTTTTGCCTGACACGCGTGCCGCAACCGGCGACGAGGACTTTCCCTGCGGTGGCTGGTAGGCCAGGCTGCCAAGCTTCTTCGTCAGCTTCTGGTGCGCTTTCGCCTGCTCAGGCAGCGGCGCGGTCTTGCCCATCGCCGGGAGAAGATGCACCCAGACCAGGCTCAAGACCGCCTGCATATCGCTCAGGCCGCCGGTGATCGCCAGCACGGCGTCCTGGTCAGGCATCACGACGCAGTACTGTCCGAACGCGCCATCCCCGCGGTAGGCGTTGTGGCGACAGCGCCAGAACTGGAAGCCATACCCCTGGGCCCAATCGCTGGCCGCGTCATTGCCGTTATCGACCTGACGGGCGGAAGCCTGTTCGATCCACCCTTCCGACACCAATCGCCGGCCGTTCCACTTCCCCTTTTGCAGATACAACTGGCCGAAGCAGGCGATGTCCTCGGTGGTGATGCTCAGACCATACCCACCGGTGTTGATTCCCTGGGGCGACACTTCCCAGGTCGGGTTGGCAATGCCCAGTGGCTCGAACAGGCGCGGTCGCAGGTAGTCGAGCAGAGTCAACCCGGTCAGTTTCTGGACGATGGCCGACAGCATGTAGGTCGCGCCCGTGTTGTACAGGAAATGCGTGCCCGGCTTGTGCTTGACCGGCCGCGCCAGGAAAGCCTTGATCCAGTTGCCATCGCGCCGACGGTGCAGGTAATCGGTGGTGTCTTCGGCGTGACCGGTCGACATCGACAGCAGATGCCGGACCCGCATGGCGTCCAGATTCCTGCTGATCCGCGCCGGAGCCTCGTTTGGAAAAAAAGACAACACCCGATCGTCGACGGAAAGAAGACCTTCGTCGACCGCCATGCCGACCGCCGTCGAGGTAAAGCTCTTGCTGAGCGAAAACAGCATGTGCGGGCGCAGCGGGCCATAGGGAGCCCATCCTCCTTCAGCCACCACCATGCCATGCCGCAGCAGCAGGAAGGAATGCAGTTCGATATCCTGCGTCTCGACCGCCTCGACAAACGTCTGGATGGCGGCCGATGACATGCCCTGAGACTCCGGAGTGCAGCGCGCGAGACGATTCTCCCTGGTCATGAAACCTCTCCTGATGGGGCGCATAGGGAACATCGATCTATGCGATCAAAACCACCCCGATTATGCGGCGGTCTGGTCGATCTGGCGAGTTCAAATCAACCAAAACAGGCCGGGGAGCCTGCCAATCCTGCCCTGGCATGGGTACGTTCCCTGGAGAAGCCGTGGCCCGTCTCCACGCCCAATCAGACGAGCGGATAGGCCCCGTATTCACGCACGGTTTCGTACATCGCCAGGATATTCTCCACCGGGACCAGGGCCTGGGTATTGTGGCTGGGATTGAACACGAATCCGCCGCCCGGCCCAAAGGTGCGCAGCCGGTCCCGCACCTGGGAACGGACTGCGTCCGGCGTGCCAAAGGGCAGGGTGTGCTGCGTATCGACACCGCCGCCCCAGAACGTCGCCCGATCCCCAAATGCCTGCTTGAGATCGGCGGGATCCATGTCCCTGGCGGCTGTCTGCACCGGATTGAGAATGTCGAACCCGGCGTCGAGAAAATCTGGGATCAGGGCCTTGACCGACCCACATGAGTGGATGAAGCGCTTCCAGGGGGTAAACGCGCCGATCCAGTCGTTGACCTTCTTGAAAAACGGCTTGTACAGGTCGCGGAAGGTCTGCGGGGAGATGAACGGGCCGTTCTGCGTGCCAAAATCCGTCCCGCTGACCCACACGGCGCTGGCTCGATCGCCGACTGCGGCATAGATCTTCGGCAGGTTCTCCAGGACAATCGCGCACTGGCGCTCGAACACCTCGTACACGTAATCCCGCCGCAGGACGGTGCTCATGTACCACTCGGTGACGTCGCGAATCCCCTTCGGATTCTTGAGCGACGGACCGGGCACGAGCGCGATATCGCCGAAGCCCGCCCCGCCCAGGGTGAGCATGATAGCTTTGTCCGTCTGGGTATACAGCCGCTCCGACTCGCGGGCCAGGTGAGCGAGGTCGTCATCGGAGATCGGCTTGAATTCCTCCAGGTTGTCCTCGACATTCAGACGCGCGTCGTCGATTTCCCCCTGCTGGCGGGGGATCGAGTCGAAATACCAGCCGCCGGCCGGCATCTGCGCGCAGGGCGGGTAGGAACGATCTCCCTCGGCGTACATCAGGATGGAGCCGTCCGGCTCCGGCTCGGTGTTGAAACGCTCAGGCACCAGGAGGGGCGTGCCGTCATGGAACGTCCACGGCTTCCAGCCTTCGTTCTTGAAGCCGAACAGCGTGGTTTGCCCGCCCAGGGGAAGGATATCCCCACCGACCGCGGCCAGCAGATCGGGCTGGATTTCACCCAGCATCTGGAACGGCTCGATGACTCTGACCGGCGTGCCGGGTTCATCCAGGCCCAGGGCCTGGCGCAGGAGATAGACGGTGGAGGCGTGCATCCCCGTCTGGCCGCAGCCGCCGAGGTCGAGCGGAACCCGATCCGGTTCCTGATGGTTCAAAGCGCATGCGACACGCTCACGTGAATTCACACGCTCCTCCTTGGATAGGCGGCGCCCCAAGACCAGATGCCATGGTCGTCATCACGAGTGTACATCATTCCAGAATCGGGATAGAAGCCGCCCGATCCTTTCCGATCTCCCAGCCGGGGTGGCCTGCATTCAATCGCCGACACGAAACCCCGCCGTCCTCCGCGGTGAGATGCCTTTTTCAGTTTGATGCGTTTGCCGTGCCGACCGGCTCCAATGGTCTTGACAGATCGAAGGATTTGCTCGACAATAAAATGAGAACGATGACATTTTCCTTTTTTCTCACAGGGTGTTTGATGCCAAAGCATCCCACCATCGTTGATGTCGCTCGCCTGGCGGGCGTCTCGACCGCGACCGTCGGCCGGGTCGTCAACGGCCAGGATGACATCGTGCGCGAGAAAACGCGCCAGCGTGTGCTGGACGCGATCGGCCAGCTCGGCTACGAGCGCAACTCGGTCGCCGGCAGCCTGCGCACCGACCGCACCTGCATGATCGCCCTGTCCATCCCAGACATTACCAACCCCTTCTGGCCGGAAGTCGCGCGCGGCGTGCAGGACACCCTCGAAGCGCACGACTACACGGTCGTCACGGTCAACAGCGACTGGGATGCCGGGCGCGAGCAGCGCTACCTCAAGATGGTGCGCCGCAACCGCTTCGACGGCCTGATCATCAACCCCACGGATGCCAACCTGACCGATTTCCACAGCATGGGCATCCCGATCGTCATCCTGGGCAGCGAAGAAGGCTATCCCAACTACGACTCGGTCGGCAGCGCCACCACCCAGGCCGTGCAGGAAGCTCTGGAGCACCTGTACGGGCTGGGCCACCGCCGGATCGGGCTGATCGCGGGTCGCTCCCGGCGGCGCAGAAGCACCAACCGCTATCACCCCTATGTGACTTTCCTGGCCAAAAAACAGCTTCGTCTCGATGAATCGCTGATCGTCCACTCCGAGTTTTCGCTGCAAGCCGGGGCCTCGGCCATGCGCGAACTGCTCTCGCTGAGGGAACCGCCCACTGCGGTCTTCGCCGCGAACGACATCATCGCCATCGGCGCCATGCAGACCGCCCAGGCGATGGGCTGGCGCCTGCCGGAACAGATTTCGATCATCGGCATGGACAACATCTATGCCGCCGCGACCACCTCTCCGCCCCTGACCACGATCGCCAAACCGAAATACGAGATCGGAGTCCGGGCGGCGGACATGCTACTCGCCCGCCTGGGCGGCGACGACTCACCCGCCCGGCACATCCAGCTCGCCTGCACGCTGATCGAACGAGGATCGACCGCCGCGCCAGCCCGATGAGGCTGGCCAGCGGTAACAGATTCCGGCCCAAAGCCGGTCTGGGTAAATTGCTTCATCGAAATGAGAACGTTCTCATTGGAGTGAGTAAAACCTACAGGACATGATGAACACACCCGCTGTTTCACCTGCTGCTCCCCCCGGACGACTGGAACGCGCGACCGGCTGTCTGCTGGGGCTGGCGATCGGCGACGCCTTTGGCGACCTGGGGCGCAGCCACGACTACCGCCAGCGTTACGGCGTCGTCACCAGCCTGCACGAAGGCGCGCGCAGCACCGACGACACCGAATTCGCCGTGCTCACCGCCCAGACTCTCCTCGACTGCGGTGGCGACCTCACACCCGACGCCGTGCTGGCCGCCTGGCAGAAGTACATCCTGGGCCAGGGCGGCATGGGCGACCGTGGCGGCAAACCCCTCTACGGGGCCGTGGACAACCTGGCCCGCGGCGTGCGGCCGCCCCGCTCCGGGCAGGATAACGTCCAGAACGACGACGACGGCGCGGCCATGCGCATCGCCCCCATCGGGATTGTGTGCGCGGGCGAACCGCAGCGCGCGGCCGCGCTGGCCGCCATCGACGCTCAGATCAGTCACGCCCGCGACGGCATCTGGGCGGCCCAGGCCGTGGCGGCGAGTGTCGCCGTGGCGATGACCGGCGCGTCGGTGGAAGCCATCATCGCCACCGGGCGCGACCAGATCCCCGCCGAGAGCTGGCTGGGGCGCACGATGGACCGCGCCATGGCGATTTGCGAGGCGAACGTCAGCCTGTTCGACGCTTTCGAGCAGCTTCATACCCAGCTCTGGACTCCCGTCCATTCGATGGCCGCCGAAGCCATCCCCCAGGCCTACGGCATCTTCCGGCTGACCGGGGGCGACTTCCGGAATGGGATGGTTTGGGCGGGTAACTTCGGCCGGGACGCGGACACGATCAGCGCCGTGGTCGGGGCGCTCTCCGGCGCGCTGCACGGCGAGCGGGCGATCCCGGCAACCTGGGCGGACAAAGTCGATCGCCCGGCTGGAGTCTGCCTGAAATTCGCTGCAGAAAAATCGATGCGCGCCCTGGCGCAGCAACTCATCACTCTGAAGGTCTGACCATGGGACGTCGTACGCACATTTCGTGTGTACTTAAGTTTTGTTCGCAGGCAACGGAGGAAAGATGATGCAACGCGTATCAACTCGCTGGACGCTGGCACTCCTGGTGCTGGCCGCGCTGATCCTGCCCAACCTCGTCACCCTGGCGCAGGACGATGTCGTCACCATCGAATGGTGGACCGTCAACTCAGAAGAATATTCCGAAGAAGCGCAGCGCGGCCTGGCGGCGCAGTTCGAGGCCGAGCATCCCAATATCCACGTCAATGTGACCGTCCTGCCGGAAAGCGGCTTCGACGAGCGCATGACCACCACCCTGGGCGCGGGCGAAGGCGCGCCGGATGTGGCCTTCTTCTGGAACACCAACTGGTATCCTCAGGCGCTCGACCTGACTCCCTATATTGAAGCCGACCCCGACCTCGGCCCGGAAACCTACTTTGAAAACTTCTGGCTGACCCGTGCCGTCTGGGGAGACATGATTGTCGGCCTGCCGCTGGGCGTGGGCGCCAACTTCGTAATGTACAACAAAGCGGTCTTTGACGAAGCGGGCGTCGAATATCCGACCGCCGACTGGACGACCGACGACTACCTCGAACTGGCGACCGCCCTGGCCGACCCTGATCAGCGCCGCTGGGGCGGCGACCGGCCGCGCGGCCCGTTCCGCGCTATCTGGCGCAACTACGGCGCCTTCCCGTACAGCGATGACAGCACCACGGTCGAAGGCTACCTGAACAGCGACGCCTCGGTCGCGGCTTACACCTGGCTGTGGGACCTGGTCGCCAGTGGCGCCACCCCCACCCCGGCCGACCTCGAAGTCCTGGGCACCGAAGGCACCGGGCCAATCGACCTGTTCCTGGCCGGTCGCCTGGCGATGGCCACCCTCAACCAGGGCCACATGCTCAACGCGATCGATGCCGGAGTCGAATTCGGCATCGTGCCGGAGCCCCAGGTCGAAGGCAATGAGCGCTACGTCAACGCCTGGTCGCTGACCGCCTCAATCTGGGCCGGCACCCAGCACCCCGACGAAGCCTATGAATTCCTGAGCTACTGGGTCGGCCCGGAAGGACAGCGCTACCTGATGGAGAACGGGAACCTGTTCCCGTCCATCCCGGAAGTCCTGGCCGAGTACGAAAACGCCGAGGCCGACTACGCGCAGGCGTTCTTCAGCGTCCTCGAGTACCGCCAGGTGGCCGAATGGGCCAACGCCCACCCCTGCAACTCGACCGTCCTGCGGGCGGCCGTCGATGCCTGGGACCTGATCAACCTCGGCGAGATCGAACGCGATCAGGTCGAAGCCACGCTGGACAGCCTGGTCGAGCCGGCTCAGGCCGCGCTGGATGAGTGCGTCGCGCGCCTGGGCGGGTAACCCGTTCGCACACTCCTGAGACCGCGAGCCTGCGGAGGCTACCCGCCTCCGCAGGCTGAACGGAGAAACCACCATGATCTCATCCTGGCGAGCCTTAAGTCCGCGAGCGCGGCGCGAAGCCCTGGAAGCCTACCTGGCCCTCAGCCCCTGGATCATCGGCTTCCTGGTCTTCACTGTGTTCCCCATCGGGGCCTCGATCTACCTCGGCTTCACCCAGTGGACGATCGTCGAGCCGCCGGAATGGATCGGGCTGGACAACTACGTGCGCATGTTCACGCGCGACCCGCTGTTCTGGCAGGCGCTCAAAGTGACCGGGCTGTTCGTCCTGATCTCGCTGCCGCTCAAGCTCATCCTCGGCCTGATGCTGGCCCTGCTCCTCAACCTCAAGATTCCGGGGATGAACCTGTACCGAACCGTGTTCTACATCCCGGCGGTGATCTCCGGTGTGGCGGTCTCGCTGATGTGGATGTGGCTGCTGCAACCGGACACGGGCGTTGTCAACACCCTGTTGAGCTATATCGACGTCCAGGGGCCGAACTGGTTCTGGGACCGGGACTGGGCGCTGCCTTCCGTGGCGATCATGAGCGCCTGGAAGGTCGGCGGAAGCGCGATCATCTACCTGGCCGGGCTGCAAAACGTCCCCGCCCAACTGTACGAAGCAGCCGAGATCGACGGAGCGAACCCCTGGCACCGCTTCTGGCGGATCACCATGCCGCTGCTCACGCCGACGATTTTCTTCCAACTGATTATTGAACTGATCGATTCTTTCAAGGTGTTCACCGAAGCCTATGTGATCACGCAGGGCGGCCCGCTGAAGTCGACCTACTTCTACATGCTCTACTTCTACGAAGAAGCCTTCCAGAACTTCAACATGGGCTACGCCTCCGCGCTCGCGCTCTTTCTGACCTCGATCATCCTGGCGACCACGATCTTCATCAATTACACGTCGAAGCGGTGGGTGTACTATGAATCGTGAGACTGAAATCACTTTCAAGGAGCCGGGGGCTGCCATAGCCCAGGCCGCGCGCCGGATTGATCTGCGCTACAGCGCCCGGCAGTGGTTGGGCTATGCCTCGGCCTACATCTTCATGACCGCCCTGGCCCTGTTGTTCATGATCCCGCTGCTGTGGATGTTTTCGACCTCGCTCAAAACCCGTCAGGAGATTTTCGCCTGGCCGCCGGACTGGATTCCCACCGTCCCGCAGTGGTCCAACTACGCCAGCGCGTTTGAGAAGTACCCCCTGGCCCGCTTCATGCTCAACAGCGCTTTCCTGGTGGTCGCCAATACCGTCGGGGAGCTATTCTCCGTCCCGCTGATCGCCTTCGCCTTTGCCCGCCTGAACTTCCCCGGCAAGCGCATCCTCTTCGTCCTGATGCTCAGCACGATGATGCTGCCGGGCCAGATCAAGCTGATCCCGCTCTTCTCGCTGTTCTCGCGTCTGAAGATGATCGGCTCCTACTGGCCGCTGGTTTTACCTTCTTTCTTTGGCAACCCGTTTTTCATCTTCCTGATGGTGCAGTACATCCGCACGATTCCGCGCGACCTGGACGAAGCGGCGCGCATGGATGGGGCCAGCACCTGGACGATTCTGTACCGGATCATCCTGCCCCTGTCGCGACCGGCGATCACCGTCCTGGTAGTCTTCACCTTCCTGTGGACGTGGAACGACTTCCTGCAACCCTTGATCTACCTGAGCAGCTTCGATTCCTACCCGATCTCGGTCGGCCTGGCCTTCTTCCAGGGACGTTACAGCGTGGAATGGAACCTGTTCATGGCCGCCACCCTGATCTCGATCATCCCGGTCCTGGTGCTGTACTTCTTCGCCCAGCGCCACCTGATCGGCGGCATCTCGTCGCTGGGACTGAAAGGCTGATATGCCCGACCTGGCGGACTTCAAACGGCGGGCGCGCGGCAGCCTGCTCGGCGCGGCCATCGGCGACGCGCTGGGCGCGCCGTGCGAAGGCATGACCGCCCAGGCGATCCGCGCCCGCTACGGTGTGATCACGGACTTTCTGACGGCCGAAGCCGCCGGAACGGACGACACCGACTTCACGCTGTTCAACGCCTGGCTGCTGCTGGAACACGGCCCGGCCATCACGCCGGAACAAGTCGCCGCCGAATGGCGCGACAAGCTGCTGAGCGGCCGCTATTACTACCGCCCCGGCGGCTTCAGTGACGTGATCTCCACCCGCAACCTGGCAGCCGGACTGGAACCGCCCCTGTCAGGCGCGTTCAACCACCAGATGTGGAGCGACGGCGTCGCGATGGCGATCAGCGGCGTCGGGATCATCAGCGCCGGGAACCCGGCCCAGGCCGCCCATCTCGCGGCGGTACTGGGCTGCGTCTCCAACGGCCGCGACGGCATCCACACCGCCCAGGCCGTGGCCGCGGCGATCAGCCTGGCGATGATCGGCGCATCGCCGGACGAGATGGCCGGCGCCGCGCTGGCGGCCGTGCCGGAGGACTCGTGGACGGCGCGTGCCCTGCGCCGCGCCCTGGACGTGGCCCGCAGCGCCCCGGACCTGGAAGCTGCCCTGGTCGCCATCGACGCACACGTGATCGCGCCCTGGTGGCCGTGGGCCGATCTCGCCACCGAGGCTGTGCCAGTCGCGCTGGCGGTCGTGCTGGCCGCCGGAGGATCGTTCCGGCAGGCGGTCACCGGCGGGGTGCGGATGGGTCGCGACGCCGACACCATCGGCGCGATCGCGGGCAGCCTGGCAGGGGCCTATGGCGGCGAGGACGCCATCCCCGCGCCCTGGCGAGAGCGCATCCAGGCCTCGACCGGGCATTGCATCGGGTTCATCGCCGGGCGTCAGATCACGGCCATCGCCGATGCGCTGGCCGAGCGCGCATGGGAGGCGGCCGGTGGATAAGCGCGACCGTTTTCTAGGGGCGATGTTTGGCCTGGCTTATGGGGATGCAATCGGCTTCCCGGCCCTGTTCCACCGCTTCCAGCATCCGGCCATGCCCCGCCGCAGGCACGCCTTCCTGTGGCGCACCAACGCCGAACTGGACGAGCAGCGCATCACCCGGCTGATGCTGCCCTTCACCCACCGCGTCGAGGCGGCGCATCTGGCGATCGGCCCGACCGACGACACCGAATGGGCGCTGCTGACCCTGCGCGCCCTGCTGGAGGCGGAAGGCGAACCCACGCCCGCCACCTTCCTGGTCCCCTGGCAAAACGAGGTCCTGCCGGTCGCGAACGAAGTGCGCAGCAGCTTTTCCGAGCGGGCCGCAATTGAGAACCTCCAGCGCGGGCTGCTGCCCCCGGCCACCGGCAACGACAACCCCTTGCACTACGAGGATAACGCGGTGGCCCGCGCCGTGCCGATCGGGCTGTATTGCGCGGGCAACCCCGACCGCGCGGCACGGCTGGCCGGTTGGGACGCCCAGATCACGCAGGCGGAAGATGGCATCTTCGCCGCGCGGGGCATGGCGGCAGCCATTGCCCTGCTTGCGGCGGAAGCGCCCCTGGCCGACGCCCTGGCCCGCGCCCGGCTGGAATTCCCGCCGGACTCCTGGATCGCCCACGTCGACCGGATCGCGCAGGATTGCCTCCGCGAAAGCGCCCAACCGGACGACCTGACCGTGCTGCTGACCGCGCGCGTGATCAACACCGTCTATTCCTTCGGGTCGGCCGCGCCGGAGACCTTCCCGGCGGCCCTGGTCATCACCGCCGCGTGTGACGGGCGATTGCAGTCCGCCTGCTGGCTGGCCAACACTCTTGCGAAATCCGCCGATTCCCTGCCTGCCATGACCGGCGCGCTGTGCGGGGTCTATCAGGGCATTGGCGCGATCAGTCCGGCCTGGCGTGAAGCGCTGGCGACGGCGCGCGGGCTGTGCCTGCCCTTCCTGCAGGGGGCGAATCTGGAAGCGCTCACCCTGCAATTGCTGGACAAGGCCACGAGCCAGCCACATCTGATCGCATCTACTGAGAACTGAAGACTGTCGACTGCTTCCGAGGATTTCCGCATGACTCTCCCCGCTGACTACCCTGAGCGCGTGTATGCCGGTTGGCTCGGCAAATGCATCGGCGTGCGCTTTGGCGCGCCGCTGGAAAACTGGACCTACGAAGACATCCGCGACAATCTGGGCGAATTGACCACCTACGTCAACGAAGACCGGGGCAAGGTCTTCAAGCCGGACGACGACACGGCCATGCCCATGATCCTGATCCGGGCGCTGGAGGATCACGGCGCGACGCCCGACCTGAGCGCGGCCGAGATCGCCGAGGCGGTGCTGGATTATGTCGGCTACGAGCACGGCACGGTCTGGTGGGGCGGCTACGGCGCGTCGTCCGAGCACACCGCCTACCTCAACCTCGTGAATGGCATCCCGGCCCCGCGCTCCGGCTCGATCGCCCAGAACGGCGCGACCCTGGCCGAGCAGATCGGCGGGCAGATTTTCAGCGACATCTGGGGCCTGGTTGCGCCCGGCAATCCCGGCCTCGCCGCCGATCTGGCCGAGCGCGCGGCCAGTCTCTCCCATGACGGCAACGGGCTGTACGGCGCGCGCTTCATCGCCGCCCTGGTCAGCGCGGCCTTCAGCGAGGCCGACCCCGCCCGCCTGATCGCGGCAGGCCTCGCCCAGATTCCCCCCGATAGCGAATATGCCCGCGTCATCCAGGCCATCCGGGACTTCCACACCGCCCACCCGGAGGACTGGCGGGCCGGGTTCACCTACCTAAAGGCCAACTTCGGCTACGACCGCTATCCCGGCATCGTGCCGATCATCCCCAACGCGGGCGTGATCGCGCTCGGCCTGCTCTACGGCGCGGGCGACTTCTCGCGCGCGATCCGGGTGGCCAACATGGCCGGTTGGGATACCGACTGCAACGTGGGCAACGTCGGGGCGATCATGGGCGTGGCCCTGGGCCTGGGCGGAATCGACCCCGGTTGGCGCGACCCAATGAACGACCTGCTGATCTGCGCCAGCGTGATCGGCACCCGCAACTTGCTGACCCTGCCCCAGTGCGCGGACCTGTTCGTGCGGCTCGGTCGCGCCCTGGATGGGCAAACACCGGAGCCGCCCGCGCCGCGTTACCACTTCCGCTACCCCGGCTCGACCCAGAATTTCGTGGGGACGGGCCGGCTGGGCCGCCCGATCCACCTGCTCCAGGCCGAAGCCGGCGGTCTGCCCGTCCTGCGCACGGCCATCCGCAAGCTAGGCAAAAAGGGCGAAATCCGTATCGCGACCCACACCTGCTACCGCCCGCGTGAGTTGAGCGGCAACTATTACGGCGCGGCTTTCACGCCCCTGGTCTACCCCGGCCAAACCATCACCGCGCGCGTGTCCATCCCGGCCAGCGCGCCGGAAACGCTGCGCGCGGCGCTCTACGTCCGTGATGACAATCATGGTACGGCCCACCAGGGGGAGCCGGTCGCGCTCGTGCCCGGCGCATGGCACACCCTCACCTACGCGATCCCGGCTATGACCGACGCCTGCCTCTCGGAGGTGGGCATCGTGCTGCGCAACCTGGGCGAGCCATGGGAGATCGGCGCGTTCCACCTGGCCAGCCTGGATTGGAGCGGCGCGCCGGACTTCACGACGACCTTCGCCTGCGCCCGGCCGGAAAGCGGCGCGATCAGCGAGTGGACGTACTGGCGCGGTTACTGGCGGCTGGAAGGCGTCGCCTATCACGGCAGCGGGGTGGGCCACTGCGAGACCTATTCCGGCGACCGGGCCTGGAGCGATTACACCCTGACCGCCCAGCTCACGCCCCACATCGGAGAACACCATTACGTCAACCTGCGAGTGCTGGGCGCGCGGCGGAGTTACGCCGCCGGGCTGGCCCCCGACGGCCGGATCGCGCTCTATAAGAAAGCCGGGGAATACCACGAGGTCGCCGCCGCGTCGTTCGCGTGGCAGGTGGGTCACACCTACACGGTCTCCGTCTCGGCGCGGGGCGCGACCCTCAGCGTGAACGTCGAAGGGGACGGCCAGACTCAAAGCCTGACCTGGACCGACCCGGACCGGCCGTACCTGCACGGCCAGATCGGGCTGTCGACCTGGCACGGCAGCCACATGAGTTGCACGTCGCTGTCCGTCACGCCAATCGGGTAGAGCGCATCCCGCTGAAAAGAGGCTCGACTATGGCGAGACTGCACGAATACCAATCCAAAGCCATCCTGCGCGCAGCGGGGATCGTCACGCCCAGGGGCGCGGTCGTCCAGACGGTGGACGAGGCCCGCGACCGGGCAGTGGACCTGGGCGGGCCGGTGGTCGTCAAGGCCCAGGCCTGGGTCACCGGCCGGGCCGGGCAGAACCTGATCCGCTTCGCCGCCAGTCCGGAAGAAGCCGCCCAGGCGGCCCGCGACCTGCTCGATCGGAAGCTGGGCAAATTCCCCATCGACCGGGTGCTGGTCGAGGAAAAGGTCGCCATCGAGCGCGAGTTCTACCTGGGCCTGATCGTGGACGGCCAGGCCCGCGCCCCGGTGGTGATCTTCAGCAGCATGGGCGGCACCGGCGTGGAGGAGATCGCCCGCCTCCACCCGGACAGGCTCGTCCGCAAGACAATCGACATCCGGGCCGGACTGCGCGACTTCGAGGCGCGCGACCTGGGCCGCCGGGCTGGACTGAACGGCAAGCTGCTGCTCCAGCTCAGCGAGACTATGACCCGTTTCTACAACGCGGCGCGCTCCTACGAGGCCCGCTCGGCCGAGATCAACCCGCTGGCGCTCACGGCGGACGGCCAACTCGTGGCGCTCGATGCTCGCTTCGTGATCGACGACTACGCCGTTTTCCGCCACCCGGACCTCGCGATCGACGTGCCCCGCGACTTCGACCACCCGCCGACCCGCCTGGAACAGATCGCCTGGCAGGTGGAAAAGGACGACTACCGCGGCACGTTCTATTTCATCCAGTTAATGGAGGACTTCCAGCCGGGCAACGGAATCGTCGGCTTTCACGGCGCGGGCGGCGGCGGCAGCATGGTGAACATGGACGCCCTGCTGGCCCAGGGCTTCCAGATCGCCGACTTCGTGGATACGAGCGGCAATCCCCCGGCCAGCAAGGTCTACCGGGCGGCCCGGATCATCCTCAGCCAGCCGGGGATCGACGGTTACTACGCCGGCGGCAGCGGGGTCGCCAGCCAGGAACAATTCCACAGCGCGCGCGGGCTGGTCAAAGCCTTCATGGACGCGCCGCTGAACGTCCCGGCGGTGATCCGGCTGGGCGGCAACGCGGAGGAACAGGCCATCGCGATCGTGCGGCGGGCCAATGGGGCTTTCCCCGCCCCGGTCGAAGCCTACGGGCGGGCGGATACCCCCGAGACCTGCGCCGCCCGTCTGCGCGATCTGATCGACGGCTACACCCCTCAGGCAAACCCGCAACCGCGCGCGCTCCCGCCCGCCCAGGAGCCGTACCAGTTCGAGACCGTCACGGGCGGGACGGTCACCTTCGACCATGCCCTGTGCCGGGCCTGCGCCTCCAAAATCTGCGTGGAAACCTGCGTCCCGAAAATTCTGGCGCTGGCACAAGGCGTCCCGGTGCTGAACATCGCCCCGGAGGAAGCGCGGCGCGGCGGCTGCACGGAGTGCCTGGCCTGCGAAGTGGAGTGCGCTTTTCTGGGCAACCAGGGCGGGAGGATCACCCTCCCCATCCCCGGCCTGACCGGGCAGGAGAAACCCCATGCCAATCCTGATTGATGCCACCCGGCGCGTCCTGGTGCAGGGCATCACCGGCCGCGAAGGCGCGACCCGCACCCAGCTCATGCTCGACTACGGCACGCGAGTCGTCGCCGGAGTCACACCGGGCAAGGGCGGGCAAACCGTGCTGGGCGTCCCGGTGTTCGACACGGTCAACGAAGCGAACGAGACAGCCGGACCGATTGACGTCAGCGTGCTGTTCATGCCGGCCCCGCTCGTCAAAGCGGCCGCCCTGGAAGCGATCGAAGCCGGGATCAAATTGCTGGTGCTCGTCCCCGACCGGGTGCCCCTGTACGACGTGCTGGAAGTCGCCGCCGCGGCCCAGGCCCACGGCGCGCAGTTCGTTGGGCCGAACACCCTGGGCGTGCTCAGCCCCGGCCAGGGCGTGCTGGGCATGATGGGCGGCCGCGCGGCCAGCACCCACCAGTGGGCGATCCCCGGCCCGGTGGGGATCACCAGCCGCAGCGGGGGGATGACGACCAGCACGGCCTACTACCTGGCCCAGGCCGGGATCGGCGCGTCGACGATCGTCCACGTCGGCGGCGATAGCGTGGTTGGCCTGACCCACGCGGACGTGCTGCGCCTGTTCGAAGCCGATCCGCAGACGCGGGCCGTGGTCATGTTCGGGGAGATCGGCACCGCGCAGGAGGAAGACGCGGCGGCCCTGATCGAGGCGGGCGAGTTCACCAAACCCCTGATCGCCTTCATCGGAGGCAAGGCCGCCCGGAGCGGGATGCGCTTCAGCCACGCGGGCGCGATCATCGAAGGCGGACGTGGCACCCATGAAGGCAAGGTTGCCCGCCTGCGCGAGGCGGGCGCGGTTGTCGTGGAGCGCTTCGCGGACATCCCGGCCGTCACCCAGACGGTCCTGGCCGAACTGGACGCCCGCGCCGCCGTCAAACCCGAAGCCGCCAGGCCGGTCACCGAGCTGCACTGGAAGACGGCCATCACCCAGATCAAACCCAACGAAATCCGCCTGCGCGGCCACCGGATCGATCGTCTGATGGGCCAGGTTGGCTTCAGCCAGGCGATCTTCCTCGCCCTCACGGGCGAGCTGCCCTCGCCGGAGGTCGGCCGCCTGCTCGACGCGCTGTTCGTCTCCTCGATCGATCATGGCGCGACGCCGCCCTCCGCCCTGGCCGCGCGGACCGCCGCCAGCACGGGCGCGCCCTTCAACGCGGCCCTGGCCGCCGGGCTGCTAAGCATCAACCAGCATCATGGCGGCGCGATCGAAGTCTGCATGGGCGTGATCCGGCAGGCATTGGAGGCAGCGCACCACCAGCCCCAGGAGTACGCCCAGGCCGCGGTCGGGGTGATCGAGTCCTGGCGCGGCGCGGGCAAGCGCCTGCCCGGCTTCGGCCATCGCATCCACACCGCCGACCCGCGCACGGCCCGCCTGCGGCAACTGGCCCACTCGCTGGGCCTGGCGGGCGAAGGAATCGCCATGCTGCGCGCGCTGGAGGAAGCCCTGGCGGCCCAGACCGGCCGCCCACTGCCCGCCAACGTGGACGGAGCCATCGCCGCCGTGCTGGTCGACCTGGACATGCCGGCCGAGCTGGCCAACACCTTCTTCATGATGGCCCGCCTGCCCGGCCTGGTCGCCCACGTCCACGAGGAGATGACTCGCGAGCGTCCGATGCGGGCCATCCACCCGACCGATCACGAGTACGACGGCCCGCTGTATTGACCGGGGTGTGATTGAACCACGCCACCCAAACAGGCGCATCCACCGAGCTGTTGGATGCGCCTGAGCAGGTCTGTTTTGAGACACGCATCAGAGGCGGTCAAGACCCGTACGGATTGGTCTCAGGCACGCCCATCCGCTCGGTGCGTGGGATATTTATCCTCGATCATGCACCGGCCGCCGTTGGTGTGGCACCCGTTGCAGTTGTCGCTCCGCGGGCCATGCGACACATGGCGGCTATCGCAGATGAATGTCCCCATCCTGCGGTTGTGTGGGTTGTAGCACAGGACGTCGGTCGACAGCACCACGCCTATCATGTCGCCGTGACACTGCGTGCAGATTCCATCCTCAAAATCACGCTTGGGAAACGAGCCATCGGCATTGCTCATGTAGTTGCCCGTGACAAAGTTCAACACGGACTGGATTTCGTCCCGGATGCCGTAATCCGAATGACAGTCCTTGCACATGACCCCGGCTTCGGCATGCCCATGATCGAGATGATTGCTGGTCAGATACGACTCGACATTGGCCTGCATGACATAGCAGGTCGAACAGAAGTCAGGGTTGGTATCCAACTGGTGAAGGATGGTCGATCCCCCCCGACACACCAACGATTTCCATGAAAAGCAGCACTGCGCACTCGGCGGTGAGGTCATTCTTAGCTCTGATACGATTGTTCCAGCGCGTCAACTTTGAACACAGGTCGGAGACGACGTACAATAGGGCCTGGAGATCCTCCGGAGCGCGCACCATGCACATTCTGCACGGAACCTGGCTCCCGGCGCGTGGGCAATTCGCGCTGTGGGGCGAAGATACGGCTGTTGAACCCCAATACCGCAAGGGGCGGCGCGGCAATCTCGCCCCCCACCCGTTAGCCATGTCCCGCGCGGCCTGGATGGACTATCTGGAGCAGTTCACGACCGAGGCGCATCCCGAACGGGATAAGACCACGATCTGGCTGCCGGGGCGGGCAAAATTCGTCCAGCCTTCCCCCGAAGCGCAGGCCGGCGGAGTGAAACCCATCGAGGACGATGTCGACCTGCTGGCGTGGGAGATCGATGTCGTGCTGCTCGGCCCAACGGATGCGGTCGACCTCTTTCTGCAACTGCCGGAGAGCGGCGGGCGCGGGTTCCGGCCCGGCCACGACCTGCGCTTCTGGCAACAGGCCAGTCTGCTGGCGATCAACAGCCTGGTGGAAGGCCGCTACATTCCGGCCCTGTCGCAGCAGGGCACGCAGGTTCGCGCTCACTGGGAAGCAAAACCCGATCCCATGCTCTGCCAGCAAATGGCGGGCGGCATGCCGTCCCTGTGCAGGGCGATCACCGACAAGCCGCACAACCTCACGCCACCACTCGACGTGCTCAATCACTTTCTTTCCACGGCGGTCGACGCCTTCATCCGCGAGCACTACCGGAATCTTCGCCCTCCGGCAGCACCCTGGCTGCGCGCGCTCACCGGCCGCAATCCTATCGTCCAGGACACGGTCGCAAGAAACAAAAAACTGTACGCGGCGTGGGAGAACTGGCGCGCGGTGGGCGACGAAGGCGGCGGCGCTTTCAAGATTTGTTTCCGCCTGAGCGAACCGGCGGTCGAAGACGGCCGCTGGCAGATCGACTACCTGCTGCAAGCCAATGACGACCCCAGCCTCCTGGTCGAAGCAGAAACGGTCTGGGAGGCAAAGTCGGAACGCCTGGATTACCTCGAACACCGCTTCCACCGCCCGCAGGACAAGCTGCTGGCCGGCCTGGGACTGGCCTCTCGCATGTTCGAGCCTATCGAGCGCAGCCTGCGGCGGGCCAAACCCGTGGGGGTGACGCTCACCGCGGACGAAACGTACCACTTCCTGACCGATGCCCTGCCCTTGCTGGAAACCAGCGGTTTTGCCGTCCTGGTGCCGAACTGGTGGGGCCGGCGGGCGCGCCTCAAGGCCAGGGCGAAGATCAAGAGCCGGGCAAACGAACCGACCGGCTTCCTGACCAGGGAAACGCTGCTCGCTTATGAATGGCAGTTATCCCTGGGCGGCGAGGCCCTCAGCCGGGAGGAGTTCGAGGCCCTGGTCGCGCTCAAACAACCGCTGGTGCGCTACAAAGGCGAATGGATCGCGCTCGATCCGGCCCAGATCGACGCCGCGATGGCGTTTTTCGAGCAGGCCAAGAATGGCGACATCACCTTCGAAGAAGCCCTGAAAGTCCAGGCGGGCGAGACCGAGATCGATGGAATCGAGGTCGAAAGCACCGAATTCGAGGGCTGGCTGAAGGATGTTTTCGAGAAGCTCTACAACCCGGACAAGGTGCCACCTCCGCCCCCACCCCGCGACCTCCAGGCGACCCTGCGCCCGTACCAGCAGCGCGGCTTCGGCTGGCTGGTCCAGATGCGGCGGATGGGACTGGGGGCGTGCCTGGCCGATGACATGGGCCTGGGTAAAACCCTGCAAACCATCGCCATCTGGCTCCATGAGCGCGAGACGATGGGCGTGCAGGCGCCCGCCCTGGTCGTCTCCCCGACCTCGGTCGTCGGGAACTGGCGGCACGAGCTTCGCCGCTTCGCCCCCTCCCTGCGCGTGATGGGGCATCACGGCGCGGATCGCTTGCAGGGTGCGGCGTTCGTCAAAGCCGCATCGGAGGCGGATGTCGTCCTGACGAGTTACGCCATCCTGCGCCGCGACCTGGACCTCTTCGAGCAGGTGCAGTGGTCGGACTTCGTCCTGGACGAGGCGCAGAACATCAAGAACCCGTCCACCAAACAGGCCCAGGCCGTCCGTAAGCTGCCGGCGGAATTCAAACTGGCGCTGACGGGCACGCCCGTCGAAAACCGCCTGACCGAACTCTGGTCGATTTTCCAGTTCATCAATCCCGGCTACCTGGGGTCGCAGTCGGTTTTCAAGACCAGTTTCTCGACTCCGATCGAGCGCTATAACGACAAAGCGGCGTCACAAACCCTGCGCCAGTTGACCACGCCGTTCATCCTGCGCCGGATGAAGACGGACAGCGCGATCATTCAGGACTTGCCGGAGAAGTTCGAGAACAAGGTCTACTGCACGATGACCGCCGAGCAGGTCACTCTGTACGAGGCGGCGGTGCGAGAAGCAATGGAAGCCGTCGAATCCGCCGACGAAGACATGCAGCGGCGTGGGAACATCCTGCGCATGCTGACCCACCTCAAGCAAATCTGCAACCACCCGGCGCACTTCCTTAAGGAGGGCACGGGTGCATCCCTGGCCGAGCGCAGCGGCAAGCTCGACCGCCTGACCGAGATGATCGACGAAATCCGCGAGAACGACGAACGGCTGTTGATCTTCACGCAGTACGCCGAAATGGGCGACCTGCTCCAGGCCCACCTGCGCGATTACCTGGTCGACGAGGTACTGTTCCTGCACGGCGGCACGCCTTCCAAACAGCGCGACGAGATGATCCGCCGCTTCCAGTCCCCCCAGGGGCCGCCGGTTTTCATCCTTTCGCTGAAGGCGGGCGGCACCGGCCTGACCCTGACCGCGGCCAATCATGTCTTTCACTTCGACCGCTGGTACAACCCGGCGGTCGAAAACCAGGCCACCGACCGCGCCTTCCGCATCGGGCAGACCAAAAACGTGCAGGTCCACAAGTTCATCTGCCTCGGCACGTTGGAAGAGCGCATCGACGAGATGATCGAGAAGAAGCAGGCCCTGGCCGAATCGGTGATCGGCAGCGGCGAAGCCTGGATTTCCGAACTCAATAACGACGAGTTGCGCGACCTGGTCGCCCTGCGACGCGAGGCGTTGGAAGGATAACGATGGGCTGGTATTACGACTACGATTACGAGGCGGACGACGAGACCCTGGCCGACTACGTGACGCCGCCCGATGCGCTCGTCATCCGGGGGCCGGTGCGGGCCGAGTCAACACGTGGCGAGATCGGGCGCGAATGGTGGGGCCAGCAGTGGGTGCGGGTCATGGAACGCCTGGGGCTGGATGGGCGGCTCATGCGCGGCAGGCGCTACGCGCGGAACGGCTCGGTGCTCTCCCTGGAAATCTCGCACGGGATGGTCTACGCCCAGGTGCAGGGCAGCCAGTCAAAGCCATACCGCACCGCCATCGAACTCAGGACGCTGAACGATACCCAGTGGGACCAGGCCTTCAAGGCGCTCTCCGAGCAGGCGATCTATGGGGCGAAACTACTGGCCGGAGAGATGCCTGCCGACATCGAGACGGTTTTCCAACACACCGGGCTATCGCTGTTCCCGCAGCAGAAGAAAGACATCGACTTCATCTGCTCCTGTCCCGATTACGGCGATCCCTGCAAGCATGCCGCGGCCGTCTACTACCTGGTCGCCGAGCAGTTGGACGCGGACCCCTTCATCCTGTTCCACCTGCGCGGGCGCAGCGCCGAGGCGGTGATGCAGGCCCTGCGCGGTTACGATCTGGAAGCGCCCGCCGCCACCCCGGAAGCGGAGATACCCAACCCGCCCCTGGATGTGGCCCATTTCTGGGATACGCCAGACCTCGCGCTCATGAACCAGGTGCCGGTGCGCCATACCACGCCGATTGCGTTACAGCAGTTGGGCAGTCCTCCCGGCGGCATCGACCGGGAGCTGAAGAAAATCTACGAGTCGGTCGCCCAGGAAGCGATGCGCTGGTTGGGACTGGAATGAGACCGCCCGGAGATTTCCCCGAAGTCCGAGCGTTTCGCGCCACAGTCACGTGCCCTATCTGACTTGCGCGCGAAAGCCTGGCGTCTGGCCGGGTTTCGCGCCATCGCCTCGCTGTGCCACGAGTTCATCCAGGCACGGCCCTTTGGAATCAGTATTGAGATATCTCATCTAAAACGTGCTAAAATCGATAACCTGCCACGGGAATCTTCTGGCCGTGGGGTGTCCCACTATTCCAATGCCTCGAAAGGATGGACAATGCATCTCCTCAAGATTGTCGCAGCACTAGGGACGATTGTTGTCGGCGTGATTTCGGCCCTGAACCCGACCGGCATCAGCGGCTTCACGGGGCTGGCCGTGGCAGGCAACCCGCGTGGAACCACTGAAGTGCGTGCTGTCCTGGGTGGATTCTTCATCGCCCTGGGCCTGGCGCCCCTGCTGTTTCGGCAGCAGGCGCCCCAGATGTACCTGATGCTTGGCTTTACGTACCTTGTGGTGGCCGGCGTGCGAACGATCGCGATGTTCGTCGACGGCTCCATCGAACAATCCAACATCATCAGCGTCATCGTGGAGATTGTCTTCGGTATCATTCTCGTGTGGCCGGTGACCTAAGCAAAAAATCAGACCCTGTGGAGCGCTGTGCCAAAGACGTCTCGTCCGCGATCGTAGCAGTATAGAGATCGATGGAGGCCGTTGTATTGACCATTCGAATAGTCACCGACAGTACGTGCGATCTCCCCCCGCACATCATCGAGGCTTACAACATCAAGGTCGTTCCACTTTTCATCCACTTCGGGCAGGAGAGCTATCAAGATGGCATCGACCTGTCTCGCGAGGCGTTTTACGCCCGTCTGGCCAGGGATACCACCCATCCCACCACCGCAACGCCAGGAATCACGCAGTTCCAGATGGCCTATGCCCAACTGGCCGCGGAGGGCGCGTCAGCCATCCTATCAATCCACATTTCTTCCGATTTGAGTACAGTGGTTGAAGTCGCCCGACTGGCCGCGACTGAATTTGGCCAGGTCCCGGTGACGGTGATCGACTCGAAGGCGATGAGCCTGGCGATGGGCTTCATCGTCCATAAAGCGGCCGAAGCCGCTGCCGAAGGCCGCTCCATCCAGGACATCCTGACCCTGATAGACCACTTGAGCGCCCGCACGTACGTGTTCGCGGCCCTCGACACAACCCAATATCTGAAACGGAGTGGCCGGGTCAATGGCTGGCAAAATGGGCTGGGAGCGCTGCTGCAAATCAAGCCGCTGCTTAAGCATCATCACGGCGTTTCCGGTTCAGAACTGATACGCACCTCGGCAAAAGCCATTGAGCGAGTCATTCAACTGGTCGAAGCCGTGGGCGATCTGGAACGGCTGGCGCTGGTCCATACTGACGCTCTGGACAAAGCGCTGGCCTTACGCCGGCAAGCCCAGCATCTTTTTCCGCACGGCGAAGAGCCGCTCGCGGTCAATGTCACCCCGGTCATCGGCACGCACATCGGCCCCGGCGCGGTCGGCTTCGCGGTGCTGGCGGCTGCGAAGAGCGGCTGAGTCTCGAAGTCCACTCACGGCGCGAAGGTCTGATGCCTGGCCGGGTTCAATTCCATCCCCTCATCGGACAGAATGCGCGCAGCCGGGTGATGTCGACCGCCCGGATGTCGTCCGCGGCCACTTCCAGGGCCAGGGCAGCCGCCGTGCCCGCCGCCTGGCCCATCGCGCAGCAGGTGCGTCATGCGAAAGCCGCTCTGGGTCACCTGGTCGCCGCTGGCGCATTTGCCCGTCATCAGCAGGTTGGCGAAGCCACTGGCCGTCAGGCAGCCCAGCGGGATCGCGTACGGTTCGACGCGCTGCCGCCGCCCGGCATCCCCGGATTCGGTCAGGCTGTGGAAATCGATCTGGCAGATGGCGACCGATCCCAATCACCAGCGGCCAACCCCGGCAACGAAGACAAGGCGGCCGAGATCGACTTCGATCCCGACGCGCTGGCGGAAGGGCGCTGGTGGGTGGAGAATCTGATCAGCGGGCAGCAGACCGCGTACGACATCCCGGCGACGCGCCCCCTGAGTTTGGGATTGCCGCGCAAGGACGGCGCGATCCTCCGCCTGCGCCCGGCCGAGCAAAAAGGAGCCTCCTGATGCCTACCCTGGCCATCATCCATACCACCTCCGCCACCGTCGAGCCGCTCAAAACTCTGGAGGAGGCGCAGGCCCGCTGCCTGACCGGCCCGCGCTCCGGCATGGTGCGGGTCAAAGCGCTCCAGAATCAGCCGCACGGCACGAAAGAAGTTTTCACGCAATGACACTCCTGGGCATCGACATCGGCACGACCCACTGCAAGGCAGGTCTGTTTTCTCTGGATGGCGCGCCGCTGCGTATCGCCACCCGCCCGACCGTGACCCGCAACGCACCAGACGGCCGGGCCTTTTTCGATCCGGAAGAACTGTGGGCGACCGCCACCGAAGCCATCCGCGAGGCCCTGGTGGGCGCATCCGACCCGGTCGCGGCCGTCGGGATCGCCAGCATGGCCGAAAGCGGCCTGCTGCTCGACCGGCGCGGCGGCCGCCCGCGCTCGGCCATGCTGCCCTGGTTCGACACGGCCGCCCAGCCCCAGGCCGAAGCCTTGCTCCGGCGCCGTGACGCGCAGGCCATCTACACAACCACCGGCCTGCGCGTCACCTACAAGTGCGGCCTGGCCAAGCTGCTCTGGCTGCGCGAGTCCGACCCGGCCATCACGGACGGCGCGATCTGGCTCAGCGCGGCGGATTACATCGCCTTCCGCCTGACGGGCGCATTTGGCACGGACTATTCGCTGGCCGGGCGCACCTGCGCCTTCGACATCGAGCGCAAACGGTGGGACGCCGCCTGGCTGGACACCTGGGGCCTGGATGCGGACGTCTTCCCGCCGGCCTCCCCTGCCGGGACACCCATCGGCCAGACGACCTCAGCGCTTGCCGACCTGGGCCTGACACCGGGCATCCCGGTGGCGGTCAGCGGGCACGATCACGTCTGCGCGGCACTGGCGGCAGGTGCAATCCAGGCGGGCCAGGTCTTCGATTCGATGGGCACCGCCGAAGCCCTGATCGGCGCGTTCCCGGCCCGCCCCCTGGCCGGGGCCGACTTCCAGACCGGGCTGGCAGCCGGCTGCCACGCCCTGGCGGGAGTTCATT
Source organism: uncultured Anaerolineae bacterium (assembly GCA_964533805.1). GTDB lineage: Bacteria > Chloroflexota > Anaerolineae > Aggregatilineales > Ch27 > JARKOQ01. The sequence goes on along the minus strand of CAZHMJ010000017.1, from coordinate 5,326 downwards.
ACTGGATGGGCGGTCTCTCGACCTCCGGCGGGGCGGTCGCCTGGCTGCGCGCCCTGCTCGGCGCGGAGCCGCTTTCCCACGCCGACCTGCTGGCCCTGGTGGAATCCGCCGGGCCGGACCCAACCGGCCTGCTGTTCTTCCCGTATCTGCTGGGCAGCGGCTCCCCGCACAGCGACCCGCTGGCGAGCGGGGCGTTCGTTGGGCTGCGCGCCAGCCATACCCGCGCCCACCTTGCCAAAGCCGGGCTGGAAGGCCTCGCCTACGAGGTCGAGCTGATCCGTCGGGCGGGCGAAGCCCTCAGCGGTCAACCGATCGACTCGGTCACGGTGGCGGGCGGCGGGTCGCGCAATCCCGCCCTGCTCCAGATCAAAGCCGACGTGTCCGGCTGCCGGATCGAAGTCTTCCCCGAATCGGAAGCAACCTTGCTCGGCGCGGCCCTGGCCGCCGGGATCGGCTGCGGCCTCTACCCGGACGCGCCCGCCGCCCTGGCCGCCATCGCCGGAGCACCGCGCCAGGTCGTTCAGCCCGATCCAGAGCGCCACGCCGCCTATCGCGCCCTGTATGAAAACGGATTCCTGCGCCTGCAAGCACCGCTGCACGAATTCGCCCGGTCGCATCCGGCCGGTTCTCATAGGAACTAACCATCCCACCCCGTCCGTCCAACGGCGTGAACCCGAAGACTCTGCTGACCGCCGCCCGGCAGACCGTCAACCGGGCGGTGTGTGATAAAATCGAGCTCTTCGTCATCAGCAGCGGGCGCGAAGGGGCGCTTCTTCCGAAACAGGTTACTATGGAACCCCAACAGATTGAGCGGAGTGGGAATTTAACGGGTGTTTCCACGGCCTCTCGGGCCGCCCGATGGGCTTCGCCGACCAATCCTGGTCGGCGGCCATGTACCTGTACATGACTGCCGCCGTCCAGCAAGGCGCGCCCAGAGTCTTCGATCCGGCGTCCGGCTGGGCGCTGGCCCCCACCAGGAGGTAAAGACATGGACAAGCTGCTACACGATCTCTATCGCTTCGAAGATACCTGCAACGTCTACGTTGTCCGCAGCGGGGAGACGGCCGTCCTGGTCGATTTCGGCAGCGGCGACGTGCTGGATCACCTGGCCGAGATCGGCGTGAACCGCGTCGACGCCGTACTGATGACCCACCACCACCGCGACCAGGGTCAGGGCCTGGCGCGGGCGGTCGCGGCGGGCATCCCGATCTACGTGCCCCACACCGAGCAGGACCTGTTCCGGGCGGTGGACGCCCACTGGCAGGCCCGCGAGGTTGTCAACAACTACCGCATGCGCCAGGACCGCTTTTCGCTGCTGGAGCCGGTTCCCATCGCGGGCACGCTCCACGACTACGCCGTGCAGGCGTTTGATGGACTTTCCTTCAGTGTCTTGCCCACGCCGGGGCACACCACCGGCTCGATCACCCTCCTGATCGAGATCAACGGGAAACGCGTCGCCTTCTCCGGTGACCTGATCGCCGCGCCAGGCCAGATGTGGAGCCTGGCCGCCACCCAGTGGGCCTATAACGAGGCGGAGGGCGTCGCGGCCAGCATCCCGTCCCTGCTCGATCTCAAGGACTGCGCGCCCGACCTGCTGCTGCCCTCGCACGGCGCGCCCATGCCTGACCCCGGCCCGGCCATCGACCTGCTGGTTGAGCGCCTGTGGAGCCTGCTCCGGCTGCGCGGCTCCCATCCGCGCCTGTTCGAGTTGCACGCCCGGCCCTACGAGCCGGTCACGCCCCACGTCCTGCGTCACCGGGTCTGCGAGGCCAACACCTACGTCCTGCTCTCGGAATCGCGCAAGGCCCTGCTGATCGACTTCGGTTATGACTTTGCCACCAGCGAGCCGTCCGGCAGCGATCGCGCCTCGCGCCGCCCCTGGCTGCACACTCTGCCTGCCCTCAAAGCCCAGTTCGGCGTGGAGCGGATCGACGTCGCCCTGCCGACCCACTACCATGACGACCACGTGGCCGGGTTCAACCTGCTGCGCAGCGTCCACGGCACTCAGGTCTGGGTAGCCGAGTCGTTCGCAGACCTGCTGGAGAATCCCGCCCGGTATGATGTGCCCTGCCTGTGGTACGACCCGATCCCGGTCGATCGCCGTCTGCCGCTGGGGGTGCCCATCCCGTGGGAGGAGTACACCCTCACCCTGCACCCGCTGCCCGGCCATACCCTGTACGCCGTCGCCATCGAGTTCGAGGCCGATGGCAAGCGCTTCCTCGCGACCGGCGACCAGTACATGGGTGACGCAGGAGTAGAGCCGAACTATGTCTATCCCAACCGCTTCCGCGTCGGCGACTATGTCCTCAGCGCGGCGCTCTACCGGCGGATCGCTCCGGACGTGATTCTGTCCGGCCACTGGCCCCCGCTGTGGGTCCAGCCGGGTTACTTCGACCGGCTGGACCGGGCGGGCGCGGAGCTGGATCGCCTGCATCGCGACTTGCAACCGGCCGAGCCAGACCTGGGCGCGGAAGGCTTCCTGGCCCGCCTGTCGCCCTACCAGACCCTGGCGCGCGGCGAGGAGCGGGTCGAGTTCACGGTCGAAGTGCGCAACCCATTCCCGCGCCCGGCGGAAGCGACCCTCGCGGTCGTCACACCGGAGGGCTGGTCCGCCAGCGGCCCGGTCAATCTGGCTCTGCCCGCGTTGGCCACGGCCACCGCCCGCTTCCAGGTCACCCCGCCCGCCGGGTTCGCGGAGCGCCGGGCGCGGATCGCGGTCGATGTCACGATCGACGGCCGGCGCTTCGGCCAGCAGGCCGAGGCCCTGCTCAGCGCGGACTACGTCAATTAGAGGCAAGAGACAAGAGGCAAAGAGACAAGAAAAGGCTGAGACCAGAGGCCGCGCAACCGGCAGGTTACGCCGAGGCCGGAGACCGTGTTGCCGGAAACCTGATGATGTTGTGTCACGCCTGGCCGTCTTTACCTATAACCAACGACTAATCACCAATCACCTTTCGTCGAGGTGCTCATGAAATCCACCACCCTGCGCATGATCGGCAACGCCCACACCGACCCGGTGTGGCTGTGGCCCTGGCAAGAGGGCTTTCAGGAGGTCAAAGCGACCGTCCGCTCGGTCCTCGACCGGATGGCCGGAATACGACGACTTCATCTTCGTCGCCAGTTCCGCCGCGTTCTACGAATGGGTGGAGCAGTCCGCCCCGGCCATGTTCGCGGAAATCCAGCAGCGCGTGGCCGAAGGTCGCGGGCGGATCGCGGGCGGCTGGTGGATCGAGCCGGATTGCAACATCCCCGGCGGCGAGTCGTTCGTCCGGCATGGCCTGCTCGGCCAGCGCTACTTCAAGGCCAGATTCGGCGTCATCGCCCGCACCGGCTTCAACGTGGACAGCTTCGGCCACGCCGGGACGCTGCCGCAAATTCTGAAAAAGAGCGGGCGCGACGCGCATAAGTCCGTCTCGCGCGACCGCCGCTTCTGCCGCCGGAGATCGTGCGCGACTTCCTCTACAACGCGGGCTACCGCCCCCCCCAGGGAGTGGCCGCGATGATCCTGGGCATCGTGGCCGACGACGTGACCGGGATGCGCGTCTGGCAGAAGATCAGCCCCGGCCTGCCGTCGTGTCTCTCCCTCACCGAACCGCCGCGCCTGCTGGTGCTCAAGTCGGGCAGGTTTGGCGCACCAGACTTCTTCCTCAAAGCCCTCGTCCACCTGCGCGCCTGGTGAGAACCCGCTGGCGCGGATTCCGCACGTCGTTTCGCCAGGATCACCGAACCAAAGCGCCCCATGAAACCAGGGTGATGGATACTGCGTATTATTTATGTGTGACCCCGGTATGCATGGAGGCATGAACAGATGGCGGCGCAAGAAATCTTTCGCGAATGGTTCCATCGGAACAAGCGATGGCTGTATCGCGGGCAACGCCCCAACCGGCTCGCGCGGATACTCAACCGTTTCTGGGCGGCGGTCCATTCAACCGGTATCGCGCCCGATTACCTCGCCACGTTGGAAGTCATTGGGCGGAAGTCGGGCAAAACCATTAGCCTGCCCTTGGTCGTGGCGCTCGTCGATGGGCAGCGGTATCTGGTTTCCATGCTTGGCGATGAGGCGCAATGGGTGCAAAATGTGCGCGCCGCCCACGGCAGGGCGGCCCTGGTGAGCGGCCGCCGTACGGCGATCCAGCTCGAAGAGATTCCGGCGGAGAAGCGCGCGCCCATCCTGAAAGCCTACTTGCAGCGCGCACCGGGCGCGCGGCCGCATGTGACGGTGGACAAGGATGCCCCCCTACCGGCCTTCGAAGCGATCGCTGCGGCTTACCCGGTTTTCCGGATTATCCCTATCCAGGCTCAATAGGCCACGCCGCAGGCAAGAGATTGCCTGCCGGATGAATTCACGCCAGTGAAGGAAAGCGAGCCATGATCCCACGACTGAGTTTGAGCACGGCCCTGCGCAGCCTGGTTCGAATCGTGCGCGGCAAGCCCCGCGTCCCCCCATCGCTGGCCGACAACACCCTGCTCCAGACGATCCTCAAGCGGCGCAGCGTGCGCTCGTTTATGTCCGAGGCCATCCCGGAAGATGTCTTCAGCGCCATCCTGGAAGCCGGACGGCTGGCCCCGTCCACGGTCAACCTGCAATCCTGGACGTTCGCGGTGTTCGATGCCGAACAGTGGCGGCAAACCTTCGGGCAGTCCATCCCATTTCATGGCAACCGGGCCGTGATCGTCATCGCCGACGCTTACCGCGACCGCCAGGTGCTGGATGCCTTCCCCCACAGTCCGCTGATCGAATACACCATCGCGGTGACGAACGCCTCCCTGGCGGCCAGGAACATGAACATCGCCGCCGAAGCGCTGGGCGTTTCGTCGGTCATGCTCTCGGAGACGGGACGCAGTGGGCTACTGGACGCCAAATTCCTCAAAGAGCGCCTGGGTCTGCCGGAAGGTACCGTGCCGCTGATGACGATCATCTTCGGCTACGCGCGCGGACCGTACCCGCCCATGCCACCCAAGCTGCCGATGGAACAGATCGTCTGCCACGGGCGCTATACGCCCCCCGACCCCGCGACAATGGAGGACTGGCTGGCCCAAATGATCGCCGGGTACAAAGCCAGCCACCTGCGCTCGTCCTTTGAAAGCCAGCTCAAGGTCTACCAGACCAAGATCGGCCAGGCTGAGGCCGACCTGCACGACATGATCTTCTACCGCGACCGGCAGGCGTGAGGCGGAATTGTCCGCCGCCCTTAAAACCAGAGGCAACCCGGCACCGCAGGGCTTTCGCCCTGCGGTTTCGCGGTTGTGGATCGCCGGGAAAACGCCCCGTTTCAGACATCTCTAAGTGGTTCATCCGACAAGTAAGCATCGCGAAGAACAGGCA
>CAZHMJ010000016.1:21777-31775 GCA_964533805.1 uncultured Anaerolineae bacterium | reverse complement strand
TCGAGTCCACGATGGGACTGTGGGGCAGCAGTTGTCTGGTCAAGGTCAAAGGGCTGGACGTGGCAACCGCCGCCCAGTGGGTCTCCGTGTTCTTCGGCAGCATCACCCTGGGCCGCTTCATGAGCGGGTTCGTCACCCTACGCATGAGCAGCGCCAGTCTGATCCGCGCTGGGGAAATCGGCATCCTGATCGGCGTGATATTGCTCCTGCTGCCCCTGCCGGCAATGTTCTCCCTGATCAGTTTCATCCTGATCGGTCTGGTCTGCGCCCCGATCTTCCCCAGCATGCTGCATGAAACTCCCGCGCGCTTCGGTCAGACAGATGCGCAAGTCGTCATGGGCTTCCAGATGGCCGTGGCTTACACCGGCACGACCTTGTTACCCCCGCTCTTTGGCGCGGTCGCTTCCAGCACAACATTCGTGCTGCTGCCGATGGTCCTGCTCGTCTACATCGCAACGATGCTGATCAACTCCGAACGGGTCAACCGCTTCATGGCCCGCAAGACCGACCCGTTGCTGGCGACCGCCGCCTCCGACTAGACGCAATTGACCTCTGGCGGAAATCGCGTAGGGTGGACATAATTCGATGCGCCGCCCGGTCCAGACCGGGCGGCGCATTGACCCAACAGCGTCATGCGACAGCCATGGGGGGAGCAACCATGCCCGATACCACCATTTTTGACCCAACCGAGCACCCGCACCGCCGTCTGAACAAACTGACCGGTGAATGGGTGCTCGTTTCGCCGCACCGCACCAAGCGCCCCTGGCAGGGCCAGATCGAGCGCCTGCCAGAGGAACAGCGCCCGACCTACGATCCGGGCTGCTACCTGTGCCCCGGCAACAAGCGGGCCGGGGATGTGGCTAATCCGGTTTACGAATCCACTTTCGTCTTCACCAACGACTTCGCCGCCCTCCTGCCGGACACTCCCGTCGCGGAGAGCAACCCCAATCCGCTGTTCGAGGCCAGAACCACACGTGGCACCTGCCGGGTGATCTGCTTCTCCCCGCGCCACGATCTGACCCTGCCGCTGATGTCCGTCGAGGAAATCCGGACGGTGGTCGATCTATGGGCCGACCAGATAACCGATCTCGGCCAGACCTACCGCTGGGTGCAGATTTTCGAGACCAAGGGCGCGATCATGGGCACCTCGAACGCCCATCCCCACGGCCAGATTTGGGCCGGGGATGTCCTGCCCAACGAGCCGTTCAAGGAAGATCGCGAGCAGCGGGCCTACTTTGAGCAGACCGGCTCGGTGATGCTGGTCGACTACGCCCAACACGAGAGTGAACGGCGCGAGCGCGTCGTCGTGGAGAACGAGGAATGGCTGGTCGTGGTGCCCTACTGGGCCTACTGGCCGTTCGAGACGCTTGTCCTGCCGCGCCGCCACGTCCTACGCCTGCCCGATCTGACCAGTTCGGAGCGGAATGGGCTGGCGGACGTGCTCAAACGCCTGCTGACCCGCTACGACAACGTTTTCGAGACCTCGTTTCCGTACGGCTCCGGCTGGCACGGCGCGCCAACCGGTCCGGGGGACTTTGACTACTGGCAGCTTCACGCCCATTACTATCCTCCGCTGCTGCGTTCGGCGACGGTCAAGAAATTCGTGGCCAGCTACGAGATGCTGGGCGAAGTCCAGCGCGACTTGACGGCCGAGCAGGCGGCGGCGCGGCTGCGCGAGCTTTCCGACGTACACTACCGTCACCGCGCATGAGTCTTGCTGTTTGAGGCCGTTCTGATCTATGGTAGAATGCGTCAGGTGCGCGTCCCTCAGGCAAACGTGCAGGTGAACATGGGCGAGACAAACACATTGACTCCGCGCCAGCAGCACCGGCGTCAGGTCCGAAACCAGATTGTGCTGCCGATGCTGGGCGTGGCAGCAGGTTTGATCCTGCTGCTGGTCGTGGTCGGGCAGGCCCTCAATGCCGGACAGGTTTCGCTGGTCGCGGATTTCATGCTGACTCTGTTCTACCTGCTGCCCATGATGCTGACTTGCCTGATCCCGACGCTGATCATGATCGCGGCGGCGGTCGGGTTGTGGAAAGCCACCAACCTGGCGGCCAGACCACTGCGCCGGGGCCGCTCGGCGGCGGTCAGCTCGCTCCAGCGCGTCCAGCGGCTGGTGCCCAGGGCTGCCGCGCCGGTCATCGCCCTGCAAAGCCGCCTGAGCTATTCTGAGCATTTTGTCGGACGTCTGGCAGGCCTGCCGCCTTCCGCCAGCACGCCCCCTTCACAGGAGCAATCCAATGGCCGTTAAACCCGCCGGTTCCCAGGCCGTGGCCCCGGCCTCTGCCGGGATGAGTTGGAAAACGCAGACCTATCTGATCGGGGCTGCCCTGGGCCTGCTACTCGGCCTGGTCTCGGCGTACCTGTTCGTGCGCGCCTCCCAGGAAAACGCGAAATTCGATCAGATGCCCCAGAAGGTCAAGACGGGCGATATGATGAAACTCACGCTCTCGGTGCTGGCTCTGGTCCGCCAGATCACCGAGATGGGCAATCGGGGCTAAGTCCCTGCTCCCAGCCAACCTACGCCGGGCGCAAGAACGCGCCCGGCGTTTGGCTTCCTCTGCAAAGCGCCCCCTGATTTCCACGAGTTCCTATGATCTTTAGCCCGCGCATGTGGCAGAACACCCGAATCGCCGGCATTTCCTGGCACAACTGGCGCGACTGGCTGCTCCGGGCAGCGATCCTGATCCTGGTGATCTCTCCCCTGCGGGCCGGGCCGCCGCGCCCGGTAACCTCCCCGCCGCAGACCGTCCAGACAACCCAACCGCTGCTGTGCATGCACACCCGGCTGATTGACGAGGTCGATGAGTGGAAGATACAGCGCTCGCTCCAACTTGTGCGTGAGTTGGGAGCCGCCACGATCGTCGAGTTCTTTCCCTGGGCCTATCTGGAACCCGAAGAAGGCCGCTTCGACTGGCAGCAGGCCGACCGGATCGTGGCCCACGCCGAGAACCAGGGCATCCGGGTGATCGCCCGGCTCGGCCTGGTGCCCGCCTGGGCGCGTCCCAGCCCGCAGGATACGCTCTTCGGTCCGGCCGGGGAAGACGGGCGCGGCACCACGCTCAACTATCTCGAAGCGGAACACTTCCCGGATTTCGCCCGATTCGTGGCAGCCTTCGCCAGCCGCTACGCCGGACGAATCGACCGGATCATCATCTGGAACGAGCCGAACCTGACCTTCGAGTGGGGCTACCGGATGGTCAGCCCGGCCGGTTACGTCGACTTGCTGCGCCAGTCCTACACAGCCGCTAAAGCGGCCAACCCGGACGTGATCGTGCTGGCCGCGCCGCTGGCCCCGACCCTGGAAGCGGAAGGCAGCCCGTGGGGTCTCGATGATCTGGTCTTCCTGGAGCAGATGTATGCCGCCGGAGCTGCGCCGTACTTCGACGCGTTGGCTGTGCATACCTATGGTTTTACCGAACCGCCCGAATCCGAACCCGGCGTGGACCGGCTCAACTTCCGCCGGGTCGAGCTGATTCGGGCGATCATGATCGCCCACGGCGACGCGGACAAACCGGTCGCCATCACCGAAACCGGCTGGAACGATCACCCCCGCTGGACGAAAGCCGTCAGTCCCGCGGAACGTATCCGCTACACCCTGAGCAGTTACGAATACACCGCCGATCAACTACCGTACGTCGACGTCCTGTGCCAGTGGGTGCTGCGCTATCCCTCCCCTACCCTGAGCTACCCCGATAACTTCACCTTCTTGACCGCGGACTTCCGCCCCCGCCCGATCTATACCTATCTCCAGGCCTATGCCCGTCGGGGCGAGATCACCCAGCCATGAGACTCCGCCTGACCTTTCGCCGGATGCGTATGTGGGCCGGACTGGGATTGCTCGTGGTCGTGAGCGGGGCCTTGCTGGGCCATCTGCTCCGCGCGCCGGAGCGTCCCATGCTGCCCTATGGCGAGCTGCGGGTCGGGATCGATCCCAGCTATCCGCCCTTTGGGCTGGACCTGGATGGCGAACTATCCGGTCTGGATATCGACCTGGCGACGGCTCTGGCCGGGCGGCTGAATGTCCCGCTGCGCCTCGTCCCGCTGGGTTACGATGGGCTGTATGACGCGCTGAAAGCCGACCAGGTGGACGTGCTGCTCTCGGCGCTACGGGTCGATCCCGGTCGCATGGGCGATGTCCTCTACACCACCGGCTACTTCGACGCCGGGCAGGTCCTGGTCAGCCCACCGGACAGCGGGCTGGATGACATGCCGGCTATGGATGGGCGCGTGATCGCGGTAGAATTCGGCTCCGAAGGCGATCAAACGGCCCAAACCTGGCAGCGTCGCCTGCACGTTCTTGAAATTCGACCCTGCGAGACGGCCGCCGCCGCTCTGGAAGCCGTCCAATCCGGCCAGGCCGACGCGGCCCTGGTGGATGCGATTTCGGCACGGCTCTGGCAGCGCGATCACCCCGGTCTGGTTTTCGCGCCGGAGTACGTCACCCACGACCCGTATGCCGCCGCCGTCCGGCCGGATAACCCGCGCCTGTGGGAAGCCATCGACGCGGCGATCCAGGCCATGCATGCCGACGGCACGCTCGAAAACCTTGTATCCCATTGGCTCTGATTGAGGAGAAACGTGATGGCCCACATCCGGCACAAAGACGATTGTAAGCCCCTGGTCAGCCCTCACGGCGAGATCGTTTACGAGTTGACCGGCCGCGCCGCTGGCGGCGCAACCCAGCACAGCGTTGCGCACATCGAACTGCCGCCTGGCAAAGCCTCGCTCAAGCACTTTCACCCGGTGGCGGAGGAAAGTTACACCATCCTCAGCGGTAAGGGGCGGATCGTGATCGACGGCGAGACCTATCCTCTGACTCCCGGCCAGTGTGTCGCCATCCAGCCGCCCAGCGTCCACCAGATTTTCAACGATGGCCCGGAGTCGCTCCATTTTCTGGCCGTCTGCGCGCCGGCCTGGACGCCCGACAACAGCACCTATCTCGACTGAGCGCGCCCCGGCTACCGGTTGGCGCTGACCTCGACCAGATCGAGACTGGCGTTATAGCGGAACGTCGCCTCGTACAGCGATGCCTGAAGATCGAGAATCTCCGGGAGAAATACCCGGTCAGCCTGGGGCATGGGCAAGGAGGGAACAACTTCCATCGCCCACCATTCCAGGCGACCTTCGCGCGGGTCCGGCACGCCGGTCTGCTCGAACCCCGTCACCACGTAGGCGAACAGGAGCCAGGCCCAGTCTGCGCGGGGTGAGGTCAGGGTCAGCAGGCCGCGTAATTGCATCTGCCGTGCCTGGATCCCGGCCTCCTCCAGAATCTCACGCCGGGCACAGGCGTCCGGCGCTTCGCCGGCCTCCAGTTTGCCGCCGGGAGCCGTCCACAGGTTGCGGTTCGGCTCCTTGGCCCGGTGCATGAGCAGCACTGCCCCATCCTTCACGCAGTAGACCATCGTCGCCAGAATCATGGATGCCGCTCCCTCGCCATAACAAAACAGCCTGCCTCACCGGGCAGGCTGTCGCGCTTCATGGTCCGAGTCTCACTCGTTCGATTCCGCATCCTGCGCCGCAGTCGGCGGCTCGGCCGGGGCTGGATATTCGGCCGTCCGCCGGAAAAAACGGCTCAAGAAACCCAGGATGGTCTCGTGCCCGTATCCGGCCAGGAAACACACCACCCACAACAGGAAGGGGTACTGTCCAAGCACCGGGGCCGGTGTCGCCTCCAACACCCCGACGCTGACGGTCGAGAGAATCGCCACACTGAACAGGAGCGCGGTCAGCAGGCCCGTCACCAAGCCCAGCACCGGACTCAGCAGATACCAGGACACCTGGGACGCCTGGAAGCCACGCGCCATCATCAGGCGCGGGTTGAGGTTGAAATAGGCATTCACCAGCCCGCCCAACATCCCGAACAAGGCCGGATGGTAAACAAACGCCAGGACGCCCAGGCCAAGCGTCTCCGTCATGAACTGCCGGAACAGCGGTTCCAGGACCATCAGGATCAGCCACAGGCCAAAGAGCAGCAGGAGATACACCAGGATTTGCGGCTTGTGGCGGGCGATATCGGCCTGGACCCGTTCCTGAACCGCGAGGCCGGTGCGCACTTGAGTCAAAATCGCACGGGCTTCTTCGTAACTGGCCAGGTCTTTGAGCGCCAGACTGCTCGCGCGCTTAAGCTCAAGATGAAAAGCATCGATGGCGTCCGGGTCGGTCAGTGTCGTGGACGCCAGCGCATCCTGGGTCGCATGGATGTCCTGAAGCAGGCTCTCCAGGCGTTCATCCGTCACGTATCGCGCCTGTACCTCCCCCTCGTTCGAAACAGGCGCCGCGGACGCCGGCGTGGGCGTCTCCGCCTCGGTTTCGCCAGACACGCCATTCAGGATTTCCGGGGCGTGAGGAACCAGCGCGGACACTTCCGGCCGGCTGACGTAGATCGAAGTCACCGGCCGCAAAATCCCTGCCACCTCGGCCGCCGGAATCGCCTCGTATTCGACCGCAGAGACGCTCCGCGTCGCGCTGGTCTCGGTCGCGCCGGAAACCCCGGCGTCTTCCGAACCTGTTGCGGTGGCGGCATCGGGTCGAGGACTGGCATGCAGTTTGGCGTACTCAGGGCCGGCCAGGCGAACCGGCGTCGCCTGCGGTGGTGCGTTCTCCCCGGAGAGCGCAGCCGGTTCCAGCAAGGGGTCTTCCGATCCCGAACCCGGCACGTCCTCCTGAGGAGGCTGTGTGCCACGCAGGATTTCCCAGCCCTTGCCGAGCACCGAAGCCCGCGGTCTGGGTTCCTCAGGACGGTGACTCATGGTTGATGATCTCCTTGGCCAGCGCTCGGTAAGCCTGCGAAGCCGAGTCGTCCGGCGCGTACTCCAACACGGGCTGACCGACGACCGGCGCTTCCGCCAGCGCATCGCTGTATTGGACGATCGTGCGGAACGTGTTCATTGGAAAAACGGTTCTGATCTCCTGCAAAACCTCCCGCGCATGGGCCGAGTCATCCCGATAGAGCGTCGGCAGAACGCCCAGCAGGCGCAGCGACGGGTTGAAACCCTGCTGGATGCGCGCGGCCATGTCCAGCACCGCCCGCACCCCGCGCATCGCCAGGTAATGGCATTGCACCGGGAGCAGCATCTCGGTTGCTGCCACGAGACTATTGGCTGTCAGGATATCCAGGCTGGGAGGGGTATCAATCAGAATATAGTCGAAGGGAATGGGACTGCGTTCCAGCGCCTCGCGCAGCCGGTACGCATCATGCCGCTTGGCGCCAATCGTCACGGCCGCCGAGGCGAGATCAACGCTAGCCGGGATCAGGCCCAGCCGGCCCCGCACGTTGACCACCAGCCGTCCCACCGAAGAACGGTCCGACATCAACAGGGAATAGGCGCTGCGGCGGATGACATAGGGATCAAGCCCCAGGGAAGCCGTCAGCGCCGCCTGGGGATCGAAATCGATCAGCAGCACACGCCGGTTCTGCTCCGCCAGGGCCGCCCCGAGGTTCAATACGGTGGTGGTTTTTCCCACCCCGCCCTTCTGGTTCACGACCGCCAGTTTTCGAGCCATATCTGTTCTTTCAGAACCAGAACAAAACCATAGTCCAACCGAAGTATAACACAGGCTCACAAACCCGGCTGGAGCGTTTCCCCGGTCTGCTCCTCTGCAGCAGTCAGCCCCAGCGCCTCGACCGAGAGCCGGCCTTCGAAATCCGCCAGTTGGACACTGCCCGGCGTCAGATGAAAAACGAGATAGGCATCCGATGGGACAAGCAACGTCACCTCGGCGGTCGACAGGGTACCCATCACCGGCTTGCGCTTGAGGACGAGGTAAACTCCTGCGTCGTCCCGTTCAGTGACCCACTCCCAGCCGAACGACTGACGCAGGTCACATTCGATCTGCACTCGCGCCTCGCGAATCCGGCGAACGATGACCCGACAATGACTGGCCCGCACGAAGACCGTCGTCGGGCCATGAACCTCATACGCGGCGACTTTACGCTCCCGAACCAGGTCGGGCAGCGAACGCACGGCCGAGAACGTTTCCAGCGCGAGTTCGAGCATTCGCATGGTTCGCATCCTTACCGCCTGACCACCGTCAGGCCGAAATCAGCCGGGATCGACACCGGCCAACCAGGCCCGGATGACTCCGCCCACCCGCTCAGGCTGTTCCAGGGCCACCAGATGTCCGCCGCCATCGACGATGACCAGTTCCGCCGCGCTCATTCGGTGAACAAGCTCCTGGCTGAGACGGGCCGGGGTCATGCGATCGTCGCGTCCCACAATCACAAGCGCTGGCATCATCAGACGATCTAGCACCGGACGGAGATCGAACCGATTGCAGGCCAGCAGGTCCGCCCGGAGCGCCGCCGGATCAACCCCACCCAGGCTGGACTCCCCCAATCGCGCACTGAACCAGTTCAACACCTGCTGAGGCTCCCCGCCCAGCTCGTCCAGAATCTGCGGCGGGACGGGCAGCCTGGCCCCACTTCCAATCAGGATCAATCCTGCGACGCATTGCGGCCTTTGGAGCGCCAGCGCCAGGGCAACCGCCCCGCCCATGCTGTGCCCCGCCAGAATGCACCTGGCGATGCCCAGATGGTCCAGCAGGCGTTGCACATCACCCGCGTAGGCCGCAACCGATTCCCGGCAGGGTGGCGCGCTGCGACCGTGGCCGGGCAGGTCCAACGCGATCACCCTCCGGCCGGGCAAACGACGCAGAGTCGCCGGCCAGTCCAGGTGAGAGCCACCCGCGCCATGCAGCAACACTACAGGCAGCAGCGACGGGTTTCGGGAACGCTGGACGGCATACCAGAGATCGATCTCACCGACGCGCACGGCCGGCATGCAGATCTCCCACGGCTCGCTTGCGGATAATCCCAGGCCCGCTCATTATAAACAAAATCGCCCTGTCCGGGAAAGACAGGGCGACCTCATATTCAGCTCAGGCCAGGCTTAGCCGCCGGTCTGTACCATCACAGGCACCGCGGTGATGTCGCCATCGACCATCTGCGAGCAACCGCTGCCCAGGGTCGTCCAGCCATTGATGGTTCCGGCGGAAACCTGCACCCAGAACATGTCGGTGCTACGACCGACCACCTGGAGCCTGGAACCGGCAGGGATCACCCGGACGACCGGATAGCTGGTCGCCGGGCCAGAGCGCATGTTCTGGCCGCACGATATGCCGATGACCGGCGTGCCGGGCGGGACGTTCACCTGAATCGGGCTTTGAGCATTCGCCGGAGGCGCGGCGACCTGTTCGCCCACAGTGGGCAGGCCGAGATTGACCACGATCGGGGCGTTGTTCAGCCCGCTGGTGTTGACATTGACGCAGCGGCCATTGTAGGTCCAGCCAGTCAGGCCATCGGGTGTGGTCACGTTCAGCCAGGTGGCATCGTTGCTACGCGCGACTACGGTCAGGACCGCCCCAGGCTGGAGCACATCCAGGGTCGCGGCCCCGGTATTGGGCTCAAGGCGCAGTTTCTGGGAACAGATCACCGTCACAGTGCCACCGCTGGCCACGCTGGCGACACTGGCGCTGCCGCCACCCGGCGCAGTGCCCGCGCGCGCGCCAATCCCGGGAACCACGAAGCGACCATCCTCGACGAGCTGGCCGTTGATATACATCTTGATGCGCACGTAGTCGCCGCCGTCATAGAACAGCTCGACCCGGAATTCACCGTTGGACAGGGTCGTGATCAGCCCACCCGCGCCGGGTATCCCGACCGTGCCCAGGCTCACCTGGCCAATCGGGACGCCGTTATAGGAGTAGACCTGGTAGTTGGTGGAGGACTGCTGGTACACCACGACCTCGGAGCCGGGATTGTCATACCCACCGTACACGCGCGGCGCGGTGCCGGGCGGGTCGAGCGGCGGCAATGGAGCAGCCGACGCAGCGCCGCCGCCGGGGACCGCCGTGGGGGGAACAACCGCGCCACAGGCCGGAAGCGTGATCGTCCCAGAGGTTGGGAAGCCAGGCATGCCAACGCCAGGACTGCCGTTGGTAAACGTCCAGTTGATTGTGACCGGCGTCGCCGAGCTATACCCCGCCCCGCCGTT
>CAZHMJ010000016.1:0-21767 GCA_964533805.1 uncultured Anaerolineae bacterium | reverse complement strand
AATCACGGGTGTAAGAATCGTCCGTACCGTTGCAGTTGGACGGGCAAGACACATTCAATTGGGCGATAGCCACCGAGCCAGAGAAGGTGAAAGACCCAGTGCGAGCAGGGTTGCTATCCGGGGTACCGGCGTCATCGATGAGAAGCGTCACCTGCGTACAATCCGCAGAGACCCCGGACACACTGATCCCGTTGACATATGCATAAACCTGCTGAGCGGCAAACAGCACCACGCCCAGCAAAAGCGTCACAATCGCGATCGAGGCCACGATCCGCCCCAGCCGCACGGCTTTGCCGCTTAGAAGTGTGAACTTGATCATGATTCCCTTCTTCCGAGACTTGAGGCGCAACAGATTGATAACACGCCCCTCCCCTTTATTGTTTATTCATTCTATCATAAGTCTAGAAAACTGTGCAAGTCGTGCCGACT
Source organism: uncultured Anaerolineae bacterium (assembly GCA_964533805.1). GTDB lineage: Bacteria > Chloroflexota > Anaerolineae > Aggregatilineales > Ch27 > JARKOQ01. Next base: position 21,338 of record CAZHMJ010000016.1, on the reverse strand, counting down.
GTAATTGTTAGAGCTTCTAGACACTAGATAATTGGAACAATGACGCAATCCCAAGAAACGCTTTGAGGGGGACTGAGATAGTTGTTGAATCTGAATCCTAGGATTGGGAACGCTTCCGACCCTTCTTCTATCATCGCCCCAATGCAGGGGTTCTATGAATAGCCTGTTATGGCTATCCGGCCGTCTGATAGACCCCAATCGCCTGCTTTGCCACGGAGTCCCACGTGAACCGCCCCAGCACGAGTCGCCGGCCACGGTCACCCATCGCCCGCCGCAGATCAGAATCGGCAAGCAGCGGCCCCAAGACATCCGCGATGGCCCGCCCGTCCAGCCCGTCCAGAACCACGCCAGCGCCAGCCGCGGCCGCTTCCGGCAAGTGGCAACCAGGGCTGAGCGCGACCGGCAGGCGGGAAGCCATCGCCTCCAGCGCAACCATTGGCAGTCCTTCTCCCACAGCCGGCAGCACCAGGATGTCCGCGTCGTGCAGGGCCGCTTGTTTGTCCGGGCCAGTCAACAACCCCGTGAACACCACGCGTCCAGCCACGCCGAACTGGTCCGCCTGCGCCCGGAGCGCCGCCGCCTGCCCTTCATCCGGCCCAACCACGGCCAGCCAGGCTCCCGGCAGGTGAGCCAGCGCGGCAATGGCGTGCTGCGCACCCTTGCGAACATGAAGACGGCCCAGAAAGAGCAGCAAAGGTTGGTCGGAGGGGATTCCAAACCGGGCGCGAAACAGACCGCGCGGTCCAGGCTCTTCATACTCGGCAGGGTCGATCCCGTTAGGCACAACGCGTATTTGATCCGGTCTCAACGGCAGACCCAACCTCTCCCAGAGAGCGCGCACATCCTGCGCTTCATCCGCCGTCAGCGCAGCCACCCGATCGATCTGGCGGGCCAGCCGCGCGCCCAACATGGCATCCCATCCCCGCTTCAATCCGCTGCGTCCGGCCTCGTAAGCCAGCGTCCCGTGCGGGCTAAGCACGGTGGAAATCCCCATCTCACGCGCCAGCGGCAGTCCCAGCAGATTCTCGACCGTGCGCAGTTCGTGGACGTGGAGCACGTCCGCCCCGGTCAGTGCGTGTCGCAATACCCCGCGCATGCCCCGCGGTGAGGACAGGTTGAATTTCAACAGCGCGGGACTCACATTGGGACAGCGCCAGACCTGGACGCCCTCGACCACCGATTCTCGTGGCTGGAGGCGTTGGCCTGGATCCCCTGCATCGGTCGTGACCACGATCACCTCGTGGCCCAGGGCAGCCAGGGCGGTCGTCAACCCATAGGCAGCCCGAACAACGCCGCCATAACCCCAGGCAGGCGCGTAATAACGCAGCAGATGGACGATCCGCATCCCCTGCCCTGCCTAACGTCCGCGTTGCCGCCGGACGGGATCGCCCAGGATGGCTTCGCCGGTGAAGGCGTTCACCAGACCCATCCGCACCCGGCCGCCTTCCCGCACATCATTCACCCACAGCGGCAGGAGGATCAACCGGTAGCCCAGACCACGAATTTCGCCCGGTTTGAACACCGGATCGGCCACAGCTTCGCGCTGGCGAGCCACTGCGGCGGCAGCCTTCGCCAATGCTTTGCGGCGCACATCCTCCAGAATCAGATTGCGCACATCCCGCACCGATGCCTGCAAACTGTGGTTGGGCAGGAGCACAAATGCTTCGCGCCCCTGGGCGCTGGTATAGGGTCTGGCCTCGCCGAAATCCAGGTTGGAAGCCACACGGAGCAAACGTCCTTCGATCTGTGGCACACCATGCACCGGGACCGCCGGATATGCTTCCTTGAAGACGCCGTTCTTGCCCCGAAACTCGTACTCGATCACACCCGTCCCCTGGAAAACCCAGACGGGCAGGTAGACTCGCCGCGGCCGGGTTATGTCCGTCCGGCCACCAAACAGACGCCGCACGCCGCCACGCAGCGCATCCTCGATGGCAATCACAGCCTCCGCCTCGCTCAGCTTGAAGGGGAAACACCCCCCCGGCAGGCTGAACGGCAAATCAGCCGGCTCGCTGATGGACTGTTGGCAGAGAGGGCACGGAGAGGATTCGGGCGGGCGACCGGGAGGAAAGAGGACATAGCTATCACAGGTCAGACAGTGGCGGGCCTGGTCGATCTCAGGCCAGGGCTTTTCGCCGTCGACCGCCTGAATCCTGTCCAGTGCCTCGAGCTGACCAGTCATGCCATAGCCACAGAACACGCAGACCGGCGCCGCGCTCCGATCATCGATCCGCAAGACTGCGCCGCAGCGAGGACAGCGCTGGTGGGCGGCCAGTTCCTCTACATGCTCGGCCTGAGGCGGCGCCATTTCACCCACGGTAGGCTGAGGAAACGCCGTGCTCGGCTGCGGTGCGGGTACTGGCGACGGGGCCGGAGCCTCGGCGGGCTGTTCAACGGCCTTCGCCAGTGGGGCCGCGGTTCCCGCACCCAGGTCCGCCGCTGGCAGTCTCAGGTCTTCTTCAGGCTCAGCGAACGCTCCCGCCAGGTCACCCGCTGCGGGGCCAACCCCGGTCTGCGTGGCAAGCTGTTCCAGGGCCTGCCGCGCGGATGTGTGGCCGGGATCGATGCGCAGAACCTCCTCCAGCAAAGAACGGCGGTGAGCCGGATCGCTGGTAGTGCTGGTCAACCACAACAGCGCATCGGTATTGGTCGGGTCCAGTTTCCGCGCGGCCAGCAAAATCTTGCGCGCCAGCTTGACGTCGCGGTTCTTCAGCGCCACCGCGCCCTGCTCGACCAGCCGGGCCGCTTCACGCTTGTTGGCTTCGTCCGTCATCCTGCGCCTCCATAAACAGAATATCTCTGACAACCGCCAGATCGGTCAGATCGTCCAGGATGGCATATGGATCTTCGGTTGCCAGCGCCTCGCGCGTTCCCATCCCATTCAGCACAGCCAGCGCGCGCCCGCCCACCGAGCGCGTGCAGATCACATCATTCGGCGTATCGCCCACCACCACGATCCGCTCCGGCGGAAAATCCTCCCGCCAGTACGTCCTGGCCCGTTGTAGCGCCAGCGGCGGCAGATCGCTGCGATTGGCGGACTCGTGGCCAAACGCCCCCACCGGGAAATCGGCGGGGTCAAAACCGGCCGCCCGCAGCTTGACCGGCACGGACGCCCCCACATTGCCCGTCACCAATCCCAGCCGGGCGCGCGGCTCATCCCGCAGCGATTCGACCAGTTCGCGCGCGCCGGGCAGCGGCCGCACCTTGTGGCCCTCAATGATTCCGGCCAGCTTGCTCGCCAGCACTTCGGCAAAACCCGGTATGGCCGCATCCACATCGGCCTGGGAGAATCCGCGCGGCAGCAGCAGATCCAGCAGGATTTGCCAGTCGGTTTTGCCGGCAAACGCGATGCTGGACGACAATCCTTCCAATCCAAAACACTCCGCCAGAGCCAGTTCAAAAGCGACCCGGCCCGATCGATCCGCCGTCAGGAGTGTGCCATCAATATCGAAGAGGATCAATGTTGAGTTCAACCGGAGTTCGCTCCTGAAAAGCAGCAGTCAGTCGTCAGTTCTCGGCTACTGGTAGAAGCATACACCGCTGTCGCTCTCATTACAGCAGGCGGCGGGGACGTTCGCGCAGTTCGGCGATGATCCCCTGGTCAGCCTTACCGAACGCATACCGATCCAGCTCGTCCAACGTTACCCAAGCGAAATCCGCCACTCCGATCCGGGCCGGTTCCCCAGCGGTGATCCAGCATTCGAACGCGTGCAGCGTAATCTTGAAGTGCGTGAAACCATGCTTCACCTTGACCAGGAACGCGCCGACCTCGACCGTGATGCCCATCTCCTCGCGCAACTCACGCACCAGGGCTTCCGGCAGGGTCTCGCCTGGTTCAAGCTTCCCACCTGGGAACTCCCACAGGCCGCCCAGCAGCCCTTCCGCCGGACGTTGTGTGATCAGAATCCGGCCCTGCTGGCAGTCCTGCCCATGGATAACGCCCGCCACGACATCATAATGCGGGATGGGCTTGCGCGGCGATTTGACCGGCCGCTGCTCCTGCACGCCGAGCCGGTAGGCCGCGCAGTGGGCCTGGATCGGGCAAACTCCACATTCCGGCTGGCGCGGCTTGCAGATCACCCGCCCCAACTCCATCAACCCTTCATTATACTGCCCCGCCGCGCCGGGCGGAATCAGAGACTCGGCCAGGGTCCAGATCCGCTGGCGGGTAGCCTCCTGGCCCACGTCCTCCACGATGTCGAAGATGCGCGCCAGCACGCGGATCACGTTGCCGTCGACGACCGGGACATCCTCGCCAAAGGCCAGGCTGGCGATGGCCCCGGCGGTATAGCGGCCCACGCCAGGCAGCGTCTGGAGCTCTGCCGCCCGGCCGGGAAACTGACCGCCGTACTTCTCGACCACTGTCCGCGCCGCCCGGTGCATGTTGCGTGCCCGGCTGTAATAGCCCAGCCCTTCCCACAGTTTCAGCACCTCGTCCAGCGAAGCGGCGGCCAGCGCCTCCACCGTAGGGAACCGCGCCAGGAAACGCTCGTAGTAACCGATCACGGTCGCCACCTGGGTCTGCTGGAGCATGATCTCCGACAGCCAGACCGCGTAAGGAGTCCGGTCGCGCCGCCAGGGAAGATCGGCCGCGTGCTGTTCGAACCACGCCAGTAAGTCCGCCACAAATGCCTGCATCAAATTCGCTTCATCCTCCCAAGCCTGCCCAAGACATTGTACGGCAGGCAGGCGCATGCGGCAAAAACCACGCCCAGGCGACCCGCGCGACCTAACCCTCTGGTATGCGTATAAGAACCAGATAAAACCATCGATGTGGAGAGATGACCGGCACGTCGATCTATGGTATCCTCCACCCACAAGCGATGGTTTCAACGCCGCCAGCGGCATTACCCTGCCATGCAGTATCTTGGATTGTCGGAAAGATCATGGAACCCAAACGTACGACCTCCGAGATCGAAGCCCCGCCGGAAAACGTCCGGGGTCGGATGATCGCCATCATCGCCTACGTGGCCCTGTCAATCGGCCTATACTTCATCCTGGCACCGGCCATGGCTGATCAGGAACAGTTGGCAAGTCACCTCGAAGCGGCCGGAGTATGGGGTGTGGTGGGCTATATAGCGCTCTATGTCGCCCAGATGTTCGTCCCGTGGCTGCCCGGTGCGCCCCTGGATATCATCGGCGGCGCGACCTTCGGACTGTGGGAAACCGTTTTGCTGTCCAGCCTGTCGGCTTCCGGAAGCGGCATTCTGATCTACCTGGGGGTTCGCCGTATCGGGCTGGAGAAGATCGTCGCCCGCTTTCCGGGCCTGCTGGAATCCCCCTGGCGGCTGGTGAAGATCATTCGCCGCCAGCCCTGGGCGCTGATCGCGGTCAACATGCTGACCGGGGACGTGGCTTACTTCGTCGCCGGAGCGGCCCACACGCCGCTGGCCTTTACCGTCATCCTGTTGAGCGTGATGCGCGTGCCAAGCGTCCTGGTCGGGACCGCCCTGGGAGCCGGGATCATTTCCCGCGCCGTCCAGAATCAGCTCGACGTCTTCGTCACCATCGCCACTTTTGGCACCATCGCCAGCCTGCTGACCGGCTTCGCCATCGCCCGCAAGCATCTGCCGGGCTGGCTGGAACGCCTCGAAGCGCGGGCCAGCAGCACGAACGACTAGTACCGGTATACTTTTTTGAGCGGAGTTCGTTGTGAACAATACAATCGACCGGGATGACATCCAGACTACTGAACCCACCGGCTCGTCCGAGTCGGACAAGCCCAAGCGCCGCCCACCGTGGATCAAAGTGCGCGCGCCCTCCGGCGATACCTATGAGATGGTGCGCAGCCTGATGCGGGCCAAGCACCTCAACACCGTGTGTGAAGAAGCCATGTGTCCAAACATGGGCGAGTGCTGGGGCAGCGGCACGGCCACCTTCCTGATGCTGGGCGATACCTGCACCCGCTCATGCGGGTTCTGTGACATCAAGACCGGGCGGCCCGGCCCGCTGGACTGGCAGGAGCCGAACCGGATCGCCGAAGCCGTGCGCACCATGAACCTGCGTCATGTCGTGATCACCAGCGTCAACCGCGACGAGCGCAAGGACGGCGGTGCGCCGATCTTCGCCATGGTTATCCGCCGTATTCGCCAGCTTCAGCCGGGCTGCAGCATCGAAGTCCTGATCCCGGACTTCAAGGGCAATGAGGACGCGCTGCGGATCGTGATGGACGCCCAGCCGGAAATCCTGAACCACAACGTCGAGACCGTCCCGCGCCTGTTCCGCAAGGTGCAGCCCCAGGATCACTACGAGTGGGCCATGACTACGCTGCGCAACGCCAAACAGATGGATCCGCTGGTGCTGACCAAAAGCGGGATCATGGTCGGCCTGGGCGAGACCTTCGAAGAGGTGGTCGAGGTCATGCGCGACCTGGCCGGGGTCGGCGTCGACATCCTGACCATCGGCCAGTACCTGCAACCCAGCAAAAAACACCTGCCGATCGAGCGTTACTACGAGCCGGCGGAGTTCCAGGAACTCAAGCGAATCGGACTGGAAGAACTGGGTTTCAAGTGGGTGGAAAGCGCGCCGCTGGTGCGTTCTTCCTACCGGGCGGCCGAACAGGTCCGCGAGCTGAGCAAGCTGGATTTCATCCGCGTGCGGGAAGCCTGAGTCGCCGGGCGCGGCCGGGTCAAACCGGCCGCGCCATCAACTGGCACGCTGCCGCCTGACTATCGCGCCGATCCAGCCTGTGGTAAACTGAGACTGGTACTGGGCACGCTACGGTCGCACTCCGGGGCAGGGAACCGGATGCCTACCTCACTCCTTTTCCCGGCGGAACTCCGTCACATTCAAGCCGAATGACTGGTTAACAGTGGCATAGTTAAGATGACTGACAGCAGCGGATGGAACAAACGTTCATACCTTGGCGATGATGATCGCGACCCATATGACGCCTCCGGCCGGAAAGGCGGCAGCAGCCCGTTCTACCGAGGCGATGACGACGTCGACGATGACATCGATGACGACATCGACGATATCGACGATGATGACGCCGACGAGAATTCGTCGTCCAAGGAACGCTCCGGTGGCTACGGCGGATCGAGCTCCTATGGCGGCAATCGCTATGGCAGCGGCAGTCGTGGGAGCAGTTCGAGCAGCAGCAGCGGCTATGGAAGCAGCGGAAGCAGTTCCTATGGCGGGAGCAGCTCCCGGTATGGCGGCTCATCCTCTGACCAGGATCGCTCCAGCGCAAGCGGCAAAGGCGCGGGCGGCAAGCCCGCGTCCAAAGGAGGCGTAGGCGCCTTCTTGGGCCGCTTCGGGCGTTCCTCCGGCGACAAGCCCGATCGCCCGGCCAAGCCTCGATCCAACTCTGGCGGTGGAATCGGCAGCAAACTCACCGGCAGGCTGAAGAATCTGCGCGGCAAGCTCCCCGGTGGCGGCAAAAAAGCCACCTCGGCCGGAAGCAGTACTTCGTCGACCGGCTACGGCAGCGGCTCCGGCAGTTACGGCAGCAGCACATCTTCCAACCGGGCCAGTTCGGTGCGGACCGTGGACCGAGGCGCTTCGAGCGGTGATGGTCGCGCCAGCAGCGCCAAGAAATCGAGCGGCGGTCCCAGCAAAAACCCGCTCAGCCGGCTGTTCCAGCGCGGCGGGGAGAGAAAACCTCAGCAACCGCCAAGCCATCGGGGCGGCAAGCGCTCGGAAGCGCTTCCCCGCGCCGCGCGCACCCCGCGCATCAAGAACGAAGGGCTGTCGCTCGATCTCAAGCTGGATATCCTGGGCTGGGGTCTGATCATCCTATCGGCCATCATTTTCTTCGGCGCGGTCAGCAGCAACCCCGGCGATCTCAGCGGCGTGCTGCTGCGGATCATCTACCAGTTGGTCGGCATTGGCTGGCTGGCTGTGCCCGTCGCGCTGGGCGGCAGTGGGATCTGGCTGATCTGGCGGCGCTTTGGCGAAAGCGCGCCTGAAGCCGACGCGGTCAAGATCGCCGGTTGGGTCGTAGTCTACCTGGGCCTGCTGGCGAGTTTCCAGTTCGTGCACCTGCTGACGACCCCCGTCTTCAGCATCGAGCAACTACGCACCCTGTCGGAAGCGGCGGCCCAGATCGGGCAGGCCGGCGGCTGGATCGGGAGCACGGTCTACCTGTTCCTGATGCAGAACATCGGTGACATCGGCACCTTTTTCGCGCTGGTTGGGTGGCTTGGCGCGGGCCTGATCATGTCGACCGACCTCTCAATCGCGGGCATCATCAACGCCCTGCGCCAGCTCACCCACCGCACGCGGCAGCGTTACCAGTTCGCGCGCAGCCAGAAAGCGCCCGCGGCCCTGGCCGCGGCCAAGCCGTCAACGGCCGAGCAGATCGCCGCCGGTATTGTCCCAGCCCTGGGCGAAACCAGCAGCGCGCGCCAGGCCCTCCCCGCTTCGGATGCCATTCCCTATGCCGAGAGCGATTTGCGCGAGCAGCCAGTCATCCGCCGTCAGCGGGGCCGCGAGACCGTCAGCGTCGATCTGGAAGCCGCGCCGACAGCCCGGCTGGAGGTTTCGAGCGGGCGTTATACGCCTGTGCAGCCGGCCCCGCCATCCGTCCATGAAGAACCGGAAGAAGAAGTTGGCCTCGCGGATGACTACACGGAGAAACAGCTTGCCCTCAAGCGCGGCATGGACGTGCTGCGCGTGCGGCGGCCCGCCTACAACGAACCAGAAGAGGCCGACCTGGACGAGGAGCTTTACACCGAGGAGGAAGAAGACGTCGAGGAAGTGGGCGGCAGCATGATCATTGACAGCCGGGCCTACACCCCCTCCGTGCCGGTGATCCCGGAACGGCCATCCCTCACCGGTTCCCGTCTGGTGGAAAAGGAGGAGGACGAGGAAGAAGACGAGGTCCTGCCGGAACCGCCGGCCAGACCGGCCTACCCGCAGCGCGAAAGCCCCTACACGGCTCAGCCCGCGCGGCCATCGCGCTATGATTCGATCACGGCCCGCCCCGCTTTCAATGCCGGGTCCGAGGCCGACGCCGTCGAGGACGAAGTCGAGGACAACGAACCCGACGACCTGGCCCGGCCAGCCCAGCCGCGCGATCCGTCGCGCCAGCGCCAGTTCCGCCCGCTGCGCCCCACCGGAACGGGGCTTTCTCCCGCTGAGGTCGCCGCTTTCAGCGGTGACTATGCCGATGACGAAGAGGACGCAGAGGAAGAAGACGACACGGACTACGATGAGCCGGTGTACGAATCACTGGAGGACTCGGCCACATCGGAGGAGGAACTACCCGCAATCGACCTCACCGAGGACGAGGAAGACGGCGAGGATGAAGACGTCAGCCTAACGCCTGCTGCCCCGGCCAGACCGGCCGTCAGTCCGGTCGCGCCAGTCAAGAGCACGCCTTCACCGGCAGCCGGTTCGACACCGTCCGTCTCAGACCCAACCGCGCCACCCTTCCGAATGACGGACACCGCGCAGCCTGTGTCCAGGCCGCCCGCCCGCCCGGTCACACCGGAACCTGTGCCCACCAGGGCGACGGTCGACTCGGTCGACTCCGAGTTGGACGAGCAGATGTCCATCCCGGAACCTTCTCAGACGCCCGCCTGGGTCCGGCCGGATTTCATGCGCATTCTCGATCCTTCGGCCGAACAGAACATCAACGACGATCTGCTTTTGGAGCGCGCGCGCATCATCGAAGACACCCTGTCCAGCTTCGGCGCGCCGGGCAAGGTCGTCGAGGTCAATCCCGGACCGGCCATCACCCAGTTCGGGGTGGAGCCGGATTACGTGGAGGGGCGCGGCGGTAAACGGACCCGCGTCAAGGTCCAGGCGATTGCCCGCCTGGCCGACGACCTGGCCCTCTCCCTGGCGGCGCGCTCGATCCGTATCGAAGCGCCGGTGCCAGGCAAGGGCTTTGTCGGTATCGAAGTGCCCAACTCAGAGACAGCCCTGGTCGGCCTGCGCGACATCATGGAAAGCCCCGAGTATGCCCGGATCGACTCCAAGCTCCGGATCGGCATGGGCCAGAGCGTCGACGGCACGCCCGTCGTGGCCGACCTGACCGCCATGCCGCACCTCCTGATCGCCGGCACGACCGGCTCCGGCAAGTCGGTCTGCGTGAATGCGATCATCGCTTGCCTACTCCTGCAGAACACGCCGGAAGACCTGCGCCTGATCATGGTCGACCCCAAGCGCGTTGAACTGACCGGCTATAACGGCATCCCGCACCTGGTCGCCCCGGTGGTGGTCGACCTGGAGCGCATCGTGGGCGTGCTCAAGTGGGTGACGCGGGAGATGGACGACCGCTATCGTAAGTTCAACGAGCGCGGCGCGCGAAACATCACCACCTACAACGCCATGCTCAATCCGCATGAGAAAGCGCTGCCCTATCTGGTGGTGATCATCGACGAACTGGCCGACCTGATGATGCTCGCCCCGGATGAGACGGAGCGCGTGCTGACCCGCCTGGCCCAGATGTCCCGCGCGACGGGCATCCACCTGATCATCAGCACCCAGCGACCTTCGGTGGATGTGGTCACCGGCCTGATCAAGGCCAACTTCCCGGCCCGCGTGGCCTTCGCCGTAGCTTCGTCAGTCGACAGCCGCGTCATCCTGGATCAGCCCGGCGCGGAGCGATTGCTCGGCCGGGGTGACATGCTGTTCCAGGCCCCGGACGCGGCCGCCCCGGCCCGTCTGCAAGGCGTCTTCGTCTCCGACACAGAGCTCAACCGGCTGGTCAATCACTGGAAAGGCCTGCGCGTGTTGGAGGAGATACCGCGCCCCACCACCCAGTTCGATTCCACCCCACCAACGCTCGGTCCCACGCCCGTCCGGAGCATTCCCACAGTGCAGAGCCGGACGGAGAAATACACTGCCCCGTCCGCCGCGACCCCATCCAGCCGAACCGGCGGCGCCAATTTCTGGGACGAAGTGAACGACTCCGCGCGGCTAGAGCGCAAGCCCAAGACGGCCAACGATGACGTGGACGACCTGTACGACCAATCGGTGGAAGTCGTCCGGCGGCTCAAGAAAGCCTCGGTTTCGCTGCTCCAGCGCCAGCTTCGCATCGGCTATACCCGCGCCGCGCGCCTGATCGATGTCATGGAAGAGCGCGGGGTGGTCGGCCCGGCCCAGAGTGGCAGCAAACCGCGCAAAGTTATCGGCTACTCGGATGATGACATCGACTTCGCCGATGAGGACGACGAAGACATCCTCGACGACGAGGACGATATCGACGACGAGGACATGTAGTCCCGGTCCATGAAAACGCCCGCAGGCCCGAACAGGCGACCGCGGGCGTTTTTATTCCACGTCCGGATAAGCGGCCTTTACCGCCCAGGAGGCGGATCGCAAACGCGCGGCGCGCCCGGCTCGGTCTGCACGCAGGGCATTGGATAGGTGAACGGGATACTCAGCGCCAGCCCACCGTCGGGACCGTGCCAATCCATCCGGTAGTAACCCTCTTGCAGGAAGATCAGGCGCAGCGTCCCCGCCAGGATTTCGTGCTCGTCGATCATCTGGCCGGGCCGGTAAGTCCCCAGCATCTTCCAGTAAGGCGTCGTGTGGATGTGAAACCCGTTCGGCCAGTAGAACGACACATCGTAATTCGGATCGCGAAAGATGACCGCGGTCACTTTGTCGTCCCACAGACGCTCCACGCCGGGGCGGTCGCCGGTCACGCAGTTCACCCCGCGATCCTCGACCCGCACCACCAGGGTCTCCGATCCGGTCTGCAAATCGAGCAAATCCTCCAGGCTGATTTCGCTCAGATCCTCCGGCAAGCTGGAGAAGTCCGCACCTTGAAACGTGGGAATCTCAAACTCGTAGAGACCCGGTTCGGAAAAAGACCAGCCAAACGGAGCGCCAGTATTCTGGACATCGCACCAGTCCAGCGTCACATCGGCTTCAGGCTCCGCACCGCCCTGGGCCCACGCCAACTGGCCTGTCACGAAAACTGCCAGCGCGCCCAAACACACCCGCACAAACCGCTTCAACCGCATCGTATCGCTCCTCAACAACCCTCAACCGCCGACGGGCGTCGCCGCTGAAGCGACCGGAATGCCCCAAAAATACAACGCCCCATTCCCCGCCGCCAGAACCAGAATCCGGCCATCGGGTGACCAGCCAGCCAGCGTGATCTCCTGCGATCCATCCATCAGTTGGAATCGCTGGTTGGGATCGCTCATGTTCCACAGGAAGACAGGGCCGGGCCGGGCCACGGTCACCAGCAGATCGCCAGCGGGGCTGAGGGCCATGCTGTCAAAATCCTGCCCATGTCCGGGCAGGCCGGCATAGGATTCGCCGGTTTCGAGCGACCACATGCCCACCGTGTCCTGATTGCCGCCGCCCAGGATATATCCATTGGCGGTCATCAAGATCTGGCGGTCGGCTACGCGCTCAGCCAGGTTAATGGTCTGGGCTGGGACGCCGTCCGCCGTCTGCCAGACGCGAATCTGGTTCCCGGTGTTGATCGCAACCAGGCGACTATCCGGGCTAAACGTGACCGACTGCGCGCTGCGATCAAACTCGGCCAGCACGGCGGTCGTCTCCCCTGTAGTCATGTCCCACAGCCGGATCGCCCTCTCGGAGCTAAAGGTAGCCAGCAGGCGGTTATCCGGGCTGAACACCACGCCGCGCACGGGGAAGCTGTGCGCCTCCAGGTCGAAGCGCTCCGCCTCGCCGGCCAGGTCCCAGACAATCACCGTCCCATCTTCCCCACCAACCGCCAGTAGCCGCCCATCAGGTGAGACACTCGCCGGACCAACGTTCCCCGGATGGGCGCGAAAACTGCGCAGCAACCGCGGGTTTTCGGCACTGTACACCTCGACCTGCTGGCTCCGGTTCACCAGGACAAGCTGGCTGTCGTCCACCGCGAAGAACCCATAGCTGGCGTCGGCATCTTCCAGAACCCAGATCGGGGCTCCGGTCTCCAGGTCCCACAACCGGACCGCCTCATCCCCGGAAACGGTCAACAGCCGCCGGCCATCCAGACTGAAATCAAACCCAAACGTGGTCCCATTCGACTGCTGGCTGATCCCCAGCAAGGTCATCCGGGTCACTGATTCGAGGGCCAGCGCCTCGGCGGGAGGCTGCCAGACAGGCGGCGTGGATGTTGGACGGGCAGTCGGCTGGGCGGGTGCCGGCCCTTCACAGGCGGCCAGAATGAACATTGCCACAACCAGACACCATACTCTGCGGGCCAATCCTGACCTCCTTATCGGCTCAACAGGCGGCTGAGAACCCCGGTCATCGACGATCACTGGGATGCGTGACCCACAACTGGTTGACGTAGTAGTGGCGACTCTCCAGGCGAACGGTGCTGTGCAGGTTGTAGGCCATCCGCCAGACCGGATATCCGTTAACGACGCGCAAGGGGCGCACCACCTGACCGTTCTCGATCAACCGCAGCACAGGCTCGCAAGTCCCCATGTTGCCAATCTGGCCGCAAATCTCGATCCGGATTTCGGACCAGTTCTCGCCCAGGTGGTCTACGTCAAAATACTGGCGAACGTACGCATAATCCCGGTATTGCAGGTTGCGGCCGGGCGATCCGGCACTGGTCGAGCCTGGCGCGCCCCCATTGGGCAGCGTGCGCCCCATCGGGTCACCGTTATGAATGATGGCCTCACAGAAAGAGGCGAAGCACAGCAGTTGGGGCAGTTGATCCTGGACGCTCTCGGCCAGCGGCAGGCTCATGTACTGTTCCTCGGTCAGGGTCGTCCACGGCCAGCCAACCCACACCTGGAACCCGACGCCGGTCACATACATCATCCGCGAATCGGGTGCGCTGCTCCGCGCCAGGGCCCGCAGTGGGGTGCCGCGCGGGATCACGCCGATGCCCTGCCGGGCCTGCCGGTCGAGAAAGGCGGAGGGCGAAGCCGCCTGCCCGTCGATCCCCCCAACCGCGACGACCCCGGATGAGGCAGCCGGTGCCGCTACGGAAACAGGCTGGCCCTCCACGACCACGACTGCCGCCGCGACTGGGGCAGGCGTCGGCTCAACCGTCTCAGCCGGGAGATTGGCGGTCACGAACCGCGCCGCCTCAAGCTCCACCCACGCGCAGTAACCGGCGTCATACACATCGGTCGTGTAGACGAAGTTCGCATCCTTGAAAAGCAACCGGGCCAGATTCTGAACGCCCCGCGAGCAGCGCAGTAACGCCGCGGCCTCCGGGGCCGGGGAGGTATAGGACCAGCCATCCGGCCGGGTGCCATAGCCCAGCTTGGCGTCGGCCAGCACTTCCAGGTCATGCCGGAGCGCCCGGCCGACCACCCAATCCGTCCCGAAAACCGAGCCGAACCAGGCCGCATCCGGCACCGCCTGCCCGACCTGAACACTGATCCCGCGCAGTTGGTCCAGGTCGTGACGCAGGCTGTCCGTCTCCTGCGTATTGGTCCAGCCCGCCGGAAAGACATCCGTGCTCAGGATGGCCCTGTAGAGGGAGTTGATATCGGTTCGCGGCTCGCCCGCCGGCACTTCCCCCGGCACCAGGATTTCGATGAACAGGTTGACTTCTTCGTTCACCTGCCCGCAATAGTCCGGCCCTGGCAGGAAGGCGCTGAGCTTGAACACCGGGTTGGTGCGCTGGAGCCACAGGACCGCCGCTTGCAGGGGACGATCGCAGGCCAGCAACGGGTCCCCGCCAATCCAGATAGACGGGCGCTGGCCCGGCCCAAGCAGGGCATCCGCCAGCAACTCCAGGTCGTGCCGGATATCGCGCGCGATCTCCTGGGCGGAGCCTGCCACCGCGCCAAACCAGCCATCAGGCCGCTGATCGGCCCCCAGCCGGTCTCCGGCCAGGAGTTCGAGGTCCAGCCGCATGTTCACGACAAAACTCGCCCCGACCGGATCGAAGTCATTCGTCCAGCCCACCGGTCGAATGCTGTCCCCCATCACCTGGTTGGCCAGGGATTCAAGATCGGATCGTGCCGCGATCAGGACCGGATCGACTCCACCTGCCTGTCTGGCCGGCCGCGCCTGCGCCCATCCGGCATGACCCAGCAGCAGAACCACCGCCAGCAGGACCCCCCACAAACGCTGCCTGAGAACCACGTTGCCGCTCCTTCATCACCCGGGCCGCGCCCGGCACGAATCATCCATCATTATAGCACCGAGCACCGGGGCGCACGTCCGGTCCCGCCGCACCTCCCCGGCTAACCGGGCCAGATTTCTTAGGCATTTTTCAGAATATTCCTACAATTCTCTTACAGTTGTAGGGTATAGTTAACCAATCAGGCATCTAGAGTACTGTTTTTGGAAGGACTGAGGCGTGAACAATAACCCGAACGAACAACCCGGCCCGACCATGTCCTCCCGGATCTGGTTGTTTCTGGGCCTGGGATTGCTGCTCCTGCTCGGACTCCAGTTCTTATCCAGCGGCGCGCCGCTCGGAAACGAAGTCCCCCTTTCAGAGCTGGCGGCAGCCATCCGTGGCGGACGCATCAACCAGATCATCGTGCGAGCCGAGACTGAGATTCTGGCCGAACAACGGGATGGCGAGGTGCTCGTCAGCCGTAAAGAACGCAATATCGGTATCACTGAGACCCTTCTCAACCTCGGCGTCACCGAAGAACAACTCCAGAATATCAAGATTCAGGTTCAGACCGGCGAAACCGCCGGCACGATCCTTCTCAACCTACTGCCCTTTATTCTGCCCACCCTGCTACTGGCATTCCTGGTATGGCGGATGATGCGCACCGCCCGCGCGGGCCAGGATCAGGCCCTGAGCTTCGGCCGCAGCCGGGCGCGGGTCTCCCGCGACATGGAACGGCCCACCGTTACCTTCAATGACGTGGCGGGCGCGGACGAAGCCAAGCAGGAACTCCAGGAAATCGTCGAATTCCTCAAGGAGCCAGATAAGTTCATCCAGCTCGGCGCGCGTATTCCCAAAGGCGTCCTGATGGTTGGCCCGCCCGGCACCGGCAAGACCCTCCTGGCCCGCGCGGTCGCGGGTGAAGCCGGCGTGCCCTTCTTCAGCATTTCCGGCTCGGAATTCGTCGAGATGTTCGTGGGCGTCGGTGCGAGCCGCGTGCGCGACCTCTTCGACCGGGCCAAGAAAGAAGCGCCCGCCATCGTCTTCGTGGACGAAATCGACGCCGTGGGCCGCCAGCGCGGCACCGGCCTCGGCGGCGGGCACGACGAGCGCGAGCAAACCCTGAACCAGATTCTGACCGAGATGGATGGCTTCGAGCAAGGCACCAACGTGATCATCATCGCTGCCACCAACCGGCCCGATGTGCTCGACCCGGCCCTGCTCCGTCCCGGCCGGTTTGACCGCAAGGTCACGCTCGACCGGCCCGACTTCAAAGGCCGCGAGGCGATCCTCAAGGTTCATACCAAAGGCAAGCCGCTGGCTTCAGATGTGAATCTGGAAGCGATGGCCAAGCTGACCCCTGGCTTCGCGGGCGCCGACCTGGAGAACCTGGTCAACGAAGCGGCCATCCTGGCCGCGCGCCGTAACAAGCGCACGATCAGCATGCGCGAATTCCAGGAAGCGATGGAACGCATCATCGCCGGGCCGGAACGGCGCAGCCGGGTGATTACCCCGGAGGAACGCAAGACCATTGCCTACCATGAGGCGGGACACGCGGTCGTGATGTACCACCTCAGAGAGGCCGACCCGGTCCACAAGATCACCATCATCCCGCGCGGCCAGGCGGGAGGCTACACCATGAGCCTGCCGGAAACCGACACCATGCTGGTCACCAAGGAGAAGTTCGAGGACCAGATCGTGGGTCTGCTGGGCGGCCGGGCTTCCGAAGAGATCGTATTCAACCGGATCACGACCGGGGCTTCCAATGACCTGGAACGCGCCACTCAGATCGCGCGCGCCATGATCACCCGCTACGGCATGAGCGAGAAACTGGGCCTGCGCACGTTCGGCGAACCAAGCGGCAGCATCTTCCTGGGCCGTGATCTGATGGAACAGCGCAACTACAGCGAAGAAGCGGCCGTCCTGATCGATAGCGAAGTCCGGCGTATTCTGGATCACGCCTATCTGCGGGCCAAGACCACCCTTCAGGAAAACTTTGACAGACTGGTCAAGCTCAGCGAAACGCTGCTCGTCAAGGAGACCATCGATCGCGAAGAGTTCGAAACGATCATGACCGAGAATATCGAATCTGCGGATGTGACCAGCGCCGTGCCCGCCTGATCCGCGAATTCCAAAGACAACGCCCGCCTTGACTATTCAGGGCGGGCGTTTTGTTTCCAGAGTCGCGTGCTGATCCGGCCGGGCGTCAGTCCCGTTCAATAGGGAGAGCGCACGAAACGGACCGTAATCCGGACCCGGCCCAGCTCCAGTTCATCGCCATCGCGCAGCCGGTAGAGCTGGTCTTTTTCGAGTTGGAAGCCATTGATCCGGGAACCATTGGTGCTGCCCAGGTCCTTGACATACAGGGCCTTGCCGCCCTGGGTAATGGTCAGATGCCGCCGGGAAACCCCGTTCTCCTGGCCGCCATATGGCGTAAGATCGAGATCGGGGCGAAAATCGGCCAGAGGATCGGTCCGCCCAATCACGATCGTATCGGAGATTTCCATCCCGACCGTGGTCTGGTTGTCGCCGCCGATCTGCATCAGCAAGCGCCAGGGCGGCGCGAGCAGCCCGGTTTTCGGGGCAGCCCGTTCAGGCATCGGTGGGCGTTGTGCATCACCCAAAAAGGATGTATTTCGCTTCATAGGTTTTTGAACCCAGGACATCATCACGAGCACTTCCCATATTCATTAGATATCGATGATAGCTTCAGCCTGTCTTTATACTATACCAATTTAAAGGGCGGTTTCAAGTAGGCAGTACGTACTACGCGCCCGCAATTGTCATCAATTTGTGCATAAATCAGGAAAAGGCTTGCGCTGATGCCCATCCCAATCCGATCGCTGCTGCTGAGCCTCCTGACCAGCCTGCTGATTCTGGCGGGCTGCGCTCCCGATCCTGATGCGCGCTCAGAACCGGCCGTTCCAGCCATCTGGTCTACTACCGAAATCGCGGCCGGCCGCTCGGACGCCGCGGCCCTGGTCCAGGCGGACGGCGGCTGGCTCCTCGCCTGGGCCGAAGCGGATAGCCTGCGCGTCCAGCGTTTCGAGGCTTCCGGGGCCACCAACCCAGCCGCTACCGTCACCCTGGGCCGCCGGCCCTGGCACCCCAGCCTGATCGCGGCGACGGGCGGCTGGCATCTCCTCTGGCAGGACCTCGACCGGTTTGGAGAGACGCGTCTGTACAGCGCCCTGCTCGACCTCACCGGACAGCTTGTGCGCGGTCCTCTGCTGCTGGCTCCAGACCCGGTGAGCGACTACACCGCCGCCGCGTCGGACGGCGCGGCCATCGTGGTCTGGGCGGACACGGCCAGCTCTCCCAGCCTGTTTGGGCACCAGATCGATGCGGCCGGCCGCCCATTCGGCAGCCTACCCGTGGAGATAGCCTGGGGAGCCAGCCATCCCATGCTCGCTCGCCAGAACGATGGAACCTGGCTGCTCGGCTGGGTGGCGCGTCCTTTCTCGCCCCACGCCCCGGACAACCTGCGCACGGTCAACCTCCTGGCCTCGCAGACTCCCCTGCCCTGGGAGGCAGACGGCGAACCGCTTCTCCTGGGCACACTGGCTCTGGCTGGTTCCACTTCGTTTGTCGAGCACGCCGCCTTGGGACTGGACCAGACTCACGCCTATGTCTTCGTCACCCAGCGCGATGCGGCCCTTCAGAAAGCCTCCACCCTGCTCCTGACCGCGCCGCTGGAGTCGTTGATGCGGACCACCCGCGCCGAGAATCTCACCCTGCCAGACACTCTGGACAACCACGAGGCCTCCCTCCCGACGGGCTTCAACACGGGCGCGGCCCTGGCTGTTCCAGCCTCGCCTTCCCCAACCAATACCCTCACGCTGAGTTGGCTGGCCCCCGTCAGCGGCCAGTACAGCGTGCTGCCCGTCGCCGCCAGCGCGGAAGGGTGCCTGCTGGTCACCTACTGGCAGGCCGGGCAGTGGGTGGGCGTCCAGGTGATCGGGGCGTCATCCGGCGTGTCCGCCCCGCTGGCCCTCGTGACCGATTCATCCCGCCACTTGAGCCTGCTGTGGACCGATCGAGCGCCCGATGAATCCGAAAGCACCCGGCTTCAATTGAGCACCACGCAGCCACTCACGGGCCAACTAGCGCCATAGAGTCCTCGAACCCTCCTCAAATCGACCAAGTATGTTACACTTGCAAGGACTTCCCCGAACACCGTGATCGTCCCGCCCGCTTGATTTTAGGTCGGCAGCCAGCATCAGGAGTGCCCGCATGGACAGCTTCAACGAAGAACGCCACGTCCTCGTCATTGGGTCTGCCGGAATTGACGTGAAGGGCCGTCCGGATTACGGCGTGACCCCTGGCATCTCGACTCCTGGCCGGATCCGGAGCAGCATGGGCGGAGTCGCCCGCAATATCGCCGAGAATCTGGCCCGGCTGGAAGTCCCCACCTGGCTGCTATCGGCGGTCGGGACCGACTCGGCCGGAGAATACATCCTGACCAGTTCCAGTGAGGCCGGCGTCCACACGGAGCGCATTCTATCCGTCCCCGAAGCCCGCACCGGACACTACATGGCCCTGCTCAAGCCCGATGGTGAACTGGATACGGCCGTCAGTGACTACTCCATCACCGAACACATCACGCCAGTCTATCTGGAGAACAACGCCGATCTGTTTGAGCAAGCTTCCCTGGTAGTCATCGACGCCAATCTCAGCACGGAGACTCTGCGCACCGTGTTCGCGCTGGCTGGAAAACACAATGTCCCGGTTTGCGCCGATCCCACGGCCCCCTCGTTGGCCAGCCGGCTGCGGCCTTATCTCAACCGGATTCATCTCATCACGCCCAACCTGGCCGAGGCGGATGTCCTGTGCGAGCAAACCGTGACCGAGCGCGACACCGAAGCAGCCATCATCGTCGCTCAGACCCTGGTGGAGCGCGGGGTGCGAATCGCCGTGATCACCCTCGGCGTGCGCGGCCTGGTGTATGCCAGTGGCAGCGATCGGGGTCAGATTCCGGCAATCCGGACGGAAATCCGGGACGAAACGGGGGCGGGTGACGCGCTGACGGCGGGGGTGATCTTCGGCATGGTCAATCAGGTCCCCCTGGACGAGGCCATGCGCCTGGGGATTTCCGCGGCGACCCTGACTCTCCGTTCGCGTGAGACCGTGGTGAAGGAGCTCAGCCAGGAACTGTTGTATGACCAGCTCGTGATCTAGTCGCCGACCTGGTCCAGATTGCCCTGCCCGGTCACAAACTCCAGGATCATGGTGTTGATCAGAGTCTCCACCGGAGCCTGATCGTCCGTGAACACGATGGATGAAGGATGAACCGCCACGATCGCCTGGGCGGCCAGACTCAGGGTGTCCCGCAGCAGGGGATGGGCTTCTGCCGGGAGCAGACTCAAATTTGCTGTAAGATTGGCCGGGTCGCTTTCCAGCACAGTCCCTACCAGCATGGTGTTGAACGAATAAGGCACGTCGATGGCGTGCACGCTGGGGAACACCCTGAAAAGCGTGGCAGCCATCGCGTCGACCAGCCGCCGGTCGCTGGCCGCCCGCCCAACGTTGATCATCACCACCCCATCGGGCGCGAGATGGTCGCGCACTTCCTCGAAGAACTCGACGGTCGTCAGGTGCCAGGGGATATATGGCACCCGGTAGGCATCGATGCCAATCAGATCGTAATCCCCGCCCAAACGCGACAGTCCGTACCGGCCATCATCGGCTACCACATTCAGATTCGGCATCGTCATGCCAAAATACTCGCGGCCTGCTTCGACAATACCCGGATCGATCTCAATCCCGTCGATAGCCAGCGGCCCATAGACCTCGGTGTACTGGCGCGCGATCGTTCCCGCCGCCAGACCGATGATCGCCACGCGATCGACCGAACCCGGCTCGTAGGGAG
The DNA here is from genome assembly GCA_964533805.1 of uncultured Anaerolineae bacterium. GTDB lineage: Bacteria > Chloroflexota > Anaerolineae > Aggregatilineales > Ch27 > JARKOQ01. The sequence goes on along the minus strand of CAZHMJ010000016.1, from coordinate 516 downwards.
GCAGGTTGAAATACGGCGCAGCCAGAAACATATCCCAGGTCGCCTGGGTCTGGAGGATGTCCGGATGGTAGACGGAGTGGACGCCCTGCCCTTCGTTCAACAGCAGCAGGCGTGTGCCCGGCTGCTGCCTGGAGACGATCACGCCGGGCTCGACTTCGACGACCTGGACATAGTTGTATTGTGTTTCGGCCTCATACAGGAGCCGTGTTCCGGCCGGAGCGGGCTTGACCGGCCCCCGGATCACCAGCGCCAGCGCGGCCAGCAACGCAATGGGCATCCAGGCCAGCCGCCAGGCCCGCCTGGGCTGAACCCAAAACAGCCCTGTCAGCGCGATCACCAGCAGCGCCCCGGCCATGAGGGCGAACGTCCAGGCAGTCCCTACCGCCGGAATCATCACGAGGGAGGGCGCGAAGGTTCCTATGATACTGCCCGCGGTCGACAGCGCATACAGCCGGCCAACCGTCGCCCCGGCGGTGGCCACATCGGTGACCGCCAGCCGGACCACATACGGCGACA
>CAZHMJ010000015.1:13878-35070 GCA_964533805.1 uncultured Anaerolineae bacterium | reverse complement strand
GATCGCATCAAAACCGATCGAAAAACTCCCCCTCGTGGGGATTGCGTGGGAGTAACTTTATGGACCTGAATCGATTCACCACCAGAGCGCAGCAGGCCGTGCTGGCTGCGCAGCGCCAGGCCGAGACGGCCGGCCACACAGAGATTCACCCGGCCCACCTGCTGCAAGCCTTGCTGACCCAGCCGCAGGGGGTTGTGCCGGAAGTCATCGCCAAGATCGGCGGCCGGCCGGAGGCGATTCTGGCTGACGTGCAAGGCCAGATCGACGGCCTGCCGCGCCTTAACAAGCCAGACCAACAGCCTGGCCTCAGCCGCCCGGCTTTCGATGTCCTGACCCGGGCCGAGCAGGAAGCGCGCCGGATGAAGGACGACTACATCAGCACCGAGCATATCCTGCTGGCGCTGGCCAAAGACGACTTGATGGGGGCGCTGCTGGCGCGGCATGGCGTCGACGAGGCGCACGTGCTGAACGCGCTGACGGCCATTCGCGGCGGGCAGCGCGTCACCAGCCAGGACCCCGAATCGACCTTCCAGAGCCTGGAAAAGTACGGCCGCGATCTGACTGCCCTGGCTCGCCAGGGCAAGCTCGACCCCGTGATCGGGCGCGACGAAGAAATCCGGCGCGCGATTCAGGTCCTCAGCCGGCGCACCAAGAACAACCCGGTCCTGATCGGCGAGGCGGGTGTCGGCAAGACGGCTATCGTGGAGGGTCTCAGCCAGCGGATCGTCAATGGCGACGTGCCGGAAGGCCTCAAGAACAAGCGCATCATCGCCCTGGACATGGGCAGCCTGGTGGCTGGGGCCAAGTTCCGGGGCGAGTTCGAGGAACGGCTCAAGGCCGTGCTCAAGGAGATCGCGGACTCACAGGGCGAGATCATCGTCTTTCTGGACGAGCTGCATACGATTGTCGGCGCGGGCGCGGCCGAGGGCGCGATGGACGCCAGCAATATGCTCAAGCCGATGCTGGCCCGGGGCGAGTTGCACGCCATCGGCGCGACGACCCTGGACGAGTACCGCAAGCACATCGAGAAGGACGCCGCGCTGGAACGGCGTTTCCAGCCGATCTTCGTGGGCGAGCCGAGCGTCGAGGACACGATCAGCATCCTGCGCGGGCTGAAGGAACGCTACGAGGTCCATCACGGGGTGCGCATTCAGGACAGCGCCGTGATCGCCGCCGCAACGCTCAGCCACCGCTACATCAGCGACCGGCAATTGCCGGACAAGGCCATCGACCTGATCGACGAGGCCGCGTCCCGCCTGCGGACCGAGATCGACTCCAAGCCGCAGGTGCTGGATGAGGTCGACCGGGCGATCATGCAACTAGAAATCGAGCGCGAGGCGCTCAAGAAGGAGCACGACCAAGCCTCCCGCGAGCGGCTGCATAAGCTGGAAGGTGAACTGGCCGACCAGCGCGAGCGCTCCAGCGAACTGACCGCGCGCTGGCAGGCGGAGAAGGACGCCATTCAGGCGATTCGCGCCGTCAAGACGGATCTGGATCAAGCTCGGGTGAACCTGGAAAAGGCCCAGCGCCAGGTCGATTTGGAACAGGCCTCGCGCATCCAGTACGGGGTCATCCCCGATCTGGAGAAGCGTCTGCGCCATGAGGAGGCCCGACTGCGCCAGCTTCAGGAGGCAGGGGCGATGCTCAAGGAGGAGGTGGACGCCGACGAGATCGCCGTGGTAGTCTCCCGCTGGACGGGCATCCCGGTCAGCCGCCTGCTGGAAGGCGAGATCGACAAGCTGCTGCGCATGGAGACGCGCCTGCACGAGCGTGTTATCGGGCAGGATGAGGCTATCCAGGCCGTCAGCAGCGCCGTGCGGCGCGGGCGGGCCGGTCTGCAAGATCCCCACCGGCCGATGGGCAGCTTTCTGTTCCTGGGGCCGACCGGTGTCGGCAAGACCGAGCTGGCCCGCGCCCTGGCGGAATTCCTGTTCGACTCGGAAGATGCCATGGTGCGGATCGACATGAGCGAGTACGGGGAGCGCCACAGCGTCGCCCGCCTGATCGGCGCGCCGCCCGGCTATGTCGGCTACGATGAAGGCGGCCAGCTCACGGAGGCGATCCGGCGCCGGCCGTATGCCGTGATCCTGTTCGACGAGATCGAAAAGGCTCATCCGGAGGTCTTCAACGTCTTCCTGCAAGTGCTGGATGACGGCCGTCTGACCGACGGCCAGGGCCGTACAGTCGACTTCACCCATACCGTGATCATCCTGACCAGCAACGTCGGCAGCCAGCACCTCAAGGCGGCCGGCAACGCCGATGATCCCGCGGTACGGGCCCAGGTGCTCAAGGAGCTGGATCAGCACTTCCGGCCGGAGTTCCTCAACCGCCTGGACGAGATCATCCTGTTCCACAACCTGCGGCCGGAACACCTGGCGCGGATCGTGGATATCCAGATGGGCCGTCTGGAGCGTTTGCTGGCAGAGCGCAACCTGACGATCAGCCTCAGCGACGCGGCGCGGACCTTCCTGGCCGAGCGCGGCTACGACCCGGTCTACGGGGCACGGCCGCTCAAGCGGACGATCCAGCGCGAACTGCAGGACCCGCTGGCTCTGCAAATCCTGGAGGGCCACCTGCGCGAGGGCGATCACGTCTGGGTGGACGTGGACGCCTCCGGCGAGAGTCTGGACTTCCAGACGATCGCGCCGGAGACGGTCGCGACATAGGTCGCAGTCGGGCGGGGCGGTTCCTAACCGGGAGCCGCCCCGTTGGCTTGCAGAAGGGCGATCACGTCCTTCTTGAGCTGGGGAGCGTGAGTCAGCATCTTGCCATGATAGACCAGGGCCGCGACGCCGAACGGGCAGGGGGCGGCCTGCCGGGCCTCGGCGCCGGACGTGAACTCGACCACGCGGGCCGGGACGTTCAGCTCAGCGGCGGCCTCCAGGGCGGCGATCGTGGCGTCGTCCAGGTACGGGCACTGTCCGCTGCGCACCACGACCAGGCCCGGCCCCAGGGCGGCCAGGCGAGAGTCCCAGTCGGTCGGGAAGGCCGGATCGGGCGCGGCGCGGAATTTGCGTACAACCAGGTCGTAGGCGGGCGGCGCCTGGGCAGCCACCTGGAAACCCTGGCGCTGGAAGAAGCGCGTGTCGGTCAGCCACACGCCCCGGCTGGCGACGGCGGCGACTCCGGCCAGGCCGCTGGCCTGGGTGTCTTGCAGGCAGAGATCGAGCAGGCGCGAGGCGAAACCCTGTTTCTTGCCGCTGCCGACTACCCACAGGCAGTGGATCACCATGTAATCGGGCGCGTCGATGGCGCGCCAGGTGAACGCGCCGGGGATGTACTCGATGAAGGCGAAGGAGCGTTTGCCCTGGTAGAGGACTTTGAGGCGCAGGCCTTCCTCGAAGCGGGCCTTGATCCAGGCCAGTTTTTGCTGGTAGCCGGGGGATTTGGCCTTGCTCTTGCAGCAGAAAAAGCCTTCCCGGTCGACGTTCTCGGCGGTCACGTCCACGATCCGGATGTCTTCGCTCATAGGGTCCCCCTTCGGGGTGGGTTGTTGGTGATTGGTTTCTGGTTATTGGTAAAACCAGGCGTGCAAGGTTCATGTGAGTAGAGTATAGTACAAATGTGCTGATGGGGGTGTCGTGTCTGGCCGGGGAGGCAAAACAGAGAGAGGCAGGGCTGACCCTACCTCTCACCGACAGGGGGGAGCATAACCGGGGGGTTAGCCGAGGAGGTCCGCGCCTTCCCAGACGAAGCTGTAGCCATCCGGCGCGGTGACCCAGAAGTAGCCGGTGGCGGAGTAACCGAGGGTGTAGCCGTAGCTCTGCGAGAGGACCACGTCCGCGCCGTTGCTGGCCGCCACGGCCTCCCGGATGTCTTCCACCGACACGCGCATGATCTTGCTCTCGTCCGCGTAGCCGGACATGACGCCCCACAGCTCGATGCCGGTCACGACATCCTTGTAGGCCGGGGTGCCGTCTTCGTTCCAGGCCGGGACACCGTTCTCGTCCACCGCAACCTGGCTTTCGCGGGTGACGTAGATGCCGACCGGGGTGTTCAGGGTGCAGCCGTTGATGCGTCCATCCGCGAAGCAGTCGGCCCAGCCGTTGCCTTCGATGTAGACCGGGACGAGGCTGTCGCCGCCATCCGCCAGGGCCACCGACGCGCCGAAGAGCGCGCTCGTCATTACCACGACCAGGGTTGTCACAAATGCCGTCTTCTTGAACATTGGTCCATCTCCTTATGGTTATCGGTTTCGTTGGGTGTCAATCGTTCAGGTCAACACTCTGCCCTGTATTCTGCCGGGAGCGTGTGGAGAAGCCGTGGAACGCTCGTAAAATGATCTGGAAGGACTGTGGAATTTGCGTGCAGGGTTGGCCGGCTGGGGTATCGCGATTGGAGACCAAAGAAGTCGTTTGCCGAAAATAAGGTTACGCATCGCTCCGACCGCCCAGGCGCGTTTTCGTAGCGGCGTCGCCTGCGACGACGGAGTCCCTGTCCAGGCGCCCCCGTCTCTTGCATTCGTGTCGTTATTCTCGGCAAACGACTTCTTGTATTTCCGTCAGGCATAGCACTATTGACACGCGGCGCGGGCGTCCCGTACAATGGGGGGCAGTATCGGCGCGGCAGGAGGTTTTCCCGTGACAGTTCGCAGCAACAGCGCATAACAGAGGACGCACCGCGCCCCTTTGTCTTGCCGGTTTCCGCCCTGGCGGGAGCCCGATGTTGCTACGCTGCCGCCTTCGCGCGACCAGCCATTCGACTTCACCCAGACAAAAACCAAGCCGCGGGCGTCTGCCTGCGGCTTTTTGTATTGCGCCTTGCTGGGTGTATTTCAGCAGCAGGCAGCGCCCGCGCTCCCATCGAAAGGACGCTGGCTCTATGCTTACCGTCAGTCAAATCAGCAAACGTTACGGGGATCAGGTCATCCTGAGCAACGTCAGCCTGGTGGTCAATCCCGGCGAGCGGGTCGGCCTGATCGGCCCCAACGGCTGCGGCAAGACCACGCTGCTGCGCATCGTCAGCGGGGAGGAATCCCCCTCCGGCGGCGGGGTGAGCTTCACCCCCAGCGACCTGCGAATCGGTTACCTGCCGCAGGGGCTGGAGCCGCCGCCCGATCAAACCGTCCGCGACCTGCTCTACCCGGAGGCGCGCCGCCTGGCCGGGCTGGAGGCCGACCTGGAGCAGTTGGGCCACCGCCTGGCCGAAACCCCGGCCGCGCCGGACGTGGTCACTGCCTACGAGCGCACCCTGGCCCAGATCGAGCGGCTGGGCGGGCTGTATGTGCCGGAGCAGAGCGCGCCGATTCTGGCCGGGCTGGGACTGGATGGCCTCGACCTGGACGGGCCGGTGGGCATTCTCAGCGGCGGGCAGAAGACCCGGCTGGGGCTGGCGCGGCTGCTGCTGGCCGGGCCGCAGCTCCTCCTGCTGGACGAGCCGACCAACCACCTGGACATCACCGCCCTGGAATGGCTGGAGGACTGGCTGGCGGCCTTCTCCGGCGCGGCGCTGATCGTCAGCCACGACCGCACCTTCCTCGACCGGACGGTGACCCGGATCGTCGCGCTGGACCCCGACACGCACGGCGCGGCGAGTTACCCCGGCAACTACACGGCCTACGTCGAGGCGGTCGTCAGGGCGCGCGAGAAACAGTGGTCCCAGTACCGCGACCAGGTGGTCGAGGTCGAGCGGCTCAGGCACGACGTCCAGCAGACGATGGCCCGCGCCGTGCGCAAGGAGAACGCGACCAAGGATTCCACCCAGCGCCGCTACGCCAAGAAGGTGGCCCACAAAGCCAAGGCCAAGGAAAAGCGCCTGGAACGCTACCTGGACTCCGACGAGCGGGTCGAGAAGCCCAAACTCACCTGGCAGATGAAACTGGACTTCGCCGAGGTCGCGCCGGGCAGCCAGGAAGTGCTGCGCCTGGAAGACCTGGCGGTGGGATACCCATCCACCGGCCCGCTATTGGCGGGGATCGACCTGCGCCTGCGCGCCGGGGAGCGGATCGCATTGCTGGGGGCCAACGGCACGGGCAAGACGACCCTGATCCGGACGATCATGGGCGAACTGCCCGCGCTGGCCGGGCGGGTGCGCTTCGGGCCGAGCACGCGCGCGGGTTACCTCTCCCAGGAGCAGGGCACGCTCGACCCGGACAGCAACGCCCTGGAGACGATCCTGGCCGTGGTCACCCAGTCGGAGACCGACGCGCGCAACTTCCTGCACTACTTCCTGTTCGCGGGGGATGACGTCTTCGCGCCGGTCCGCGACCTGAGCTACGGGGAGCGCGCCCGGCTGATGCTGGCCGTCTTAGTGGCGCAGGGCTGCAATCTGCTTATACTGGACGAACCGATCAATCATCTGGACGTGCCGTCACGGGAGCGTTTCGAGCAGGCCATGGCGACCTACGATGGCACGGTGCTGGCCGTCGTCCACGACCGCTACTTCGTCGACCGGTTCGCCACGGGCGTGTGGGTGGCTGAGGCGGGCACAGTCCGGCCTTATCTGGATCGGGAAGAATACCTCAAGGTGCGTGCCCATGGAGATTCGGAATATCCGCTGGCCGGATGACTGGGACCGGATTGCCGAGCACATTCGTTTGGTGCACGGGCCGGGCGATGTCGATTTTCTGACGCGCTGGTACGGCGCCTTTCCGGGCTTCGACCCGGCCGACTGTTTCGTGATCGATGGGACGCAGGGCGAGATCGCCGCGCATGTGATGGTCGTCCCGCGCCAGATCCGGATCGGCGACTCCCTGATTCCGACGGGCGAGATCGGCGTCGTGGGGACGCTGGAGACGTATCGCGGGCAGGGCTATGCCAGCCTGCTGATCGAGCGCGCCTTGCAGCGCATGACCGAGCGCGGGGACGCCTTGGGCCTGATCCTGGGCATCCCGAATTTCTACGAGAAGTGGGGCTACGAGTACGCGGTTGGCCTGTACCTGACCAGCTACGAGAGCGAGATCGATCTCGACCATGCCCTGCGCGCCAGCCGGATGGATCAGAGCCACAGCTACCAGCGCCGTGCGGCGGCTTACCTGGGCCTGCGCGGCCAGGAGGTCAGCGTCCGCCGGTTTTACAGCAGCGACCTGCCGGCGGTGATGCGCCTGTACGATGTGGAAAGCGCGCGCGGCCATTACCTGCTGGCCCGCGACCAGGCAACCTGGGACTGGCAGCTTGGCTTTCTGGCCGACATCGGCCGCTACGACCAGGATGATTTTCTGGTGGCCGAGATCGATGACGAGATCGTGGCCTACCTGCGGATGGTCAGCAATGGTCAGGTCAACTGGTTTCTGGAGAATGAAGCCGCGCGCTTTTCGATCATCGAATACGCCGGGGACGATCCCGACGCGGCCGAGGCGCTGCTCGGCGCGGCGGCCCAGTCCGCCCGCGACTACAACGCCGAGCGGATCGGACTGTTCATCCACCCGGAAAGCCGCCTGATGCGGCATGCCCTGGTGCATGGCGGATCGCGGCGCGAGTTCACCGGGGCGGGCTTCCTGCGGCTGCACGATCTACCCAAATTGCTCGATCTGCTCGCGCCCACCCTGGCGGCTCGCCTGGCGGGCTCGCGCTTTGGGGCGGGGGGGCGGCTGCGCGTGACGACGGAGGAGCAAACGGCCGAGATCGCGCTGGGGGAGAGTGGCCCGGAGATTGCCCTGGAACTGCCCGCGGCCGATTTCGTGCGGCTCGTCACCGGCTGGTTCGGGGTGGACGACCTGGCGGCCACTCACAGCCATGAGGCAGACCACGACCGGCTGGACGTGCTCTTCCCCAAGCGGGAGCCGCGCCTGGCGATCGCCGACCTGTTGTAGTCACATCTCGAATTCTGTATCACCTGTGTCACGCCTGGAAGGTCGAAGATGAGCCAGATCATCGTGCGGACGGCGACCCTGGATGATACCGCCGCCATCACCGCGATCCATACCTCGAACATCACCCGCTGGCAGCGCCTGGGCGAGGACGGGCAGGTGCAGGACGTGCCCTACGAGGCCCTGACCATCCACGAGCGCTGGCTGCACGGCGGCCCCTGGATGAGCCTGGAGACCTGCGCCGTCCACCTGACCCACCTGCTGAGTCTCACGGCGGGTTCCTCATCCCTCCCGGCGGGGATTCCGCTGGTGGCCGAGATCGACGGCCGGGTCCTGGCCGAGGCCGAGGTCTTCCCCGGCAACGAGCCGGCCCCCTTCGGCGAGCATTTGCACGTGGGCGTGCTGTACGTGCATGCCGAGGCCGGCGGGCGCGGGCTGGAGCAGGCCCTGCTGGCCCACAGCGTGGCGCTGGCAAAGGAACTGGGCTGCAAGCGGGTGACGATCGCCAACGCGGACGTGCAGGACTTCAGCCCGGAGCCGTGGCAGCCGCTGGCCCGTGTGCAGCGGATGACCTGGCCGGCGCGCACCGGGCAGGTTTTCTACCAGTCGACGCCGCACCGGGCCGCGGAGCCGGCTCAGATTCAGGGCTGGGCGATGCCGCTGGGGCGGGGGCAGAGCGCCCTCCAGGAGTGGCTGATGCGCTGGCCGGATCTGTGGGCCGGGGTGCCCGCGCTGCGTAGCCAGCGGGTCGAGCGCCTGCGCTTCAGCGCGGCGGGCAGCAACTTCTTTGTGATGTATGTCGAATCGCCCTTCGATCCCCGTCTGGCGCTTGTCTACGTGTGGGCGGCGACGGCGCTCAGCGGGCCGGTGCTGGCCGCGATCAGTGACCGCGCCCACAAGCTGGGCTTTCGCCGTCTGGAGACTCTGATCCGCCCGGAGCAGGCCGGTTCGCTCGGCCCGGAAGCCGAGACGGATGGGATCACGCAGGAGATTTACAGTATCGAAAGAGGCAGTGGTTAGTTGTTGGTGGTTGGTTTTTGGTAAAGGCAAGACGGTGTAGGAAATAGTATTCCGCGCGCTGGCTATTGGCTCTTAGCCTTAACCAGGAACTAAAAACCAATCACCAACAGCCGCCTTTACTTCATTCCTGCCACCGCTTCGGCGGCGGCGTCGGCGGGGAGCCGGGTGCGGTTGAGCACGGCGACCAGCGCGTTCTGGAGGCTGGTCGCGGCGGTCGAACTGATGGCGCTGGCCGGGATGACGTGCTCCTCGTCCAGCAGGTCTTCGACCAGATCGGCGTAATCCCCCAGCCCGGCCAGGCGTAAGGCCGGGCGCTGCGAGGGCAGCCGCCGCATGGCTTCTGTGAACGCCGCCTGGTTTTCCACCCGTAGCATCCAATCGAGGAAGGCGGCCGCCTGGGGCTGGCGAGCGGCGTCGGTCGCGGTCATGACCCACAGCCAGCCGTCGAGCGTGGTCAGGCCGCGCCCGTCCAGGGTGGGGATCGGCGCGGCGCGGAGCTGCGCGGTCTGCTGGTGCACGCTGAGGAAGAAGACGGCGTCGACCTGGGCCAGACCCAGCCCGCCACGCAGGAAGTTATCCCAGTACGCGGTCGGGGATTGGTACTCAAGGATACTGTTGTCGAGCAGCCCGTCCGCAGCCGCCTGCTCGTAGAATTCCAGCACCGCCAGGAGTGGTGCTTCATCCAGCACGGGAAGCCCATTCTCGTCCACCAGCCGGCCACCGGCCGCGACATATTGAATCAGGGCCGTCGGGCTGCCGGTCGTGAAGGCGATTGGCTGGCCGGATTCCAGCACGGCGGAGAGGGTCGAAGGCGGGGCGCTGAAGGTCGATTCCCGGTAGACGATATGCTGGAGGTTCAGGGTGTAGGCGATGCCATACTGGGCCTCCTGAAAGCGGCCCAGCGCCCGTGCCGGGGGGAAGAAATCGCGCTCCAGCGTGTCGCGCAGCAGGTCATCCAACGGGACGAGCAGGCCGGATTCGATCAGGCTCGAAAGATGTTGGCGGGGGATCAGGATCAGGTCGGGCATCGCGGCGGGAGCGATGGTCTTCGCGGCCCGCAGCGCGGACAGGATTCCGCCCGTGCCGTCCAGACGGCGCTCGCGCACCTGGATGGTCAGATCGAGCATGTCGCGCGCGTCCTGAATCTGGGCTTGCAGCACCGCGCTGGCCGGCGACTCGGACGCGGGCCACAGGTCGGCCGGCCACCAGACGACCACGTCGGGCCGTTCGACCGGGGTTGAAGTGGCGGTTGGGGTGGGGGGAGCAGCCGGGCTGGGCGACGGGGTGGCGGTCATGGCGGGCAGGGCCAGCACGCCCGCGCTGCGGACCACGGGCACAATCGCGGGGGTGGCGGTGGGGATGGCCTCAGGGGCGGTCGCGCAGCCAGCCAGCGCCAGGACAAGCACCAGCAGACCTACAAATCGTATTTGAAAAGGCTTCACAGTCTATTTTCCTTCCCGCCGCGAATTATACAACCGCCGCGGGGATTGTCCACCGGCCCTACGCGCTGGGCCGGTGTGCCCCAAGAAAAACTGCCGCGCCAGGGCGCAGCAGTCGGGTGTGGCGGAGAGGGTGGGATTCGAACCCACGGTGGTCACAAGGACCACACCTGTTTTCGAGACAGGCCCATTCGGCCACTCTGGCACCTCTCCGGATATTCACTTGTCTATTTCTGGCCCTGCGCCCGCAGACTCGCGAAGAAGTCCTTGAGTAACTGGGCTGCTTCCTCGGCCAGCGGGCCGTCCAACTGCGTCACCTCCACCCGGTGGTTGAGCTGCGGGTGGTCGAGCAGGTCGAGCACGCTGCCGCCCATGCCCGCCTTCGGATCGCGGGTGGCGATCACCAGCCGGGGGAGCCGGGCCAGGATCATCGCCCCGGCGCACCTCGTGCATGGCTCCAGCGTGCAGTACAGCGTCACGTTCTCCAGCCGCCAGTGCCCGATGTGGGCCGCCGCCTGCCGGATGGCGATCATCTCGGCGTGGGCGGTTGGGTCCTGATCCGCCTCGCGGCGGTTGCGTCCGATCCCGATGACCTGCCCCTCGCGCACGGCCAGTGCCCCAACCGGGACATCGTCATGTTCCAGCGCGCGGCGGGCTTCGTCCAGGGCCAGGCGCATCCAGGCGGCGTCATCCATAGGGTTGCCATTATAGCATGCCCATCGACGGGCGGGTAGATCGAAGTTGGCGCGGTCGGGAGGCCGGAGGCCGGAGAAGACCGAGGCCAGAGACCGAGAGGCCAGAGGCCGGAGAAAACAGAAGCAATGCGAGCCGAGGGCGGATTCCGGGCACGACACTGCTCCCGGCCTGGGGCCTCGCCGGTCAATCTCGCTGGAGCAGGCGCTGGGCGATATGCAGGGCCAGCCCGGTGAACACGATTGGCAGGATGACCGGCAGGATCGACTCCACGACCAGCCGGACCGGCCAGGACATCGGCAGCAGGCGCGGCAGGTTGATCAGCACGGCGTAGGCCAGCATCGAGAGCGAGGCCCAGGTGGTGGCCGAAATCTCGAAGTCGGCCAGCGCGCCCGCCACCAGCGCCACCGACGCGGCCATCAGCGGTTCCAGGCAGACGCGCAGTACGCTGGCCAGCAGCCCGGCCGCCGCCATGATCTGCGGGATGGGAGTCTGTTTGTCCGGCGGGTAGAGCGTGGCCTGCTGGATCACGATCGGCGGCAGGCTCAGCCCGGCGGTGATGAAGACCAGCAGACTCAGGTTGTCCATCTGACGCCAGACGGCAGCCGCAGCCTTGCTGAGCAGGATCATCCGCAGCGGGTAGGGCGTGGCGCGCAGCAGGTCGAGCATCTGGGTCTGGCGCTCGCTGATGATCGACCCGGCGGCCGAGCGAGTGATGCCGACCACGGCCCGGACGTAATAGACCAGGCCGATGGGCAGCACGAACATCGACAGCAGCCCGGCCAGGGAGATCAACTCCAGAAACGCCTGCCAGAACAGCGCCGGCAGGAGAAAGAGGAGCTGGCCGATGAGCAGCCAGCCTAACTCGTCCAGGGCCGGGAGGGAGGCTTTCCAGAACCCGCCCAGGTGACGGCGCACGATAGGATTGGATCGGCGCGCCCAGCCTGGCAGGCGGCGATCCAGGGCCCAGAACCCATTGTTGTCCAAGGGGTAGGCGCCTTCGCCCGTCAGAAATTGGGAAAACACGCGGTCATTGACACTCATCGCTTCCCCGCAGCATTCTAGCGGAGGCCGTCGGGAATCTGGATTGATTCTATTTTAACGCGTAGCGGCCTTATCCTGCACATCGATCAGAGCCATCCCCTCAAGAAGCGCTTTGAAGCGCCAGGACGAGCACCAAAAATGCCAGGGCGTCGCGCTCTCGGCCGCGCGTCCTTGCGATGGGGTGTTCTCTTTGGGTTCAGACGGTTGCCCCGCGTGTCTGCTGGTTGATCCTGTTGACAGGCGGTGGGCGGGCTGGCATAGTGGCAACGGATGCAGGTTCGCGCGCGATTGACGAGGGGCGAGTGAGGGATTGATGCGGGGTGGACTGCGGTGGTCATGGATCGGGTTGGGCGGGGTGATCGCGGCGCTGTGGGTTGGCGCCCTGCTGCGCGTGGCGGGGGTGGGGCAGATGCGGGGCATGCTTCACTTCGACGAGGCCTATAACTGGCTGGATGCCCTGAGTCTGCTGGAAGCGCCGCGTTTCGTCCCCTTCTTTCCCGGTAATTTTGGGCGGGAAAGCGGTTGGATGTACCTGCTGACGCCGGCTGTGGCGATCTTCGACGACGAACTGTTGGGGGTGCGGCTGGTGGGGGTTCTGAGCGGGGTGCTGACGCTGGCGGCCGTCCACGCCCTGGCGCGCCAGGTGATCGGGCGGCGGGCCGGACCCTGGGCGCTGGCCGGGCTGGGTGCGCTGTATGTCCACGTCCATCTGAGCCATCTGGTTTTGCGCGGGTTGTTATTGCCGCTGGTCGGGGCGCTGGCCGGGGCGGTCCTGTGGCGGGCCTCGCGCGGTAACCGGCGGCGGACCTGGCTGTTGGGCGGGCTGCTGACCGGCCTGCTGGCTTATACCTATTTTTCGGCGCGGGCCTGGATCGTCTATTTGCTGCTGACGCTCGTTTGGTGGGCGCGGGCGCGGGAGCGGCGCGCGGGCGCGCTGCTGGCCGGGGCCGGGGCGCTGGTCGTGATGCTGCCCGCACTGCTCTATACCGCCTTCCACCCGGCCGAGGCGCTGCACCGTGCCTCCGACGTGGCGGTGCTGGACCCCGGCGGCGTGTTCCAGAACCTCGTGATCTGGATGGGCGCGCTGCTGGGGCAGGGTGACGCGACCGCACAGTGGAATATCCCCGGCCGCCCGCTGCTGGACGTGCCGCTGGCGATCCTGGGACTGGCGGGCCTCGCAGCTCTGATCCTGCCCGCGCGCGGACAGCGGGCGACACTGCCCCGTTTCGAGCGAGTCTGGCTGGCCGGGCTGGCGCTGGTATCGGTCGCACCGTCGCTTCTCAGCGATCGCGCCCCGCACTTCCTGCGGGCGATTGGACTGGTGGTCCCGCTGGCACTGCTGATCGGGCTGGGGGCGGTCGCGTTGGGGGATTGGCTGCGCCGCGCGCCTGGGCCGCGCTGGGTAGTCCCGCTGCTGCTGGTGGCCTGGGCCGGGGCGGATAGCCTGCTCGCCTTTCAAAGCTGGTTGCGCCGGCCGGAAGTCTTTGACCTGATGGAGCAGCCCGTCCACCAGAGTGTGGATGTTATCCTGGCGACCGTCGCGGAACCGCTGCCGGTCTACTTCGCGCCGTTCACGCCCTCCCACCCGATCGTGCGTTATTCAGCCTACCGCTTGAACGGTCATCCCACGGGCGCGTTCGATGCCAACGGATGCCAGGTCGTGGCTGGCCGCCCGGCGATTTATGTCGTTCTGGACCGCTATCAGCCCACGCTTGCCGCCGAACTGGCTCGCTGGGGCGCGCTGACGACGCTCGACCACGACCTGGCCGAAACCCCCGCCCGGTATTCGGTGACTCGCTTCACGCCGGAAGCCAGCGGCCTGGCGAGCAGTTCCTGGTCTGAATTCGGGGGGATGGTCGAGGTGGCGCTGGTGGAGCCCCTGCCGGAGCTGATCCAGCCGGGCGAGCGGCTGGCCATCCAGCTTGCCTTCCGGGCCAGGATGGCCCTGGACCGGCCGTACAGCGCCTTCATTCACCTGTATGGCCCCGTGCCGCCCGCGGAAGGTGGTCCGATTCTGGCCCAGGGCGATGCCCAGGTCTGCGTGACTTACCCCTCCGACCTGTGGCGCCCGGAGGAGACGATAGTCCAGACCTTCTTCGTGCAGGTGCCTGCCGATCTGGCGGCGGACAGCGTCACGCTGGCGATGGGCCTCTATGAAAGCCCGGCCGGGTCCGTTCTGCCAATTACCGAGCCGGAGGGCGCGTCCTTCATCCCGCTGCAGCGCCTGACGGTGAAATCGCCCGGCGCGCTGGACGGATCAGTCCAGGGTGGGTAGGTCTCCTGGCGCGGCATCGACCTCGCGCATCCTGGCCCGGACGGCCATTTCCTTGATCTCGTCTTCGCTGAAACCCACGCGGAGGAGGACGCCGTGCAGGGTCGGCTCGGTCACGCGATCCTGAGTGCGGATGACGTGCATGTAGTGCGCGCGCAGACAGTCGCGCCAGTTCTCGTAGAAGATGCTGCGCCCTTCGCTCATGCCAGGTTGACCTCGAAGGCCTCGTGCATATTCGGGATGTCGATCCGGCGCAAGCCAAGATTGGATTGCAGGCTCTTCGCCAGGGCCGCGCTGGCCTCCGGCTCGCCATGCACCAGGAAGGTCCGGCTGGGACGTTTTTGCATCGCGCCGGCCCAGGCCAGCAGTTCGTTGTGATCGGCATGGCCGCTGAAGCCCAGTTGGGTTTCGATGTGGGCGC
Organism: uncultured Anaerolineae bacterium; assembly: GCA_964533805.1. Taxonomy (GTDB): domain Bacteria; phylum Chloroflexota; class Anaerolineae; order Aggregatilineales; family Ch27; genus JARKOQ01. The sequence continues at coordinate 20,434 of CAZHMJ010000015.1, read as the reverse complement.
GGACTTGGCGTTCTTCGCCAAAAATCTTGACGACGGGCTTGCCGTCCATGATCTGGCGGCCGAGGGTATCCGGGGCCTGCCAGCCGGCGATCAGGATGGTGTTGGCCGGGTCGTCGATCCGGTTGCGCAGGTGATGCAGGATCCGCCCGGCTTCCATCATGCCGCTGGCGCTGATGATGATGGCCGGCTCGCGCAGGAAGTTGAGTTCCTTGCTTTCGTCGACCGAACGGGTGTAGTGCAGATTGTCGAACCCGAACGGGTTGCCATCCGCATCGCTCTGGAGGAACTGGCGGATCTCGGCGTCGTAGACCTCCGGATGCATCCGGAACACTTCGGTGACGTTGGTCGCCAGCGGGCTGTCCACGTAGATCGGCATTCTGGGGATGTCATGCCTGTTGAACAGCTTGTGGAGGGAATAGACCAACTGCTGGGTCCGGCCCACGGCGAAGGCCGGGATGATCAGCATGCCGCCCCGCTTGTAGGTTTTCTTGACGATTCGCTCCAGGGCCCTTTCGGAGTCCTCGTAGGGTTCGTGGAAGCGGCTGCCATAGGTGCTTTCCAGGAGCAGAACGTCCGCGCCTTCGGTGACCGGCTCCGGATCGTTGATGATCGGGATTCCAGCCCGGCCGACGTCGCCGCTGAACACGAGCCGCAGATCACGTCCGGCGGCCTGGTCTTCGATATCCAGCACGACGCTGGCGCTGCCCAGCATGTGTCCGGCGTCGACCAGGGTCAGGGTCACGCCGGGGGCGATTGACCGGGGGCGGCGGTAGGCCGTGCCGGTGAAGAGTTTCATGGCCTCGATCACATCCGCCTGGACGTACAGCGGCTCGAAGAGGTTCTTACCCTCGCGCTCGCGGCGGCGGTTGACGAATTCGACGTCCTTTTCCTGGATGTGGGCGCTGTCCATCAGCATAGTCGCGCACAGGTCGCGGGTGGCCGAGGTGCAGACGATATCGCCCTTGAACCCGTTCTTGACCAGGCCGGGGATGTTGCCGGAATGGTCGATGTGGGCGTGGGAGAGGACCAGGACGTCGATGCTGGCCGGATCGAAAGGCAGGCGGCGGTTGCGCTCGAAGGCGTCCTTGCGCTTGCCCTGGTACAGGCCACAGTCCATCAGGATGCGGTGGCCGTTGACCTCGATCAGGTGCTGCGAGCCGGTGACGGTTTGGGCTGCGCCGTGGAAAGTAATTTTCATCGTGGTCCCTCGATCTCCCCAAAAGAGTCGGTTTCTCTACTTGCCATTCCGGCCGTGATCGCCCTCGGCATGGGCCAGCACGCGCAGGATTTCCTGGCCGTACTGCTCGGTTTTCCAGGCGCCCAGTTCCTCGACGGCCGCCAGGGCTTCCATCGAAGCCGGGTTCTGGCGGGCCAGTGCCCAGAGCGCGTCACGCGAGATGATCACGTCCGATTCGACCCCGCGCTTTTTGGCGCGTTCCTTGCGCCAGGCGCGCAGGGCTTCGTAGCGGGCCAGCACGTCGTCGCTGGGCCGGCGCGGCATGGCCGGGCGGGCGGGGGGCGGGGCGGCGCGGCCGTGCTGCACGGCCTTGAGGATGTAATGTCCGAAGCGGCGCACCTGGCCCGCCGACATACCGTCGATTCTGCGCAGGGCGGCTTCGCTGGTTGGCTCGGCCACGGCCAGGTCGAGCAGGGTGCGGTCGGCCCTGATCTTGAAGGGCGGCAGGTCGCGCTGGCGGGCCTTCTCCTCGCGCATCAGGTACAGTTCGCGCAGGATGGCGAGCTGGGTCGGCGACAGGCGCTGCGCCCCGTTGATCCGCCAGAAGCCATCCTCGTCGAAGTGATGCTCGGCGGCGGGGATGTCGACCAGGGCGCGGAAGGCCTCGCGGGCTTCTTCCCAGCGGCCCAGGCTGACCAGCCGCGCCTGCCAGTAGTCGCGGAGCTGGAGCAGGTAATGGGTGTCCATCTGGGCATAACGCAGCATCTCGGCCGACAGCGGGCGCTCCCCCCAGTTGGCGCGCTGGTTCTTTTTGTCCGCCTGGACGTGGAAGAGGTCTTCCAGCATGCTGCCCAGGCCCAGCCGGTCCGTGCCGCAGATGCGGGCCGCCAGCATGGTATCGAACAGGTTGGCGAACTCGAAGTGATAGTCGCGCTTCAGGCACATCACGTCATATTCCGCCGCGTGAAAGACGATCTCGATGGCCGGGTCGGCCAGAAGCCGGCCGAGCGGGTCGAGGTTCTCGACGTGCAGCGGGTCGATGATGAAGTCGGCATCCTGGGTGGAAAGCTGAATCAGGCACACCTGTTCCTGGTAGGCGTGCAGGCTGTTCGACTCGGTGTCGATGGCCAGCGCAGGCTCGGCTGCCCAGCGGTCGACATATTCCTGGAGTTGGCGGGTGCTGGTGACGATGGTGGCCGGGGGCAGAGTCATGCCCACCTCCACTGGCGGAACGAAGATCGCATGGTTGGTATAATTCTGTGCGGGCAAGACAACCCTGGTCGCGCTAGCGGCGCGTGAAAAACCGCGCCGGATCGGACGAACAACGGGCGGAATCGAGAGACTCATTCGCCCTGTGCGCGGGTAATTATGGCGCGGTCAGCAGCGCGGGGCAAATCGACCGGGGCGGTGGACCGGGTCGGTGGACCGGGTCGATCGGCTTTAATCTTGATTAATGCTATCGAATTTGCGTCCAATTAGGCGCTGTGCTACAATTCACAACCAGCCACAAGGGCGCGCAATTCAATCAGGAGGCAGCGAAGCGATGACGACGACTGCGCAGGAGAAACCCGCGGCCCGGTCTGCCCGCGCTCCACAGGCCGATGCCAAGCCCGTGGAGGCCGCCGGGATCAGCCGCCGCGAGTTTTTGTATTACATTTGGGGCGCGTCGATGGTGATGTTGTTGGGGGCGGGCGGTGGCACGATTCTCTGGTACCTGCTGCCGCGCTTCCGCGTGGGCGAATTCGGGGGCGACTTCTTCGTGCCGGGCGCGCAGTTGCCCGCCCTGGGCGACGCGCCGCAGGATAATCCCCAGGGGCGGTTCTGGTTCTCCAATTCGCCGGAAGGCGTGATGGCCCTCTACAAGGTGTGCACGCACCTGGGCTGCCTGTTCAAGTGGGTGGATACTAACGAGCGCTTCGAATGCCCGTGCCACGGCTCGAAGTTCCATGCCAACGGCCTGTACATCGAAGGGCCCGCGCCGCGCAGCCTGGACCGTTTCGAGGTCACGGTCGTGCTCAACGACGGCAGCCAGATCACCAGCGACGAGAATGGTATTGTTCATTTAGACGATCCTTCCCAGGTGACAGAGTTTGTTGTCCATACCGGCAAACGTATCAAAGGCCCGGCCGCCGGTCAGGGTTACACGTAATGTTGAAATCCTAGCTTCCCTGGGGCTACGCGAAGCAGCCTCTATTGGCGAACGCCAGTGCTTGAGGAGCTAAATAATGTCCGTTTTGCCTTTTCCTTCTTTTCTGGATGACATCAAGGAAAAAGGGGCGCGCCGGGCCATCACCGACCTGGTGGACGAAACCGTCACCAGAGTCACGGCCGGGCTGAACGTCCGGGATGTCCGCGAGGTGCTGCGCGGCGATGCCCCCAGCCGCCGCCCCAATCCGCGCCTGACCCCGCACGCCGATGCCTTCTGGATGCACATGCGGCCCAGCTACTACCATGCGTCGGTGACGGGCATTTACCCGACGCTCCGCCTCGGCTGGCTGACTACGTATTTCTTCGTCGTCGAGATCATCACCGGCATGTTCCTGATGGTGTTCTATACCCCATCGCCGCTCTCGGCCTACGAGAATATGCTCAACCTGCTGAGCAATGTGCCCTTCGGCCAGTTGATCCGCGACCTGCACCGGCTGGGCGCGGAGGGCATGGTGCTGATGGTGTTCCTGCACATGCTGCGGACCTTCATCACCGGCAGTTACAAGAGGCCGCGCCAGTTCACCTGGGCGACCGGCGTGATCCTGCTGCTGACCACGCTGATTCTGAGTTTCTCCGGCTACCTGCTGCCCTGGGACCAGCTCGCCTTCTGGGCGGTGACGATCGGGACCAGCATGGCCGAAGCCGCGCCACCCGAGATCGTGGGCACCAACATCAATCTGCTGCTGCGCGGCGCGCCGGATATCGGCGCGGGCGGTCTGCTGCGTTTCTACCTGCTGCACGTTTTCGCGCTGCCGCTGGTCACGATCATCTTCATCGGTGTGCACTACTACAAGGTCATCCTGCATGGGCACAGCCTGCCGCCCGGCGAAGATGAAGTCGGCACGGACACAGCCAAGCGCGTCCCACTGGAACGGCGTGTGTACTTCCTGCCGGACGTGCTGACCAACGAACTGCTGTGGATTGGGGCGGTGACGTTCGTTTTGATCGTGCTGACGGTCTGGTTCTACCACGCGCCGCTGGAAAGCCACGCCGATCCCCAGGTCACGCCGCTGCACACGACCGCGCCCTGGTACTTCCTGTGGCTGCAAGCCATGCTCAAGCTGGGCGACAAGGTCTTCTTCGGCCTGGTCATCCCCGGCCTGCTGTTCCTGTTTTTGCTGGTCTATCCGTACATCGACGTGGGCAAGAGCCGCCGCTACGCGCACCGCCGCCTGGGCCTGTCCCTGAGCATGCTGGCCGTGGCCGGGTTCGTCATCCTGAGTTGGATGGGCTCGCCCGAATACGGCGTGGAGACCTCCGGCGACCAGGAGGTGGCCCAGGCCCTGGCCCCAATGGAAGGGGTTGGCCCGCTGCGCTCGGTGCCCTTCGAGCAGCTTGTGCCGGGCGTGTACAGCACGGAAGCGATGGATAATGCCGACGTGGCGGCCGCGCTGACGGCCCGCTTTGAGTCCGAAGGACGCCCGATGGATCGCTTCACCATCTCCCCGGTGCCGGCCGATGCGCCGCGCCTGCTGGGCGTCATGCGGGAGTTCGACCACCTGTTCGACGTCTGGGCGGCCGATATGCCCAATACCTGGGGCCAGTTGATGATCCAGGACTGGCAGCCGGGCGTCCGGCGGGTCGAGATCTACATCGAGTGGGACCGGCCCCAGATCGATGATCGGGGCGAGATCCTCCGGGATGCGGGAGGCAACATCCAGGTCGTGCTGGACGCCAATGGCAACCCTGAGCGCGAGCATTCCGGCAAGGCGATCTACATCAATGCCGAGTCCGGTTACTTTGGCGGCGGCCACTAAAGAGAGAAGGCAGCCACGATGAAGATCGAAACCAAGGTCATCCTCGGCACGGCGATGTTCTTCGGCATCCTGCTCCTGGTGGGCTGGGTGGTGATCAAGGAAGAAAGCCGGATGGCCGAGTTCACGGCGCAGTTCGAGGCCCGGTCGCTGGAACGCGGGGCGACCGTCTTCGAGTCGAACTGTTCGACCTGCCACGGCCGGCAGGGGCAGGGCAGCGGGCGCGCCCCGGCCCTGAACAACCCGCGCCTGTTCAACGGCGAGCGGCTGGCGGAGACGAAATGGGCTGGCGGCCTGTACGATTATATCGAGAACGCGATTTCGGCCGGTCGCCCGAGCAGCGGCGCGTACTGGCCGGAAGCCATGCCGACCTGGGGCCAGACCTACGGCGGCCCGCTGCGTCCGGATCAGGTCCAGGACCTGGTTCGCTTCGTGATGAACTGGGAGACCACCGCCCTGGACGAGACCAACCCGCCCACGGTTGTGCAGGACTTCATCGTCCCCGGCATCCGTGAGGAAGGCGACCTCCAGATCATGGCCTCCGGCGTGCCGGTGGGGACGGCGGTCACGTTTGGCGACCTGCCGGCCGGCGATCCGGCTCGCGGTGAGACATTGTATGCCTCCAACGAGTTGGGCTGCTCAAGCTGCCACCTGGGTGGAGTCATCGCGCCCAACACGACCGGCACGGCGGAACGGGCCGCGCAGCGCGTCGCCAGCGAAGCCGCGCTGGCCGGGTACACGCTGGAGCAGTACCTTGTCGAGAGTATTTTGCAGCCCAACGCCTACATCGTGCCGGACGAAGGCACGGCCGTCTACAGCGCGGGCGGGATCAGCATCATGCAGCAGAACTACAGCGACCGCATTGATGCCCAGGACCTGGCTGACCTTGTTGCCTACCTGGCGGGCCAGTAGGCCCAGGGGGCGGCAGGGGAAGAATGAACACACAGACCCCCGGTACGATTTTCCTGCCGGGGGCCTTGTTTTATCGGCTGAAGCGTTGGATATTCATGGACAAGCGTTGAAGCGGCAGGCGTCGAAGCGCAAAAACAGGCATGTCGATCTCTTGACGCCACGCCAGCTTTCAAGCGACACACCAACGGGATGCAATCGGGTCCGCCAGACAGTTTTTGTTTTTGCCGATGGCTGAACGCGGAGGGCTGACCGCTGTTTCTTGAAGCCAATGAGCGAACAGCGAGGAGCCAAATAGCCAATCTCAGGGAGGGGAAGTCATGTCCAAGCGTATCTGGCTGATGCTCGCGCTGGCCGTGGGCCTGCTGATCGCCGGGGTGGCGGTCGCCACCGCGCACGAAGGCGGCGACGCGGTGCATGGCGCGGCCCTGTATGCCGAGAACTGCCTGGCCTGCCACGGGCCGCGCGGCGAGGCGCGCCTGGAGGGTCACGCGGCGTTTGCCGGGAC
>CAZHMJ010000015.1:0-13868 GCA_964533805.1 uncultured Anaerolineae bacterium | reverse complement strand
CGATCGCCTACAGCCTGGAATTCACCAGCGTCGTGGCGCAGGGCATCCCTGAGACATATATGGGGCCGTGGGGCAGCGAGTACGGTGGGCCGCTGAGCGAGGCCGACCTGGCCGACCTCGACGCTTATGCCGCTACCTGGGCCGGGGCGGAGACTCCGCCGCTGCCTGCAGTCGAAATTCCAGAAGGGCTGGCGGGGGATGCCGCCGCCGGGGCAGGATTGTTCCTGTCCAATTGCGCGGGCTGCCACGGTCCGGCGGGGGAGGGCCGCGGCGATCTGGCCCGCTATCCAGCCCTGGAACTGGCCCCGGATGTGATCACGGCGACCCGGCGCGGCGTGAGCGGCTCCCTGATGCCGCCCTTTGCCCAGGTGGCCGGTGGGCCGCTGACCGAGGCCGAGATCGGCCAGATCGCGGCGTATACCCGTACCTGGGAGCGCCCGTCGGCCATGCAGGTGGCTGCCGAGGCAAGCCCGGAAGGCGCGGGCCTGCTGATTCTGCTGATTGGGATGGCGGCGATCCTCCTGGTCGGCGGGGCGGTGATGGCTGGGCGGGGTGGCACAAAACAGTAAGTGGGTCGTTTTAAGCAAATTCTCACCTGATTCTCACGCAGACAGGGTATCTTCGTAGGGTACTCAGTCCACCAACCATAGGGGAGAACCTTTCGGTGACACAGACCTCGACGACATGGGAGAAAAGCCAGGCTGAACAAGCTGTCGCCAGCCAGGGTTCGCGCCGCCGATTCCTGATCGGTGGGGTGGCCATTCTGATCGCGATCGGGTTTCTGATCGTCAATGGCACGCTGAGCAATGCCCAGTACTTCATCACCGTGGATGAACTGTTGGCCCGGCCTGAACTGGCGGGACAGATCATCCGCATTTCAGGCGCGGTGATTGGAGAGACGATCGAGTACGACTCAGACACGCTGACCATTCGTTTCACGATGGCCAACATCCCGGAAGAAACCGAGAATCTTGCGCTCACCCTGCACCAGGCCGTGAGCGACCCGGCCGCGTCGCGGATCAATGTCGTGGTGGAAAACGAGCCGATGCCCGACCTGCTCCAGAACGAGGCCCAGGCCATCCTGACCGGCCGGCTCAGCCCGGACGGCACGTTCTATGCCGACGAATTGCTGTTGAAGTGTCCGACGCGCTATGAAGAAGCGGTGCCCAACCAGGTGGGCGATGCAGGTGCGGGCTAATCAAGTTGGGCAGGTCATTCCAGCCGATATTCAACCAAACATCCAGGCCGCGCGCAGATTTCTCTCAACCCGTCCGGTTGGGTTGAGGGCTCGGTTCGTCCCGGCTGAGCGGCGTCAAGGCCTGTCAGGGTCCGTCGAGGCCCCACTGCCAAGGAGTTGACATGCTCGCTGATCTCGGAATCATCACCACGGCCCTGGCGCTGGTCCTGGCCTGGTACGCCGTGCTGGCGGGGTTGTACGGCGCGCAAACCCGGCGCGATCGCTGGGTGCTCAGCGCGCGGAATGCCGCCCTGCTGACCTGGCCGCTGTTGACAGTCGCCGCCCTGGCCATGATCACCAGCCAGATCAACGGCGACTTTCAGATCGAATACGTCTGGTCGACGACCGAACGCGCCACGGACCTGTTCTTCAAGGTCACGGCCCTGTGGGGCGGCCAGGCCGGATCGCTCCTGTTCTGGTCGTGGCTGATGAGTTCCTTCGCGGCCGGCGCGCTGGTCCTCAACTGGCGCAGCGAGCGCCGCCTGATGCCCTACGTGATCGCGTTCAGCATGGCGACCCTGGGCTTTTTCCTGATCCTCAACGTCCTGGTGGAGAACCCTTTCACGCGCTTCTGGCAGACGGCCAGCGGCGACGTGGTGACGGCGGTCTTCCAGCCGGCGGGGACCTTCCCGGCCATCCCACAGGACGGGCGCGGGCTGAACCCGCTGCTGCGCCATCCGGGCATGGTCATCCACCCGCCGACCCTGTATCTGGGCTACGTGGGCATGATCATCCCCTGGGCATTTGCCATGGCGGCCCTGGCCTCCGGCGAACTGAGCACAAGCTGGATCCGGGCCACGCGGCGCTGGACGCTGGTCGCCTGGTTGTTCTTGAGCCTGGGGCTGATCCTGGGTGGGCGTTGGGCGTATGACGTGCTGGGCTGGGGCGGCTATTGGGGCTGGGACCCGGTGGAAAATGCCGCGCTGCTGCCCTGGTTGACGGGCACGGCTTTCCTGCACAGCGTGATGATCCAGGAAAAGAAGGGCATGCTCAAGGTTTGGAACATGGCCCTGGTGATCATCAGTTTCGTCCTGGTCATCCTGGGCACGTTCAGCACGCGCAGCGGGATCGTGAGCAGTGTCCACAGCTTCGCCCAGTCCCCGATTGGCCCGCCGATGTTCGTCTTCCTGGGCCTCTCGGCGGTGGTCAGCATCGGGCTGTGGCTGTACCGCTGGCAGCGCGGCGAACTGGCCTCGGAGCATCACCTGGAAGGCTGGCTGAGCCGCGAGTCCCTGTTCATCCTCAATAACATGGTCTTCATGGCGATCACCGTGGCCGTGTTCTGGGGCAGCTATGCGCCGATCTTCACCGAACTGTTCGCGGGCGAAAAGATCACGCTCGGCCCGCCGTACTTCAACAGTGTCACCGCGCCGCTGTTTGGGGCGCTGTTCATCCTGATGGGCCTCGCGCCGCTTTCCGCCTGGGGGCGGACCTCGGCCAGCCGGATGGGGCGGGCCATGCTGTGGCCGTTCCTGGCGGCGGTTGGGCTGGTGCTGCTGTTGTTCATTTTCGGGATGCGTAACGTGGGCGCGCTACTGGCTTTCGGGCTGGCGGGCTTCGCGGGGTTCGTGACTCTGTATGAAATCTGGCGCGGCGTCAAGGCCCGCGCCCAGCGCGAAGCCTGGCTGGTCGCGGCCTGGAAGCTGTTCGGCCGCAACCGGCGGCGTTACGGCGGCTATCTGATCCACCTCGGCGTGGTCGTGATTGGCATCGGCGTGATCGGCAGCACGGTCTTCCAGCAGGAGACGCAGCGCACCCTGGCCGAAGGCGAGTCCCTGACCCTGGGCCGGTACACAATGATCTACGACCGGCTGGAGCGCGCCCAGGCGACCGATGGCCGGGTGATGACCATCGCCAACGTCGAGGTCTACGACGGCAGCCAGTTGGTGGCGACCCTGCGCCCGCGCCAGGATTTCTTCCCCAATGCGCAGGATATGAATACCATGACGATTGCCGGGTCGTACAGCACGATCGAGAACGATTTCTACGTGCTGCTGGTGGCCTGGGAGGAGATCAGCCAGGCGTCGGCGACGTTCAAGGTCTATCTCAACCCGCTGGTGAACCTGGTCTGGTGGGGCGGGCTGATTCTGATGCTGGGCACGGCGGTCGCCGCCTGGCCGGATCACGACCGCGAGCGCCAGCGCGTGACGCGCCGGATCGAGGCGGGCGAGCATGGCAGTCCGGCCCGGACATAGGATAGAAAATGCGATCAGTTTTCAGTTCTCAGTGTTCAGTTTTTAGTAAAAGCAATGCGGCGCGTCTGGCATGGATCGCTCTCATCGGGCTGGGGGTGATCCTGCTGGGGACGGGGATGGCGCTGGCCCAGGGCGGGGGTGACGGGACGACTCCGCCCGTGCGGGAAGTGACCGCCGACGAAGTCAACGCGATCAGCAACAAGCTGTACTGCCCGGTGTGCGAGAACATCCCACTGGATGTGTGCGGGACCGAAGCCTGTGCCCGCTGGCGCGCCCAGGTGCGCACGCTGCTGGAAGGCGGGGCCAGCGAGGATGAAGTGATTGCCTATTTCGTCAACCAGTTTGGCGAGCGCGTGGTTGGCACCCCGCAGGACCCGACCCTGAACTTTCTGTCGTGGAGCGTGCCTGTCGCCGGGGTGGTGCTGGGGTTGGTGGCGGTCGGCGTGATCTTTATTCGCTGGCGCGGCCAGCGCGGACCGGTTCGCCGGACCGCCGAGCTAGCAGAGGATGAAGCGACCCTGGACGCGGATTACCGGGCGCGCCTGGAGCGCGAATTGAGGTTGTTCAAATGAGCGAGATGCAGACCCGTCCCCTCGAACCGCCGTCGCAGCCCCCGGCCGAGCAGGAAGCGCCCCGGCGGCGAGTGACCCCGCTATCGGTGGTGATCTTCCTGGCGGTGTTTGGCCTGCTGACCGTGCTCGGCTTGCAGCTCATCGAGGCCAACCGCGCCCAGCCGGACAGCGGCCCGGCCCCGGACTTCACCCTGGAAATCTTCGATGCGCAGGGTGGGGGTACCTTCACCCTCAGCGAGAACCGGGGCAAAGTGATCGTGATCAACTTCTGGGCGAGCTGGTGCGGCCCGTGCCGGGTGGAGGCGCCTGCCCTCCAGCAGGTCTGGGAAGCGTACCAGGATCGCGGCGACGTGGTGCTGGTTGGCGTGGACTACGTGGATAACACCGCGGACGCGCTGGGCTACATCCAGGAATTTGGAATCACCTATCCCAACGGGCCGGACCTGGGCACGCGCATCTCGGATGCCTACCACATTCAGGGCGTGCCGGAGACCTTCGTCGTGGGCAAGGACGGCAACGTCTTCCAGTTCATCTATGCCGGGGTGACGGCGCGCGATCTGGCGAGTATCATCGACCGGGCGCTGGCCGAATAGCGACTGCCGGTCGAAATTGGGAAAGAACGGACCTTTTATGGAATCTCAATCGCTGGTTCTGGGGTTGCTGATTGCGGCCTTGAGCCTGCTCGTCGTCCTGTGGCCGTTCATCAATGTGGGCCGGCGAGATGAAGCCCAGGCGAGCAGCCCGGCGCTGGAGTCCCTGGTCGAGCAGCGAGACGCGATCTACGCCGCCCTGCGCGATCTGGACTTCGATTATGAGACCGGCAAGCTGACCGACGAGGACTACCATACCCAGCGCGAAGTCTGGGTGCAGCGTGGGGTGAACGTCCTGAAGGCGCTCGACGCTACCCAGCAGACCGTGCGCGAGGCCGGCGCTTCGATCGGCCGCCAACTGCCGGAGGGCGAAGGACCGTCTTCCCACGAAGACGTTGAGTCGGTTGATGCGCAAATCGAGGCCGCTATCGCTGAGCGGCGGCATTCCGGGCGGCAGTCCGCGTAATCCATCCACTTATGTCCAAAGTCAAAACGAGTCTGATCGGGTGTGTCGTGCTGGTCCTGGGGCTGACCGCGTGCGGCGGCCTCTCTAGCGAGCCGGAGATCGCGCAAGAGATCGCGCTCCCGACAATCGCGCCGACGGTCGCGGCAGTTCCGGTGGCCGCGCCGGACACGGCGCGCGGCGCGGCGTTCTACGCCGATCACTGCGTGATGTGCCATGGCACGGCCGGGCAGGGGGACGGCGAGATGGTCCGCGACGGGCGGCTCTCCAACGCCCCGCCGGACTTCACCGATCCGGCCACGACGCTGGAGCGGACTCCGGCCGATTACCTGCGCGCCGTGACGGAAGGCAATGTCCTGGCCGGGATGCCGCCCTTCGCCAGTTACACCGAGCAGGAGCGCTGGGACGCGGTTGCCTACGTGTACGGCGGCGGCGCCAGCGCCGACCAGATCGCGCTGGGGCAAGCGGTCTACGAGGCGCGCTGCGTGGCCTGCCATGGGGCACAAGGGCGCGGCGATGGGCCGGAAGCGCCCGCGATCATGCCCGATCTGGCCAGTTTCAGCGCCTGGGCTGAGACCAGCAACGCCGGCCTGATCACGGCCATCAGCCAGGGAATCGCGCCCAACATGCCCGCGTTTGGCGGCGATCTGGGCGACTCCGAGATTCGGGCCGTGTCCGCCTACGTGCGCACCCTGGCCGTGCCGCGCCTGGTCGGGTTCGATACACCGCTGGCCGCGGCCGAGATCAGCGTGCCGGACAGCGCCGGGCAGACCGGCGCGCCGGGTGCGGAACCGACGGCCGCGATCGGGCTGCAAGTGACGGAAGAAGTTGCCGAGCCGGATACGATTACCGTCAGTGGGGTGGTGACCAACGGGACGGCGGATGGGCCAATCCCGGCCGATCTGATCCTGACCCTGCACATGTTCGATCCGCCGGACTATACCGAAAGCACCCTGGAGACCCCGATCGGCGCGGATGGCACGTTCACCTTCACCGGGGTGCCACACCTCAAGGACCGGGCCTACGTGCTCTCCCTGCAATACCAGGACGTGTTCTTCAGCAGCACGGTCTATACCCTGACTGACCCGACCGTGCCGAGCATCGAGACCGGGATCGAGATTTTCGAGATCACGAGCGATGTGACCGTGGTGACTGTGGACGCCGGGTTGATGCGCGTGACCTTCGGTGAGCTTGGCATGGAAGTCGTGCAGGTGATCAGCGTCACCAACGGCTCCGACCGGCTGTTCCTGACCGACGAGCGCCTGAACGAGAACCAGCGCGTCGCGCTAAGCTTCCCGCTGCCGCCTGGCGCCGGCGGGGTGGGCTTCGAGCCGGGGACGCAGGACCGGCGTTTCGTGGTGAGCGAGGACGGCTCCACCGTGATCGACACCCAGCCGCTGCGGCCCGGTTCGGAAGACATCTTCATGAGTTATTTCATCCCCTACACGGATGGAGCGATCATCGAGCAGGTCTTCAACTATCCCTACCAGGGGGCCTTCCACCTCCTGATCGAGGCCGGCAAAGTCACGGTTGAGCCGGGGATTTTTCAGGGCGAGGCCGAGCCGGTCGACATGGGCGGGAAGGTCTTCGATACGTACGTGGCCGAGATCGACCAGCCGGCCGGCGGCGTGTTGAGCTTCACCCTGTCGGGCGCGGTTCAGACGATGGCCCAGGCCGAGGCCGCCGCGCCGGAAGGCGGGCTGTCGCCACTCGTGATCGTGCTGATCGTGGCCGGGCTGGCCCTGCTGGGGGTGGGCGGGTTCATGTTCCTGCTCCGCCAGGACCCCGGCGCGAAGACCCGCCGCCAGATCGACGAGCTGCTGGAACGGATTGCCGAGCTGGACGACCAGCACGACCAGGGGATGCTCAATCACGATTACTATCAACGCACCCGCACTGCGCTCAAGGCCGAACTGGCCGAGTTGATGCGTGACCAGGACGAGCAGGGTGGGGAGGAGGCGTGATCGAGATCGCCGGGCTGGTCAAGGCGTTTGGCTTCCTGCCGGTGCTGCGCGGACTTGATCTGCACGTGGAACGGGGCAGCTTCCTGGCCTTGCTGGGGCCCAACGGCTCCGGCAAGACGACCCTGATGCGCATCCTGGCCGGGCTGAGCAAACCGACCGCCGGGCGGGTGACGATCGGCGGATGGAGCCTGCCCCAGGAGGCGGAAGCCGTCCGCGCCCAGCTTGGCGTGGTGGCCCACCTTCCACTGCTCTATGACGATCTGACCGCGGCCGAGAACCTGCGCTTCTACGCGAAGCTGTACAGTCTGCCGTCGGCGGAGCAGGGGCCGCGCATCGCGGCCGTGCTGGAGCGGGTGGGGCTGGCCGCGCGGGCCAATGACCTGGTGCGCACTTTCTCGCGCGGGATGCAGCAGCGCCTGGCGATCGCCAGGGCGATCCTCCACCGGCCGCACGTGCTGCTCTTCGACGAGCCGTACACCGGGCTGGATCAGGAGGCGGCGGCCATGCTGGATGCGCTGCTGGGCGATATCGCCCGCGACGGGCACACCATCGTGATGACCAGCCACGACCTGGGTCGCGCTCTGGCGCTCAGCACGCACGTGGCGATCCTCAGCCGGGGGTTGGTAGGTTATCACGGCGATTCGGCCGCGATCGCGCCAGAGTCGTTCGCGGCCCTGTACGCCGATGTGACCGGCGCGGCTTCCACCCGATGAGGCCGGCATGAGCGATTCCGTGCGTTCGACCCCGGCGCAACCCGCGCCCCAGGCTGCGCCGCAGCCCCGGCGTAAAACCGGCTTCTGGCAGGCGTCCCTGGCTCTGACGGCTAAGGACCTGCGGGCTGAGTTGCGCGGCCGCGAGTTGATCAACGCCATGCTGCTTTACGCCGTGCTGGCCGTCCTGATCTTCAGCTTCGCGCTGGAACTGGACCGCGAGGCGCGCGAGACCTCGATCGCCGGGGTGTTCTGGGTGACGGTCATCTTCGCCGGGATGCTGGGCCTCAACCGCGGCCTGGCGGCGGAGAAAGACCGGGGTAACCTGGACGCGCTGCTGCTGGCGCCGATCGACCGGGGGGCGCTCTTCTTCGGCAAAATGCTCTCCAACCTGGTCTACATGCTGATCGTGGCCGGGCTGCTGATCGTGCTGGTGACGATCCTGTTTAATATTTCACTGTTCGTGCCCTGGCTGCTGGCCGTGATCCTGCTCGGCACACTGGGCTTTGCCGCGGTGGGAACGCTGCTGTCCAGCATGACCGTCCACACCCGCGCGCGGGAGACGATGCTGCCGATCCTGCTCCTGCCGGTGACGCTGCCGATCATCCTGACCTCGGTCAAGGCCAGCACGGCGATCCTCAACGGCATGGCCCAGGCGGATTGGATTGCCTGGCCGCAGATGTTGCTGGTCGCGGACGTGATTTTGCTGGCACTGTCCTACATTCTGTTCGAATTTGTTGTGGAAGAGTAATTGGAGAGGATTGGAATGAACCGTACCCTGGAATCCGGGCCCAACCGCGTGCTGACCGTGCTGACGGTCGTGGCCGTGTTGATGTTCATCATGGCCGTGGGGATGGCGCTTTTCTACGCTCCCACCGATCCGCAGGGCGACGTGCAGCGCATCTTCTACCTGCACCTGGGCAGCTTCATGGGCGGGGCGCTGGCCTTTTTCATCGGCGCGATCGCCAGCGTTGGCTATCTGGTCCGGCGCGCCGAGGGGTGGGACGCCCTGGCCCTGGCCGCGATCGAGGTCGGGCTGGTTTTCAGCGGCTTCACGATCGTCAGCGGCGCGATCTGGGCGCGGCCGATCTGGAACACCTGGTGGACGTGGGACCCGCGCCTGACCTCGGCCGCGATCATGTGGCTGGCGTATGCCGCCTACCTGATGCTGCGCAACGGGATCGACGATCCGGGCCGCCGGGCGCGCTTCGCGGCGGTGTACGCGATCGTGGCGTTCTCCAGCGTGATCTTCACCACGGTCATCACGCGCGTCCGCCCGGATACGATCCACCCGGTGGTGGTCGGCCCCAGCCCGCAGAACGCGCAGGGCAGCTTCGAGGTGAACAGCGCCGCCATGCGGATCACGCTGGTGTTCAACATCATCACCTTCGTCGTGCTGACGATCACCCTGATCTGGCACCGCCTGCGCATGGAATATTTCTCGCGCCAGGTGCAGGCCCTGAAGATGAGACTCCTGGTCCGCTAGGCGGATTTTATCCGGAAAAAGGACACTCCCTCATGTTATTGCAAGAAGCGGGCATTCCAGACAATGTGGCGTATCTCGTTCTGGGGCTGGCGGCGCTGACCGTGATCTTTGGCGGCTGGCTGGTCAGCTTTTTCGTGCGACTGCGCGGCCTGCGTCGCGATGCGGCCCTGCTGGCCGAGCTGGAGGCCGAAGACGATTCTCCAGTGCAGACCGTGGTCGCGCCGGGCGCGCCCGCCCAGGCAAAGTAAAGACGGCCCTCAAAGGCGGCTATTGGCTTTTCGCTTCTAGCTGGCGGCTCCTGGTGGTTGGTTCTTGGTTTATAGCCAAAAGCCAAGAGCTAAAGCCAATAGCCGCCTTTGTGACACATTGCGCGCGCGGAGACGGTATAATCTCTGTTCTTCAGCCTTATGGTACTATTTGTAGTCGTTGTAAGTCGGGTTAGGATCGGGTTAGATTGCGGGATCACGCCGGTCAAGGTAGGGGTAAGACGGGAGCGCAATGCTTAGATTGGTTGGTGTGCTGGTCGTTGTTGGACTACTGGTCACGGCATCCCCCCTTTTCGCTCAAGATCAAGCCGAAGTTTACGTCCGGGTCGGACTGTTCGCGCCGGGTCTTGACCAGGCCACGGTCACGATCGACGATCAATTGCTGGATGGCCGGCCCGAACTCCAGTTCGGGGCGATGTCCGACTGGTTTCTGGTTCCTTCCGGCGTACATGAGGTCGCAATCCTGCCGTCGACCGATCTGGTTGGGGCGGAAGGCCTGCGGACCGACGTCACGCTGGAGGCTGGGCGCTGGGTGACGCTGGCCGTGATCGGGGGCGCGGCGGGCGCGCCGCTTCAAATCCAGCCGATCATGCAGAAGACCGATCCCCTCGCGCCGGGTGAAACCCGGATCACCCTCTTCAATGCCGTGCCCGGCTCGCTGCCCATCGATTTCCAGTTGAGCGACGGCACGCTGCTGATCAGCGCCGTGAACTATCCGAACGCGCTGCTGGCCAGCGACGGCACCTACACGATCGATATCGTGGCCGGGCCGCGCGCCATCCAGATCACGCCGTTCGACGACCGGGCGCGGGTGTTGGTCGACCTGCCCAACGTGAACTTCGCGGCGGGAGTCTACCATTTCCTCGTGGTGGGCGGCTTGCAGGAAAGCCCGCTGCCCTTCCTGCTGGTGACCGATCCGGAGACGATGACCGTGCAGGACATGCACGCCAGTGACGCGTCGCCGGAGATCGGGGTGGGGACGGCCAGTGTGCGGGCGATCCACCTGGCGCTGGGCCTGGGCGCGGTGGACCTGGCGCTGGGCAGTGAGACGACTCGCGTGGCCGGCCTGGAGTTCGGCAAGGTCAGTCCGTGGATCGACCTGCCCGCCGGGGTGTATGACACGATGGCCTTGCTCGCCGGCGGCGCGGCGCTCGAACCGCCGGTCCAGGTCGACGATCTGCCCGTGACGGCCGGGAGCCAGGTCACGCTGGTCGTGCATGGCGACGCGGCACGCGGCGGCGGGGCGATCCTGCCGGTGGTGACTCCGGCCGGGCCGATCGCGCCCGGCGAGACGCGCCTGATTCTGGTTAATGCCGCCCTGCAAAGCGGGCCGGTCGACCTCCGGTTGGAGGATGGCACGCTGCTGCTAGGCGGGGTGATGTATCCCGATGGCGAGCATGGCGCGGTCGCGCTGGATATCGCGGCCGGGGTGCGGACGTTGATCGTGACTCCGGCGGGCAGTCCGGCCACGCCTCTCCTGACCCTGCCAGGGCTGGCCCTGGCCGAAAACCGGGTGACTCTGATCGCCCTGACCGGGGTTGACTCGCACTTCATCCCGGTGCTGGCCTTCGACGAACCCTGAAAAAGAGGCAAGAGACAAGAGGCAAGAGGCAAGAAACGGCGTCGAAGCGCAACACGCTATCGACGTAAGGATGGATTCAATCCGCTGTCGGATGTTCGAACATCCGGCAGCATGAGTGGACCCAATCTGCTTTCTCTTGCCTCTTGTCTCCCTGCCTCTTGCCTCTGCATTTCTGGCCTCTATCGGATATACTGCTGGCATGACTGCCCGACGAATAGCCCTCCTCACGCTGTGCGCGCTGTGTATCTCCCTGCTGGCGGCCTGCAACGGCCAGGCCCCAATCGTGGGCCAGGTGGCGACCCTGCCCGCCACGCCGGCGACGGTGACTCCCGGCGGGAGCCTGGTCGTGTGGCTGCCGACCGACGCGCCGCCGACTCCGACGTCCGATCAGCCGGCCCTGCCGGTGGCTTCCACGCCGCCTTACCTGCTGACCGCGCTCGCGCCGGGCAGCGTGACCTGCCCCAACCCGGCCAACCCGGCCCCGCCGGACGTGCCCTCGACCTATGCCCTGTTCCCGACGACCATCAATAACTTTCTGTCGGCCGGCGGAACGGTGCCCTTCCTCAGCTCGATTCTGCGGACCTGGGCAGTCGTGGGGGATGATTTTGGGCTGGTCACGGATTCGTATGACCTGACCGGCGACGGAGTATACGAGGTTGTCGTGGTGCTGGCCGACCCGTTCAACGCCAACGTCTCGCCCCGGCCGGGGCAGATGTTCGTGTTCGGCTGCGGCGAGAACGAGTACCGGCTGCTGTATGCCTCCGATTATGGCCCCGGTTACGGGCTGCCGCGCATTCTGTTCGTGGGCGATATGAACGTGGATATGCGCCCGGAGATGGTCTACTTTCAGGAGCGCTGCCAGTCGGGATCGTGCGTCCAGGCGGCTCAGGTGATCGGGTGGAGTGCCCCCAACGAAGGCTTTATCGCGCTCAACGTGGATACGGTCGGCGCGTCGGACGGGCGCTTCTCGATCCAGGACCTGGACGACGACGGCGTGCAGGAGATCATGATCCAGGGCGGCGGCATCTCGACGGACATCAACGCCGGGCCGTCGCGGACCTCGACCACGATCTGGGACTGGAATGGGTTGAATTACGTGCGCGCCGTGTCGCGCCTGGACCCGCCGGTGTACCGCATCCACGTGATCCACGACGCCGATCAGGCCCTTCAGGGCGGGGACGGCGAGCAGGCCATCCGGCTGTACCGCGAGGCGCTGGACAACCCCATGCTTGGCTCGTGGCAGGTCGCCAACGAGCCGGTCATGCTGCGCGCCTATGCCCATTACCGGCTGATGCTGACTTACGCCTACCTGGAAGAAGACCGGGCCGGACTGGATATTTACACGACCCTGATGGCGGAGAACACCCCGGCGCTGCCCAGCTTCGCCTACGCGGCCATCGGGGACGCCTTCTGGCGGACGTACCAGTCGACTCACAACCTGCACACGGCCTGCCTGGCCGCGCTGGAACAGGCCCCGGCCTATCCCCAGTCGGTGCTGTTTCTGAACAGCTACGGCCCGGCCAACCGCAGCTACCAGATTCCTGAGTTGTGTCCGTTCTAGAGTTTTCAGCGTTCAGCCAACGGCCACAACGGAGCGGCGCGGCAGTCAATCCTGGCAAAGATTGGGCAACCTCCTGATTCATCCTGATCTGGAAGCCTCTGTTCACGAAGGATGGCAAACAATGAGCGATCTGCTGGCGGCTTGCCGCGCGCAGACCGGGGCGATGGTCGAACTGATCAAGACCCTGGTGGAATACGAGTCGTTCACGGCGGAGAAGGCCGCGGTCGACCGGCTGGCCGATTTTCTGGCGGGCCAGCTCGCCGGGCTGGGGGCGACGGTCGAGCGTGTTCCGCGCGAGGCGGTGGGCGACATCCTGCTGGCGAAGTGGAACGCGGACGCGCCGGGCAAGCCGATCACGTTCGTGGGCCACATGGACACGGTGCTGCCGCTGGGGACCCTGGCCGAGCGCCCGATCCGGATCGAGGCCGGACGGTTGTACGGCCCCGGCGCGATCGACATGAAGGCCGGGATCGCCGTGATCCTGAGCGCGGTGCGCATCCTGCGCGAGCGCGGCGAGTTCCCCAACCGGCCGGTCTGGGCGCTGCTGACCAGCGACGAGGAGATCGGTAGCCCCAATTCCAGGGACCTGATCCTCGAGGTCGCCCGCCAATCCGGGCTGTGCCTGATCATGGAACCGGCCACGCCGGAAGGCGCGCTCAAGACCTGGCGCAAGGGCGTGGCGGACTTCGAGATCAAGGTGACGGGCCGTGCCTCGCACGCCGGTGGCGCGCCGGAGCAGGGCATCAACGCCGTGGTGGAGCTGGCCCACCAGATTCTCAAGGTCCATGCGCTCAACGATCTCAGGCACGGCACGTCGGTTTCGGCCACGGTGATCAGCGGCGGGCAGGCGACCAACGTCATCCCCGATCACGCTCAGGTCTACGTCGACGTGCGCTTCCTGACCCAGGCGGAGAGCGACCGGATCAACGCGGCGATGGCCGAGCTGTCTCCGGTGCTGCCCGGCGCGCGGTTGGAGGTTACCGGCGGCGATCACCGCCCGCCGCTGGAGCGCAACGACCAGATGCGGGCCGTCTTCGCCCAGGCGAAGCGCATCGGCCAGGGGCTGGGCTTGACGATCGACGAGGATGGGACCGGCGGCGGCTCCGACGGCAACTTCACGGCCTCGGTCGGCACGCCTACCCTCGACGGGATGGGACCGACGGGCGAGGGGCTGCACGCCCCCCACGAGAACGTGCTGATCAGCAGCGTGCCGGACAAGGTCGCGCTGACGGCGGCGATGCT
>CAZHMJ010000014.1:22807-36455 GCA_964533805.1 uncultured Anaerolineae bacterium | reverse complement strand
CTGAGGAAGGGGTTTTCCTCAAAGACCTCCAGCACGATCTGGGCGTCCAGTTGCGGGGCCAGAAGGCGGGCCAGCGTGGTCTTGCCCACCCCGATCACGCCTTCCACGGCAACGTAAGTCATGCGGCGGCTCCCTGGGTGCAGGTTCGATAGGCGCGCCCGATTATAACCCCGGCCGCGCCGCCGCGCCTATCCGCCAGGCCTATCGAACAAAAGCATCTCACCGCGGAGAACGCCAAAACCGCAGAGAACCCCCGCCTCTGGTTTTCCTCTGCGTTCTTGGCGTCTTTGCGGTTCGATTGGTTTCTGGCGTGTCTAGCCGAACATCGGGGCGAAGTTCTGGAGCGAGACGCCCAACAAAGTCCCCAGCAGACTGATCCCCAGGAAGGCCAGGATGCCGAGCAGGATCGGCCCGACGATGAGCGCCATGCAACCGGCCATCGAGCCGAAGCTGTGGACCTCGGCCAGCTTCTTGGACATCCAGTACGAGCCGCCGATGCCGGCCCCCATCAGAAGGACCGAGAACAGGCACATGGTGTCCGGCGGGACCATGAGCATCACCGCGTACAGCGCGAGAACGGCGACCGTCATCGCCGTCTGGATCGGCAGAAGCGCGTGGTACGTCTCCGGCAGGACGGCATCCCCGCCGAACATGACCGCCGCGAAGTGGATCGCCCCATTGCTGATGAACGAGCTGACGACCATGTACAGGCCGACGCCCAGGCCCATCAGGATGGCCGTGACCGGCGCGATGCTTTGCAGGTCAATGCTGCTGAGCGAGGGATCGTAGCTGTAGCTGCTGACCACGCTGAAAAGCTGGGGCAGGACGACCAGGAAGTAGAGCACCATCCCGATCACGGTCACCAGGAACAGGATCGCGATGTCCAAGCCCACGTCGCCCCAGGTGGCGGAGCCGGAACTCGCGCCCCCGCCGCGCTTGGCCTTGGGGGCCTTGCCCTGGAGCGCCCGGATGAAATCTTCGCGGCGGCCCTTATCGCGCAGGACTGCAATGCCTTCCTCCGGCGAAAGCCCCGTGATCTGGTGAGCGAGGTTGCGCACGAGCGGGTCCCGCGCCTGGTTGGGATCGAGTTCCAAAGCTTTCGCCAGTTGTTTGGCCGCGTAGATCCGTTTCTTCATGGGCACTTCCCGAGCGCCCGGAAGCTGGATGTTCGCCACCGGGTCGACGTAGCCCTTGGCGCGCTGCCGGTCCTGATAGGAAACCTCGACCTCTTCCTGCGGCACCCCATTCTTGTCGATGATCTCAAAACCCAGACTGCTGTTCTCGAACCAGCCCTGTTCCGGCGACTCGTCCTCGTAGCCCTGGCTCAACCCGGTGTAGCTGTAACTCTGCACGGCATTGGGGCGGGCCGGACCGCTGCTCGTGCCGGACGGGACGACGCTGTAGCCGTAATCCTCCTCAGGATCGCTGCTGAAGGGCGGTGTGTAGGACGAGTTGGACGCCGGTTGCGGCCGGACCTGTTTTGCTGGCTGGGCCGCCATGTGCTGGCGGATGTGCTTGCCAGCCTTGAGCGCCAGCTCGCGCAGTTGCGGGTCGGGATCGCCACGGTAGACACCGGCGAGCAGTGGCAGGGCGCGCTCATCCAGCGACTTGCCGAGCTTAATGATGGCCTCACGGCGGATGGCGGGGTCCTTGCTTTTGAGTTGACTCTGGATCGAAGCGGCCATACGCAAACTCCTGAATAAGGGCTCCCTCATGCTAGCATAAAGAGGCAGGCGGGCGCGAGTAAGGAACCCCTCCCTAAAGTTGGTTTTCAGATACCCACGCGGGAGAGAAGAATTGAGAAATTGTTGGCGGATTGTTCGAATCAACGTTTAAAGGACCAGGGTACTATAACTCAGTTGCTTGAACCAGCATACGATCTTTATTGTAAATTTATAATTATTTTAGAAATCTCCGGCAAAACGAGTCGTTCGGGAGTTCGAGATGAATAACGGCACGATCCAGGATTCCAATTTCCGCCGCGCTCTGAACACGCGGCTGCTGGACGATCAGCAGCCCGCGCCAGAGGCGATGCCCCGCGAAACCGGGCCGCTGGATTTTGGTCTCGGAGCGCCCTGGGTGGTGGAACTGCATATTCACGACACGCCGCTGACCGTCCGGGTCAACGTCAACCGCCAGATCGTGATCGGCCGGTCGGACGTGCGGGCCGGGATCTATCCCGACCTGGACCTGACCCCGTATGAAGGCTTGGACAAGGGCGTGTCGCGCCGCCATGCCGCTTTTATCGCCGAGCCTGACCGCCTGATGTTGATGGACCTGGGCAGCACCAATGGCACCTTCGTCAACGGGCAGCGGCTCCAGCCGCGCCGCCCTTACCGCCTGCGCCACGGGGACGAAGTCCACATCGGCCGGATTCGCATCGACGTGATGCTGGTGGTCGTGCCGACCCATCACAACGTCCTGCACGGCCAGCCCTGGGTCCGCCTGCGCCCGGTTGCCCAGGCGGGGACCGGCCAGCGCGTCCTGGTCGTCGAGGATAACCCGGAAATCTCCCAGGCCCTGAGCAGCGTGCTGGTCGGGGCCGGGTATGATGTGCAGGTCGTACAGGAAATGTCCGGCGCGTTCTACACCATCACCTGCCGCATGCCGGACGTGATCGTGCTCAACCTGGACGTGAACGATGTGAACGGGTTGGAGTTGTGCCGTTACGCCCGCCGGGTCGTCAACGGCCAGACCACGTCGATCATCCTGATCAG
The DNA here is from genome assembly GCA_964533805.1 of uncultured Anaerolineae bacterium. Lineage (GTDB taxonomy): Bacteria > Chloroflexota > Anaerolineae > Aggregatilineales > Ch27 > JARKOQ01. Next base: position 33,738 of record CAZHMJ010000014.1, on the reverse strand, counting down.
CGCCGATACCAGCCAGGCCCACGTTCAGGAAGTCATGAACGCCGGGGTCGACGTGCTGCTAGGCAAGCCGGTCGGGGTGGACGAGTTAATCCGGGTAATCAATTCGGTCACCCAGGATACCAGCGCGGAGATCAAACGGCGGGAGTGAGGCACGCGCCGGAGCAAGACCGCCAGAGGTTGTCGTAAGGCTGGGGGACGCTAGCGCCGCGTCCCCTTTTTGTTGTGCGGGGGCATGGGCGCGGCGGCGGTCAGAATCCGCCCGGCCTGGCGCAGGGCCAGCCCGCCGGTCAACAGGGCCAGCCCCAGCAGCAGGACCAAGACCGGGCCGCTGGCGCGGGGCGTGGCGGCGGCCTGGCCGGTCACGGGCAGGCGGGGCGCGGCGGACGTCTGCGGGCGGGTCGCCTGAGCGATGATGATGCCCGCCGGGTCGAAGAGCTGGGCGGTCACCTGTCCGGCCCCTTCCGCAGCGGCCGGGTCGGCCTCGACCGTCCAGCGGCCGTCCGGGCCGACCGGGGCCGTGCCGAGCAGCGCGCCATTGTCCCCCAGCAGAGTCACCGTCCCGCCGGGTTCGCCCTGGCCGCTGAAAATCAAACTCTCGTCCTGGCTGGCCACCTGAGGATCGACCGCCAGCAGCGGCAGCAGGGCCGTGTCGGTTGAAGCCGTGTCGGACTGCGCCTCGGCCACCTGCGCCGCATCCGGGCTGGGCGAGGCGACGGGCGAAGTCGCTGGTAGCGGGCTGGCTGCGGGCTGGCTCACCGCCTCTCCCTGCCCGGTCGCCGTGGGATGGGGGCGTTCCGGCATGGGCGTCGGGCTGGCGCGCTGGACCGCTTCCCCTCGCCCGGTCGCCGTGGGGCGCGGCCGCGCGGGCGTCGGCGAGGCCTCGCGCACCGGCGCGGGTGTCAGGCTGGCCGCCTGCTGGATCACGGCCGTGCTCGACTGCGTCTGGATCGGGCCGCCGACGGCGCGCGGCGGGGTCGGGCTGGCTGAGGGTTGGAGCGCGACCGGCGTCCCCGAAAGAGTTTCGGCAGGTTCAGCGGAAGCCCCGGCCTGCTTCGTCGCCAGCGCGGCGGCCGTGTCCGGCCCGGCGGCCGTGTCCGGCGCGGCGGCCGTGTCCGGCCCGGCAGCCGTGTCCGGCCCGGCAGCCGTGTCCGGCCCGGACTCCATGTGCGTGGCTGTGACCGAGCCGATGATGGCCGCGCCGCCTGCCTGGGTGGCTTCGTTGGTCGCCGGGGCGTGGATCACGGTGAATCCGACCGGAACCGCCTCGCTGCGCCGGCCGTCCAGATCGATGGCGACGACCACCAGCCGGTGCTCACCGACCGGCAGCCCGGCGGGGACGTCGATCGACCAGTGACCGTCCGAGTCGGGTATATCCTGGGCGAACAGGACGTCGTTGTCGAACACGGCGATGGTCTGGTCAGGCGACGCCAGCCCCGTGATATTGAACGGCACGCCCGCATACAGGGCATTCATCATCAGTGGCCCGACGCGCGGCGTCGGCACCGGCGGGAGCGTGCCTGTTCGGGCGGGTGATGGGGTCAGAGTCGGCGTGCCCGGCGACGGGCTGAGGGCAGCCGCGACGGCCGTGGGGGACAGGGTGGGCGCGGTCGCGCCGAGATTGGCCCCCCGCGCGGCCAGCAAAAAGATCACCGCCAGCCCCGAACAGATCAGGAGCAGCACCAGCAGGGCGCTGTCCAGACGGCTGACGGCCATCCCCGGGTTGGGCGAGGGTTCCTGGCTCACGGCTGAGGCTCCGCGCTGCGTTTGGCCGCCAGGGCCTGGGCCTGGCTCACCCAGCCGGACGCGTCGATCCACCGCCAACGGGGCAGGTCCATGATCGCCTTGACCTGTTCCGGCGTGAGCGCGGCCAGCGCTTCCAGGGTCTGGATGTTGTTCTCAGCCAGTTTTCTGGCGTAAACCGGCCCGATCCCGTTGATCATCTCCAGTTCGAGGCGGGGCCGGCGGCGCGAAGCCAGGGTCGCCTCCAGACGCTCGCGCACCAAGCCGATCAGACCCATCTGGCTCTCCATCCGCGCTTCAAGGGTCTGCAAGTGTTCACCCTGCTGGCCCAGCCGGGCGTGCAGGTCCAGGCTGCTGGTGTTGAGAGTCACGATCAGGTCGCGGAGTTGGGTCAGCTCGTCCAGCGTGACGCTGGCGGCCTTGAAGCGGCGATCGAGGTCGGTCAGGGCGTTCCCGTGCAGGGTCAGGACCGTGCTGAGGTGCTGCTGGCCGCGCTCCAGAGTGGTCAGGCTGCTGCGCAAGTCTTGCAGGTCAAGCGCCGGGATTCCTTCGCCCGCCCGGCCCCCCCCTGGCGGGGCATCCGTCTGACCCGGCGTCTCGAGGCGCTGGCCGAGCGATTCCAGGCTCTGGCGCAGGCCGTCGAGCGCCGCCTGCTGCGCGGCCAGCATCTGGCCGTGCTGGGCCTGGATTTCTTCGACCCTGACTCTGGCTTCCTGGGATAACGCCGCGCTGTTTTCGACCTGGGTCTGGACCTGCTGGCCCAGCGCCTCGACCTGCTGGCCGAGCGCGCTCAGGCGGCCGTTGAGCATCTCGGCCAGGAATGCCTGCTGATCCTGCTGGACCTGGGCCTGAAGATCGCGATTTTCCTCCACTCGAGTCCGGGTTTCGTCCAGCCGGGATTGTGTCTCATCCAACCGGATGGTTGTTTCCTCCAGCCGGGCTTCGATCTGGCGGATTGGGGTCTCGATCTGCTGGCTGAGCGCGATCAGGCTCTCGCGCAGGGCGGCCAGGGTTTGATCGTGGGCCTGGCGGGTTTCGGCCCGGACGGCCTCCGCTGCGTCCAGTTTGGCCCGCGTTTCGGCGGAAAGACTCTCCAACTGCCCGGCCTGAGCGCCGGTCTGCTGGCCCAGGGCCTGGACCTGCTGGCCCAGGGCCTCAACCTGCCCGCTCAGGGCCGCCAGGCGCTCGCCCAGGTCGTGCAAGGCGGCGGTCTGGCTGTGGCGGACGGCCTCCTGCTGCGACCGGGTCTCGTCTAGCCGGGCTTCGAGCTGGCGAGTCTGCTCGTCCACCTGCTGGCCGAGCGCGCTCAGGCTCTGGCGCAGGCTGTCCAGCAGCAAGCTGTCGCCCGACTGGCGGACTTTGACCTGGGCAGAGGCAGCTGCTTCCTGCGCCGCGCGGGCTTCCGCCAGGGCGGCCCGCACCTGCTGGCCCAGGCTATCGAGCGCCTGGTGCAACTCGTCGCGCAGGCTCGCCTCGCGCGCCTGCGCCCCGGCGGCGAACGCTTCCCACTGGCCGGCCTGGGTGGCAGCCTGCTGGCCGAGCGCGTCCAACCCCTGGCGCAATTCGATCAACAGGGCCGCCTGGGAATCGCCGGTCTGCTGGCGGCTGGCCCGGGTCTGCTGGCCGAGCGCGCTCAAGCCCTGGCCCAGCGTCACAAGCTGCTGCTCGTGGGCCTGCTGGACCTGAATCTGGCGAGACTGTTCCTCGGCGATCTGGGCCTGGAGTCTGCCGGTCGTCTCCAGGTAATGCCGGCTGAGGCCGACCACGCCCTGGCGCAGCCGTTCCAGGAGCGCCGCCTGGCGGGCCTGGGCGCCGGCCTGGGCTTCCAGCCCTTCGACCTGGCTGTGAAGCTGGCTGAGGCTTTGGCCCAGGCTGTCCAGCAGGTCGGTCTGCTGGGCCTGGCTGGCGCGCAGGGCGACCAGGGCCTCGCTCAGGCTACCGTCGGGCGGCTGGGCTTTGACTTCGAGTTGGGCAGGCAAGCGGGCGATCAGGCTGGCGTGGCGCGCCAGGGCCTCGCGGATCGACTGGGCCGTTTCTTCCAGGGCCAGGAGGAGGGGCATCTGATCCGCGCCGGGCAGGCGGGTCAAATGGGGACGCACCGCGCGCCAGTAATAGAGCGCCAGGATCAGGATGGCGAAAAACGCGCCGGCAAAGAACAGCGCCAGCAGTCCCCAGGTATCCACGCACGACTCCCTATGACGAAGGTGGATCGTCCGCTTGTGATTATAGGCGGCAATGCGCGGATTCAGGCAACCGAAATGTTAGAATATACAAACCGCTTATTTGCCAGGTTCAAACCGCCGAAGGCCGGCGTTCGGCTTCCAGGCTGGCGATCAACTGCTCGACTTCGACCTGGTTACCGTACTCGCGCCCGCCGTCCCAGCACAGGTATGTGCGCAGGTCGCCGAGCGCGCCCTCCGAGTCATGCTGCCGGGCGCGCAGGAGACCACGGTAATAAAAAACGCGGACATCCGCCGTACAGAGCCGGATGGCCGCGTCGTAGTCCGCCAGCGCGCCCGTCGTCTCTCCTTGTTCGCGGCGAGCATTGCCGCGCCGGACGTAGGCCTGGTCGCTGCGGGGATCGCGCCGGATCGCGGCGCTGTAGTCCATGATGGCTCCGGTCAAATCCCCCTGCTGCTGGCGCAGCGTCCCCCGGTGGAGGAACGCTTCGGCGCGCGGATTGGCGTCGATCAGGGCCGTGAGGTCCTCGATCGCGCCGGACAGGTCGCCCCGGCTGACGCGGGTCAGCGCGCGGTGATAGTAGGCCTCGCAGGCCAGTGGCTCGGAGGGGGCGGCGTAGCGCAGCACGCAATCGAAATCGGCCAGGGCCAGGTCCAGCTCGCCCCGGCAGCGATGCGCCAGACCGCGATACTGGTAGGCTTCGGCACAGGCCGGGTCGAGGGTGATGACCCGGTCGAAGTCTCCCAACGCGCCTTCGATATCGCCAATGTGCAACCGGCCTCGGCCGCGTTTGTTGAACAGCGCAATCGCTTCCTGGGCGGACATGCGATTGCCTCCCCGATCTCAACGTCACAGCCTATGGATGTATTATGAATGACTTGGGCTAGACTGTCAACGGGGGTATTAGTACCAGGCTGTCGAGCCAGGAGAGCGCTTCGACTCGTTTCAATTCACCACGGATTGCACGGATGATACGGATGGACACGGTTTCTAAAGAAGAATCTGTGCCAATCCTTCCAATCCGTGAAATCTGTGTTGAATTGAAAGCCCGTCCAGCACCCAACCCGCCGGGACGCGGCCCTCAGCGCGGGCGGTGGCGCTTCTCCAGCTCGGCGCGGATGTCGTCCGGCGTCAGGCCCTTGTGGGCCAGCAGCACCAGGCTGTGATAGATCAGGTCGGCCAGCTCCGAGATCAGGCGCTCGTCGGTCTGGCTATGGGCGGCGATCACGACCTCAATCGCCTCCTCGCCCACCTTCTGGGTGATGCGATCCAGCCCTTCGGCGAACAGACGGCTGGTATACGACTCCGGGGTCGGGTTGGCCCGGCGATCCTGGATGATGGCGAACAACGTGTCAATGAAATCGGTCATGGTCTGCACTCTCGGTTGGGCTGGGTCCGGCCGCCGATTGTAGCAGGGCGTGGAGGAGAGGCAAGAGGCAGGGAGGCAGGAGACAAGAGAAAACATCGTAGCAGCGGCACTGGTGCCGCCGGAGGCACGGGCACACGGCCGAGAACCTTCATCACAGGTCGCGACGCTACGGCGCGATCCGAATCCGCTTTCTCTTGCCACTTGCCTCTTGCCTCGGCGCAGCGAAGCTGCGCGGCCCCTACCGCCGCATCCAGGCGCAGATCACGGGGCCGCCGTGGGGGTCGGCGACCGGGATGCCGTCCTCGCGGGGCAGGCCGTCGTAGCCGCGCAGGTAGCCGAACGGCCCGTCGATCTGGCCCTGGGCGGCGGGGGAGAGTTCCGCGTCCCCCACGGCGATGGCGTGGATGTGGATCGGCGAGCCGGGGTAGAGCGCGTCCTGGTCGCGCAGCCAGGCGGCGAAGCCCGCCACGCGCAGGGCACGGATCAGCGGGTCGATCTGATCCTCCAGCACCGACCAGTCCACCCGGCTGCGCACCGAGAGATCGACCGCCCCGCCGCCGTCGTGGGTGCCGAAGCTGGCTTCCTCCCCACCGTAGTAACTGCCCTGGGTGATCATCACCCGCAGGTCCTCGATCGTGCCCCCCGCGGCCTGATACAGCGCCTGGGCGTGGTCGAGCATGGCCAGCGTGCGCGCGTTGAGGGTCGCGTAACCGAGCAGGACGCGGGTGTAATCTTCCGGCGGGCGCTGGCAGCCGGCCGGCTCGGCCGGGGTGGGAGTCATCCCGGCTCGTCCGCGCGTGAGCGGATCGGCGGCGGCCGGGGTCAGCCCGGCCAGGAGCAGCATCGCCACCAGCAGCGACACACTCAGCGCGGCCAGACTCAGACGGGTTGGAATCGACATGGGACCTCCGAAAGGCGGTTATTGGCTCTTGGCTTTTAGCTGTTAGCCAAAAGCTAAGAGCTAGAAGCTAACAGCCTGCCTTGCTGTTTTCATCATAAACGACTCTGGAGGCCGGGCCAAGCGGACGGTGGATCAGCGTCCGGCAGGCGGTGGGGGAGCGTCGGATTCCGGGGACGCGGTGGGCGGGACCGGCGCCGCGGCGCTGGCGGTGGATAGAGTTGCCCGGCGGGGGAGGAGCAGGTAGGCCACCAGTCCCATCACCAGGTACAACAGCCCGGCGGCGGCGAACGGCCCGCGCAGCCCGACCAGCATCGCGATGCTGGAGCCGATCATGGGCGACAGGGTGCGTCCAAAGGAAGTCACGGAATTGTCCAGGCCAAAGACCGCGCCTTCCGCGCCAGGGGGCGTGAACTGGGCCAGCAGGGCGCTCGGCGCGGCGACCATCCCGCCGCTGGCCAGCCCAAACAAGCCTTGCAGGACGATCAACTGCCAGACCTCGCCGACCGCCGCCTGGGGCAGGTAAAACAGCCCGGCCGCGACCGCGCTCCAGACCAGGATTTTGCGGTGGCCGATCCGGTCACCCATCCGGCCGAGGACCACCCCGCCCAGCGTTCCCGTAGCCGAGGAGACACCCGCCACCAGGCCGGTGGCGGTGCTGATCCCGCCGCTGGCCGCGCCGAGCAGGCTGGCGACCAGCAGCGGGCTGATCGGCGTGATCAGGCTGCCGCTGAGGGCCGCCATGAAGCGGGTCACGTACACGACCGAGACGCCGGAAAAACCCAGCACGCGCCGCCATTCCGCGAAGAAGCCGACGTGCTGCTCGATGATGCGCGGCGGGGGGGTGAACTGCTCGTGGACGCCGCGCCAGACCAGCGTTCCGGAGATAGTCAGCAGCACGGCCGTGAGCAGGAACGGCATGCGGAACCCGAAGGCATCGGCCAGCGCTCCGCCGATCAGCGGGCCAAAGGCCACGCCGCTCCACAGGCCGACCTGGATCGTGCTCATCGCGTAGCCCATCCGCTCGCGCGGGGCCTGGGCGGCCACCAGGGCGTTGGCGGCGGAGACCGTACCGGTGATGACGCCCTGGATCGCGCGCAGCAGCACGAGTTGCTCGGCCGAGGTCGCGAAGCCCATCAGGCCCATCACGATCGCGCCGCCGAAGGTCGCGCGCTCGAACATCATCTTGCGGCCGTAACGGTCGGCCAGCGCGCCCCAGATCGGCCCGGCGATCATCATCGTGAAGGCCTGGGCGGAGATGACCAGCCCGGAGAGCAGCTCGGTGCTCAGACCGGAGGTGCTGCCCAGGTGATCGACGTACAGCGGCAGGAAGGGAAAGATGATCGAAAAGCCCATCGCCGAGGCAAGCTGGGCCAGAAACACGATCGCCAGGGTGCGCTGCCAGCCCCGGAGGCGACGAAGTCTTTCAAGGGGGGAGAACATCAGTCGCCGGCTTCCGAGAAGGATAGGATGTAGCCGTTACAATCGCGGAAATAGAACTCGCGCGTGCCATAAAAGGTTGTATGCAGGTCAGCCACGATCTCGACCATCAGGTTGGGAGTCTGTTTCTTGAGCATGGGGGACTCCTGAAAGACAGTGACTAGTTCTTAGTTTTCAGTTATTAGTAAAAGAGCAGGGCGATTGTTGTCGAGCAATCGATGCGACCGTACCCAATTTTGACACCCTGGCGCTTTCTCCGGTCTCGGTAAACGCCCACAGCGAGACCGGCCTGGTCGCTGTGACCAGCATGACCCGTTCCACCGGCTTTCGCTTCGACGCCTGCCGCGTCGACGCTTTTTCTGGCCTCTGGTCTCCAGGTCTCTGCCTCTTTCAAGGCACCCAGGCAGGATACTCGCCGCCGCCGGTCGTGATCTTGCGCGGCGCGCCGCCGCCGGAGGGGATCAGGTAAATCTCCTGCGTGCCGGTCTGGTCGCTGGTGAAAGCCAGCAGTTTCCCATCCGGACTCCACGCGCTGCCCCAGTCGTAGCCAGAGCCATCGTACACCAGCCGGGCGTCCGCGCCGCCGGCGCTCATCACCCACAGACCGGCGCCGCCCTCGCCCCGGCGGTGGAAGGCGATCGAGCCGCCGTCCGGGCTGTAGGTGGGCGACCAGTCGTTGCCCTCACCATCGTACAGGGTCGTAATCGCGCCGGTTTCGAGGTCGAGGCGCTGGATCGCGCCGGTCTCCGGATCGTCGTCGACCCACGACTGGTAGACGATGAAGCGCCCGTTGGGCGCGACCGACGGCTCGCCGTCGCTCTGCTCACCGGTGGTAAGCTGCTCCGGCGCGCCGCCCTCCACCGAGACGCGGAACAGGTTGTTGCGCCCATTTTCCCCGGTGTCGGATGAGAAGACCAGAGTCGCGCCGTCCGGTGTCCAGGCCGGGGCGCGATCCTCGAATGCATTCTCGGTGACCTGACGCGTCGCTGCGTCACAGGCGTCCGGGCCATCGTCGGCGCAGGCCAGGTCGAGCACGTAAATGTCGAAATCGCCGTCGCGGTCGCTCATGAAGGCTACCTGCCCGCCGTCCGGCGAGACGGCCGGATAGATGTCCTCGGACTCGTTGTCGGTCAGCGGGACTTCCAGCCCGGTCGCCAGATCGAACAGGTACAGCTCGGCATCGGCTTCGCGCTCGGCGTAAAAGACGATCTGGCCACCCTGTTCGGACAGCGCCTGCATCGGATCGGCGGTGGGCGCGGCGCGGGCGGTGGCGGTCATGGCGACCGCGGCCGGATGCAGCGGCCCAAACGGCGCGATCACGGTCACTGCCGCCCCACCGGCTCCGGTGGTCGGAGTCGGCGACGCGGTCGGGGTAGGCAACGGCTCGCCGGTGTTGAACAGGGTCGCGGCTGCGGCGATCAGGATGGCGAAGACCAGGCAGCCGATGATCCCGCCCAGCAGGACGCTCAGCCACCAGGGCCGGGCCGCGCGGGGCGCGCCGGGGGGCGGCGTCACGCGACGGATACGGCGCAGAGGCAGGCCGCGGCCGGGCACGCTCCGCACACGGGCGCTGCTGGGTGGCGTGGGCTGCTGATCGCGAGGATAACCGGCCGGCTGCTGCACAGGGACGGCTCCGCCCGGCAGGACCGGGGCGGAGACGTAAATCTGGTCGGCTTCTTCCAGCCGCTTGTGGGCTTCGGACAGATCGACGGGGCGGGTCTTGGCCGTGCTGTCGGCGATCTCGTGGGCCGAGGCATGGATGGCCCGGCTCAGCGCGCCGCCGAATTCCGCCGCCGACTGGAAGCGCTCCGCCCGGTTCTTGGCCAGCCCGCGCTGCAAGACCCGGTCGATGGCCTCCGACAGGGACGGGTTGAAATCCCGCGCGGAGGGCACCGGCGCGGTGACGTGCATGACCGCGATCCCGTAAGGCGTATCGGCCTCATAGGGCCGCCGCCCGGTCAGCATCTCGAAGGTGACCACGGCCAGCCCGTAGACGTCGCTCCGCCCGTCGAGCTTGAGGCCCTGGGCCTGTTCGGGACTCATGTAAGCGGGTGTGCCGACCACGCCCTCGGTAGTGATGGCGCTGCCGCCGGTCAGGTGCGCGATCCCGAAGTCGGTCAGATAGGCGTCCCCGACCTCGTCCAGCAAGATGTTGCTGGGCTTCAGGTCGCGGTGCAGGACACCTTTGGCGTTGGCGTAATCCAGCCCGTCGGCCACCTGGCTGACGATCCCCTCCACCCGTGGCGGAGCCAACGGGCCGGAGGCCAGCAGATCGTCAACGCTGCCTGCGTCCATGTAACGCATGACGATGTAGGGTAGCTCGTCGTTTTCGCCGTAGTCGTGGACGGGCACGATGGCCCGGTGCTGGAGGGTGGCGACGATCGAGACCTCGCGCTCGAAGCGGGCGCGGAAGGTCTGGTCGTGCACGAACTGGCGGGGCAAGACCTTGACGGCCACCAGGCGATTCATGGAGAGCTGGCGCGCCTTGTAGACGATCGCCATTCCCCCCCGCCCGATTTCCTCGAGGATTTCGTATCCGCCGAAGTGCTGGCCTACAAGCTGCTCCGCCATACGCGCTGCATACTTTCCATGAAGAAGGCGATTGCCGGCACAGGCAGTCCGCACGCGACCTGGCACCGGCATCTCCGGCGCCGGCATCAGCCACCGCAGGCCGCCAGCAGGCCCCGGCAGCCCGCACAGGGTTGAATTATAACGACGAACGAAAATCGGCCAAACATCAGCTTCGCGTCACTCAGCACAGGCTCATCAAACACAGCGGCCGGCGATCAGCACTCAGCGGCCAGCCAAAGGCAAAGATGGCCGGGCCAGGTCAACGGCCGGACTGATTCGCCTCGTCCTCGTCTTCCGGATAGAACACGCTGGACTTGCCGGACACGTCGCCTCGCGAGGCGCGGCGGACATCCCGCCGCCAGGGCAATTCTTCGCCATCCTCGTCCTCGGCATAGAAGGCCCGGACGCTGTGGCTCACCTGGCTGTCGCCGTAGCCCTGGCCGGAGCCGCCATCATCCAGGCTGTCGTCGGCCTGCATATCCTCAGGATAGAACGCGCTGACCTTGGACGCGGACGCTCTTGGCTCGCCAGCGCCAGACTTGCGGCCGGCTTTGGCCTGGGCTACCTGGTAGACGTCGTCCCCGTAGCCGCCATAGTCCGCCGCGCCGGCCTGGGCGGTTGGCTCGGAATCCTTCTTGCGCCCGAAAGGCAGGATCGAGCGGCGCGATTTGGCTTCACCCCTGTCCTTGCGCCCGGCCTGCTTGTCCTTGCGGGCGGGCGGCTCTTCGTCGC
>CAZHMJ010000014.1:0-22707 GCA_964533805.1 uncultured Anaerolineae bacterium | reverse complement strand
GCGGTTTGGCTTCGCCCCTGTCCTTGCGCCCGGCCTGCTTGTCCTTGCGGGCGGGCGGCTCTTCGTCGCTGTAGCTGTGGTAGTACGACCCGGACGAACTGGCGGCCGGTTCGGCGGCCTTCTTGCGCCCGAAGGGCAGGATCGAGCGGCGCGGTTTGGCTTCGCCCCTGTCCTTGCGCCCGGCCTGCTTGTCCTTGCGGGCGGGTGGCGCCTCGTCATCGTCGCTGGCGTAAGCGCTGGTCTTGCTGGATGTCCTGGTCTGGCCGTAAGCGCGCTCGTCCTGCGTGTAAGACGAGGTGCTGCTGTACCCGCTGGAAGCACCGTAGCCCGCGCCCGATCCGGCGTAACTGCCGTAGCCGCTGCTGTAACTCGATTCTGCGGCGGCCGGCTGGCGGGAGGCCGCTTTGCCGCGCCGCTGGCGCGGGGCGGGGGCCGCCCCCGGCGGCAGCCAGCGCGCGAACGGACGGCCCATCGTCCGGGGCAGCCACCAGATCACCGCGAGGGCGAGCAGGTACGCACCCAGGCTGATCCCGGCCGGCGTGAGACGGGCCACGTCACTGGCGAGCAGGGCATCGATCACGGCCCAAATCGGGATCAGCAAGCCCAGCACAAACGGCGCGCGGGCCACCCACCCGACCGGCGCGGGGATCAGGCCGGGCGCGATCCGGAGGGCGAACATCGCCCCGGCGCACAGGATCAGCGCCAGGCCCAGGTAGGCGTCGGCGGCGTAGACCCACGCGACCACCCCCACGGCAGCGGCGAAGATCAGCAACCGGAGCGCGTAGCCCAATCCGTAGGGAGTCACCCGCACCCGTTTGCGGCGCGGCGGCTCGCCTGAGTCGACCATACAAAGACTCCTATCCCCGGCAGCCCTGGCTGCCATACATCTTGATTATACCGGATGGCGGGGATGCTGGCGGCTGGCCGAAGCATGAGGCCAGAGACCGGGAGGCCAGAGGCCAGAAAAACGGAGACAAGAGGCGGCGAGGCGGGAAGCGAAAAACAGGACCGAATCGCGCCGCTGACGCGGCACGGCCGGGTCAACACCGGGCTTTTTATCTTTGGCTGATGGCTGACCGCCGATAGCCGACGGCGATGACCTATTCCGGCCGGACCGGGGCCGGGCAGTTGACCGGCAGGATCAGCCGGAAGGTGCTGCCGGACCCCGGCTGGCTTTCCACTTCGATCTTGCCGCTGTGAATCTCGGCCACCTTGCGGACCATCGCCAGCCCCAACCCTACCCCCCGGCTGGTGCGCGCCCGATCGCCCCGGTAGAACCGGTCGAAGATGCGCGGCTGGATTTCCTGGGGGATGCCCGGCCCAGTATCCCGCACGGTGAGGATCACGTGGCCGTTCTGACTGGCCGTTTCCAGTGTCACACGTCCTTCGGTCGTGTAATCCAGCGCGTTCTGAACCACGTTGGTCAGCGCCAGGTGCAGGCGGTACAGGTCGCCCTGAATCAGCGGGATCTCCCCCGGCAAAAAAATCAGCGCCAGCCCCTTCTCATCAGCGCACCGCTGTAGATTGACGAGCACATCCCCAGCCAGGTCGTTCATATCGACCGCCCCCCAGGAAAACTCCGTGCTGCCGTCCAGGCGGGACATCTCCAGCAGGGATTCGAGCAGGTGATTGACGTAATCGACCTGCTTCTTGATCACCACCAGCCGGCCGCGATCCTCACCCTCCAGCCGGTGTTCCAGCAGGTACAGGTTGGTATTCACGACCGAGAGCGGCGTCCGGAACTCGTGGGAGGCGTCGCGGATGAAATCCGCCAGAATCCGCACCCGCTCGCGCTCCAGGAGCAGCGCCAGGCGCTGTTCCTCGGCTTTGGCCAGCGCCACCAGGTCTTGCTCAAGCTGGCAGTTCGCCTTCTGGAGCTTGCGGGATTCAACCATCAACTGGTCGAGGGCGCGCTGGGTGCTCTGCGATTTGAGCGCTACCAGGTAGGCGCTCAGAGTCAGGGAGATGAGCAGGATGAACAGGTCAATCACAATCTGGGCCAGGTGGGACAGCGCCAGCAGATCGGCCTCGTGATAGAGCAAAAAGAGTCCCAGACCGACATTGATCAGGAACAGGATGGCGATCAGCCGGTAGCCCGCCGCCCTGGAGATCAGGACCGACGCCAGGATGACGAGCAGGACCGAGATGATCTGAAATGGCACCCGCATATCCTGGTACATAAAGGCCGTGCCAACCGTGATGCAGATGATGGCCGAGATGATGACGTAACTGCCCAGGCGCGTGCGCCCGCCCGCGCACAACCGGTTGGCGACCCAATAGGCAATGACCCCGCCAACCATCAGCCCGACCATCACATAGCGCTGCCAGGCGGGCGGGGAAAAAATCGCGGACCCGATCATCACCAGGGTGCCGGCGAACAGCAGCAGGCCGAGCCAGGGCAGCACCTGATTGAGCAGGCGCCGCTGGTCGCTTTCCAGCCAGGCCGCGGCGTTGACCGCCTGCAGCGGGGCCTGAATCGTCAGATCATCGTGCACATTGGATTTGCGGTCCGGCAGTAGTTTGCGAAAGGGATGAAACAGCATGGCGATAGAGACGCGATCGAACAGCGGGATGATTACTTTAAATGTTAAACGAAATATTGAGGAATTTCCATAGAGAAATAGGGAATTCACTATTTTTTCGCACTCCGGATTCTGGAGGCCATCCCCTTTCGCCGGGAGTGTCACCCCGCCGGGAGCACGATCCGGAAGGTCGTCCCCTGGCCCACCACGCTGGTCACGCCGATCTGGCCGCCGTGCGCATCGATGATCTTCCTGGCGATGGGCAGACCCAGTCCCACCCCGCGCGCCGTGCGGGTCCGGTCACCCTGGAAGAAGCGCTCGAAGATATGCGGCAGGTCCTCCGGATCGATTCCCTCGCCTTCGTCCTGAATGACCAGCACGATCCCCACCGAGCTGCGCTGGCTGGCCAGGGCCACGATCCCGCCCCCCTCGCTGTGCTCGATCGCGTTGCGGATGATGTGAAACAGCGCCTGGCGCAGCCGCTCGACATCGCCCTGGACGGGAGGCAGGTCGGGCGCCAGATCGACCTGCAAGCGCAGCCCTCGACGACGGGCCTGGCCATCAAAGGACCCGGCCAGGTCGCGCAGCAGATCGTTGATATCGACCGGCGCCCTGGCGAAGCTGGCCGTGCTGTCCAGTTTGGACATCTCCAGCAGGGCATCCACCAGCGCGGCGATATAGGTCGACTGCTCCTGAATCACACGCACCGATTCGCTGTCTTCCAGTTCAGGCTGGCGCTTCTGGAGCATGTAGAGATGGGTGTTGATGATGGCCAGCGGGTTGCGAAACTCGTGCGACGCGTCGCGGATGAACGAGGAGAGGATTCGCACCCGTTCGTGCTCGACGGCCAGGCGCAGGCGATCCTGCTCCGCGCGCTGGCGGTCGGCCATTTCCTGGGCAAGCTGGCGATTGGCCACGGCCACCTTGTGCGCCTGTTCCGCGGAAAGCGCCAACGCCCGCCGGGCATTGTCCGTGTTGCGGGTCACGAGCAGCGTGCCAATGAACAGGCTCACGAAAAACAAGAAGGCGTGAACGAGCAGTTCGGACGTCCAGGGAATGACGATCTGCAAGGTGGATAGCCCCGAAAGCTGGACCATCACCAGCCCCACCCCCAGCGCCACCAACCCGCCCGCCAGCACCGCCGAGGCCCGTGGCGAGATCAGGACATTGGCCATGATGATGTGCATCAGGGCCATCACCGCGTAGTCGATCACCATGTTGCGAAAGAACAGCGCGGCCAGCACCGTGGTGCATACCTGGAGCATGATCACCATCAGGCTGGCGGCGCGCAGCTTGCCCTGGTCCAGCCGGGCCAGGGCGAGTTGCTGGACTCCCAGGCCCAACACCTGCGCCAGCAGGATCACCCAGACCTGCCAGAGATGAGGCGTCCGCATGCCCATCACGACCGTCAGACCAATGCTGAACAGGAGCAGTCGCCCCACCCAGGTGATGATCTGGCGCAGCAGTTCAGAGTTGCGGTCGTGCAGCCACTTGTCCGCGGAGACCAGCGGCCGCGTATCGTCCAACAGGTCGGGTTCCACCATCAGGAGAGGGGATGAGTCCTGCACAGCTCACCTGCGACTGTCCATGAGGAGCGCGATTACCGCTCAATAATAGCGAGAAACGCACAGAACAAAAACAAGCCATCCCGCCGGACAGGGCAATTGCATCAAACTGAACAAGACATCTCAGCGCGCTGGCCGCGTCCAGGCGGCGAGCGTCCAGGCGAAGAACGAATCCCAGACGCGGATCGCCAGAGCGAGGCAAAAAAAGCAGGAAGTTCGGGGGAGATTGGCTCTAGGGAGGCTTGCCCACGGATCGACACAGCCGCCTGGAGATCAGTCACCGCGCTGGGCTTGCGCCATCCGCAGTCCGCTCCACAACAGATAGCCAGCCACGATGACCGATCCGATCAGGTCCACATAGCGGGTCGCGGGATGGGCGGGCGCCACGGCGACCGCCCCCAAGGCGCAGACCACGCACAGGTCCAGCAAGGTCTTGGCGCGATACAGGTTTTGTTGGGCCGCAATCACGGAACTGTATTGCTCGCGGGTCAGCATCGTATAGCGCCACCAGAACCAGCCGTTGGTGAGCAGCCCCAGGACGGCAATTGTGAGGCCCAGGGTGACTTTGCCGCCCGGTTCAAAGGCGGAGACGCGAGACAGCGCCAGAACCAGCATGATACACCCAGAACAGATCATTGTCCCGGCCACGCCTAAGCCTGTCATGCGCTCCAGGCGCGCCCGCTCGGCATCGCTTAGCGTCGCGGTGCGCTGAAGGTGACGGAACACCCACCAGGACAGGAACAAGGCGATCAGCTCGATGCTGCGCCGGATGAAATCGGCGATTTGGGTTGTGGAATGGCTGGAAAGCACGGCCAGACCCGTGACCAGGGGGCCGGGCGTGCTCAGGAGCAGGGAGGTGAGCAGAGTCTTTTCGCGTGTAGAAGCCTGTTTCGTGGAGAGCGCCGTCATGTTATATCCCCAGCCAGGTGACGAGCGACATCAGGGGCAGCACCAGGAAGGCCACCGACAAGGGGACGGTGATGGTATCCATGCCCCGCCGAGAAAACAACTCGACCAGGGCGCTGACCGGCGCGACGATCAGCGCGACGGTGACGCTCACATACCAGGGCTGATCCGCGTAGATCAGGAGGGTCAGGAAGATGGCCAGCCCGGCCACCGTGAACATCGCCAGGGTGCCCTCCAGCGTCTTGGCCCCTTCGATGCGCGGATGCTGAAGCCTGCGACGGCCAAAGGCCTTGCCCACCAAAGCGGCGGCGGCATCGCCGAATCCCCAGGCCATTACCGCGACGACCGCCACATAGCGCCAGTCAACCCCCAGCGCGCCCCAGAAAACCGCGAGCAGGATCGAGATCGAGAGTTGAACGATGAGGAGACTGCGTTTGAACTCGCCCGTTTCCCGTTCCACGGCGAGCCGCTGGTAGAGCGCGGTGCGTTCCACCAGGGCGAGCACCGGGTACACGATCAGCGCAAAACCAATCGCTGCCAGAACCGCCGTGGTCCACGTCTCGAATAACGCCACCAGAGGGAAGATCGACAGGGTGATCACCATGTGGCACATCTTGCGGACCAGCTCAAAGGGCGCTTTGAGGATCACCCTGAACAGAATCAGCGGCAAAATTCCAGCGACGATGAAGTAGCCAATATAAAGGCCGAAACTGATCAGATCGTCACGCAGCATGCCTGTTCACCCGTTGCCTTTGCCTATGCATCACCCGCACAGAACCGCAAATTCCCGCAATAATTGATATTTAATTGAGGTAAGGCCGCGTTCTCGTTAAGAGTATATGATGTATTTAACATCCTGGCAAGCCGAAGGGGACTGGAAACAGGGCAACCGCATCAAACTGAGAAAGACATCTCACCGCGGAGGACGCGGAGAGCGCAGAGAGAAGCTCGGATTCATAGAGTCCGCCTCGACTTTTCTGCACCCGCTGCGGTAGATCTTCTTCAGTATTTTGCCTTTCTCCGCGCTTTTCCTTGGCGTCCTTAGCGTCTTGGCGGTTCAACCTGCTTTTGATGGCCTTGCCCCGATCGACAGACGCACAAAAACGGCTCCGACTTTCGCCGGAGCCGTTCGATTTGCCTCAGGAGCAGGTTACATCCCCGCAGGCACGACCACCACTTCGCCCAGTCCGGGCGGGCCGAAAGAAGCGTTGGTGCCCACGACCAGGTTGCCGTCCGGGCTGATCGCCAGACCGTAGGGGGCCGCCAGGTTTTCCAGCACCGGGCTGATCCCATCCGCGCCGACCGCGACCACCGCGCCGGGTCCAGGCCCTTCGGGGCCCATCCCGGTCGTCAGTTCCGTCGCGTAGATCGTGCCGTCCACGCCGACCGCCACGCCCACGACCATGGTCAGACCGTCGTAGGTGGTCAGCAGCTCGCCGCCGGGCGTCCAGACCTCGATCCGGGCGCTGCCGGGCGTGAAGGGCGCGGGCGACAGGAAGCCGACGACCACGTTCCCGTCCGCGTCGAACGCGACCGAGGTCGGCACGGGGTTCTCCGGCCAGGCGTGGAAGACCTGGAGACCATCCGCTTCGGTCCAGGTCAGGACGCAGTTGCAGCCGGCGTCGACCACGTAGACCGTGCCATCCGCGCTCAGGGCCACCCCGACCGGGTTGGAGTCGATCTCATTGCCGTCGGGATTGGTGGCCGCCTCATGGCCCATCAGGTCGATAATCCGCAGCGGGCGCAGCGAAGCGCGATCCAGCTCGATCAGGCTGCCGGTCAGGATCACGTTGGGCGGGCCGCCCGCGGTCACCAGCCAGAGCGAGGAGCCGGTCACGGCGATCCCGCTGGGGCCGCTGTCGCCGACGCTGGGCAGGTTGGACAGAACGACGGCCTGGGCGCCATCCGGGGCGATCAGGCTCACCCGGCCGGTCGAGCCGAAGCCTTGCTCGCCCTCCGGCGTGTCCATCATCACCTCGCCGCCGCGCCCGCCTTCGGCGACGTACAGCGTGCCATCGGAGGCATAGGCCAGGCCGCGCGGATGGTCAAGCCCGGAGACGACGGTCTCCAGGCCCGACTGGGCAAGGGCCGACGCCGCGAAGGCCATCACCGCTAAGACAACAAATATACTCACAATAACTTTTTTGTCAGACATTCGATATCCTTTCCAAAATCGGACTTTCAATGTCATATTATTCCTGATTTGGTCTGTTGTAAAGGGGGAAACAAAAATCGCCCTGTTTGCCAGGGCGACTCACGGGGATTATCGCTTAGGACAAGACCAGGGCGCGACCGGCCGGTCGCGCCCTGGCTCCATCGGCGATTCACGCTCCGAGGCAGTCTACGCCCCGCGGATGACGTCCAGCCCGCCCAGGTAGGGCCGCAGGACTTCCGGCACGACCACGCTGCCATCGGCCTGCTGGTAGTTCTCGAGGATGGCGATCACGATGCGCGGCAGGGCCAGCCCGGAACCGTTCAGGGTATGCACGAAGCGGGCCTTGCCCCCGTCCGCTGGGCGGTACTTGATGTTGGTTCGGCGTGCCTGGAATTCCTCGGTGTTCGAGCAGCTTGAGACTTCCAGCCATTCCTTGCACCCGGCCGAGTAGACCTCGACGTCGTATTTCTTGGCAGCCGAGAAGCCCAGGTCGCCGGTGCAGATTTCCAGGCGGCGGTAGGGCAGGCCCAGCAGCCCGCACAGTTCCTCCGCCGCGCCGACGATCCGCTCCAGCTCGGCGTACGATTCTTCGGGCGTGGTGAAGCTGTACTGCTCGACCTTCTCGAACTGGTGGACGCGCTTGATGCCGCGCACGTCGCGCCCGGCGCTCATCTTCTCCCGGCGGAAGCACGGGGTATGGGCGATGTAGCGCATGGGCAGGTCGGCCTCGTCCAGGATTTCGTCGCGGTACATATTGGTCACGCTGACCTCGGCCGTGGGCAGCAGGTACAGTTCGGCGTCCGGGTCGAAGTAGACCACGTCCCGGAACTTCGGGAACTGGGCCGAGCCATACATGCATTCTTCCTTGACCATGAAGGGCGTGTAGACCTCGGTCCGGCCGTGTTCGGCGTGGTAGTCCAGCAGGAAGTTGGTCAGGGCGCGGTGCAGGCGCGCGCCCATCCCGGCCAGGATGTAAAAGCGCGTCCCGGCCAGCTTGACGCCGCGCTCGAAGTCGATGATGCCCAGCGCCGGGCCGAGGTCCCAGTGGGCCTTCGGCTCGAAGTCGAAGGTCGGGATCGCCCCGTGCGGCGGGTGAGGGATGTTGTGTTCCTCGCCCGGTCCGACCGGGACGCTCTCGTGCGGCAGATTGGGCAGCCACAGCAGGTGCTCGTTGAGTTCAGCGTCGACGGCGGCCACCTGCTCGTCCAGGGCGGCGACCGTCGTGCCCAGCGCGCCCATGCTCTGCTGCAAGGCAGCGAAGGCCGCGGCGGTGTCGCCCGGCGCGGGACGGTCGGTATGGTCGACGGGCGCTTCCAGCAGGGCCAGGGCGCGCTCGATGTCGGCCGCGTCCAGGGCGGCGGCGACTTCCACCGCCGTGGCGACGCGCTGGGGCTCGGTCAGGGTCTTGCCGCCCCGGAACATCCCAAAGGCTTTGTTGAGCTTGTTGCGGTTGGCCTTGATCGCCTCCACCTTGTGGAGGATGGCGCGGCGCTGCTGGTCCAGGGCGACGATGGCGTCGACGCGCTCCAGGGCAGCCGGGTCGTTGAGCTTGGCGATCTGGGCCTTGACCCACTCGGTCTTTTCACGGATCAGGATCATGTCGAGCATGGTTCACACTCCATTGAGTTGGTGGTGCTTGGTTGTTGGTTATTGGTTTACGGTTGACAGTTCACAGCCGTCAGTGATCGGCCGGGTGTTGGTCTTGACTGGCCGAAGGTTGATCCTCAGCCTCCGGCACGCGGAGGATGCCCGTCGCCTCGCCCTCGGACGATCCCCCGGCGGTGGGCAAACCACCCCCAGGCGGCACCTCCTCGTCGTCCTTCGGCCAGCGCGGCGGGCCGGTCAGGTCACGCACCAGGCGCAGGATCGCCAGCGCGCTTCCGATCAGGATCACGGCCCAGATCAGCCCTTCGAAGACTTGCGGCGTCAGGAATTCCAGCATCACAACCTCACTCAGTGCAATCAGCTCTCAGCCTTCAGCTATCAGCAAAAACACCCCATGGTTTTGGCTGAACGCTGATTGCTGACCGCTGACCGCTCGAATCAAAAAGCCCCGCGTCCATTGTCCAGGACGGGGGCTTCCGTGGTGCCACCTGGTTTCGCAGCCGCCTCGCGGCAGACTGCCTCGATGGGTCGCGGCGAACCACAACCCTTCGCGCTAACGGGCGAACCCGGCCCCGCGTTACCGGGGCGACGTGCTCAGGAGTGGATCCCCGGCCCGGCGCTTTGCTGTCTCGCATCATCCGCTGTTGTTTAGCGGCCGGCAGCTTTCTGGGAAAGCGGCCCGTCCGGTCGGCTCCGTCGGAGTCGTTGTCGATGTGAGAGCAGTGTAACCGAGGTACGGCGGAGTGTCAAGAGAAGCGGTGATTGGTTCTTGGTGGGTGGTTCGTGGTAAAAACGAGGCCGTCAGACAATCGGCCAGGCATTTGGTCGCCGGTTTTTCCTCTTATCTCTTGCCTCCTGCCTCTTGTCTCTGGCCTCACCCCTTCAGCGGCGTGGCCGCCAGGCAGGTGTAGACCGCGCCCTCGCGGCGCAGGTCGCTGCGCATCAGGCTGACCGTATCCGCCGTCCATTCGCCCAGCGTCCCGATCGAAGTCGCGCCGACCACCTGGCCGACCGTCTTCACATCGGCGCTGGCGGCGTCGTCGCGCACACGGCCCAGGGTCAGGTGCGGGCTGAAGGGCCGCCCCTCCGGCCGGAAGCCCAGCGGCTCCAGCGCCGATTCCACCGCCCGCTGGAGCGCGCCCAGCGCCGCCAGATCGCCCTCCAGGCCAACCCACACCACGCGCGGCCGCGCCGGATTGGGGAAGCAGCCCAGCCCGGCGGCGCGCAGGGTCAGCGGCCCGTATCCGGTGCAGGCCGAAGCCACCGCCGCCGCAATCGGCTCCTGCTGGCGGGCGGGCGTCTCACCCAGGAACTTCAGGGTCAGGTGAATCCCCTCCCCGCGCACCCAGCGCACCGCCCGGCGCGGCATCTGCTCCTGCAAGGCGTCCTGCGTCCGGGCCAGGGCGTCCAGAATCGATGCGGGCAGTTCCAGCGCCACGAACAGGCGCAGTTCTTGATCGGGCATCATAAGCCTCCTGAAAAAAGCAATAGGACCTTTCCGGCAAGATCGGCCGTTTGATACGCCGGACGGGTCAGTGACCCGTCCCTACACTGGCCTCGGCGCAACCTAAAGCTGCGCGGTCTCTGGCCTCCCCAGAAAATCCAGGATCAGCCTGGACACGATCTCCGGCGCTTCGTCGGGGAGCTGGTGGGCCACGCCCGGCAGGCGCACCAGGCGCGCGTTGGGAATCAGCGCCGCAGCCCGTGCCCCTTCGGAGGGCGGAATGGTCAGGTCGCGCGCGCCGACGATCACCAGGGTCGGCAGCCCGATCTCCGCCAGGTGGGCGGTCAGGTCCGTCTCGATCGCGCTGTACAACCCGCCCTGGATCGCCGGCCAGGCCGCCCGATCGGCGTCCTCCATCCTGCGCCGGGCCGCCGCCGAGCCGAAAAAGCGCGGCTTGAATCCGAACGTGACCGGGATGTAGGCCCGCACAGGCAGCCGGCGCATGCGCCCCCACAGCCCGATGCCCCAGCGCCCGATCCGGGTGCGCAGCAGCACATCCAGGCGAAAAGCCAGCCGCCCGGAGACTGTCGGGGCCAGCAGGACTAGCCGCCGTGCCCACGCCGGCCGTTCCAGGGCCAGCGTCAGGACCAGCCGCCCGCCCAGCGAGTGACCGATCACGGCCTGGGGCTGGATTCCCAACGCCGCGCAGAAGTCGAACACGGCCCGGCAGTCATCCTGCAAGGTGGGTGGGCCGTCCGTGACCAGAGAAGAATCGCCGAAGCCGGGCAAATCGGGCATCCAGCACCGGAAGGACCGGCTCAAGGCCGGGAGCATCCCCAACCACAATCGGCCGGAACACATCCAGCCATGCAGCAGCAGGAGGTCCGGCCCCTGCCCGGCCACGCGATAGGCCAGCGGGCCGGACGCCAGAGTAACGGTGCCGGACACGAAAGCATCCGGGCGCGGTTCAGGCGGCGATCCAGCGGCGTTCATGGAAAGTCGGGCTGGAGGGCGAAGTCAGGCTGACGACACCGGGGGCGATTCCCGGTAGGTGTCGTGCAGGATGCGCAGGACCCAGTCCAGCACGGCATCGACCCGGTCGACGATCTGCTCCCAGGTATCGGGAGACAATTTGTCGGACAGCACCTGCTGGACGACCTGGCGGTAGAGCAGCCAGACGGCGGCATTGTCGGTGTAGCCGATCCCTTCCTCCCGGCGGCGGCGCGCGCTGGCGCGCAGCGTCTCCTCCATCGTGCTGGTGTCGCCGGTGCGCATCACGTGCAGCAGGCTTTGCGCCGAGCGGCGGATCGCCGCCTGGAGGGCCGCATCATCCAGGGCCGTGTAGGGCGAGTTGGGCAGCAGCCGTATCGCCTGGCTCCATTGACGTGTGATGGCGTCCTCGTGCGCGGTGATTTGCTCCAATAAGTCTTCCATGATGACTCCCCCGCAGAGCAGGCCCTGCCGCCGGCGGTCATAAAACGCCTGAGCGACAGACAAAATGAAAAAACCGTGCAGCCCGCGACAGCGTGCCCTATATGCCTTTGGCTGACCGCTGAGCGCTGACTGCTTCTACGGCTGCCGCGCCTCATATAACAGGATTTCATCCGGGGTACGGAAAAAGGTCACGGGCGCGGCCGCGTAAGTGCCCTGCGGCGGAGAACCGGGCACGCACGTCCCGTCGTAAATCCAGCCCAGGCGCCCATCTTCGTCGACCCGCACCTGGAGCCAGGTCGAATCGTACAGGCGGCCGATCACGGTGAACGAGGTCCCTTCCGGCAGGAATCCGCGCCAGCGGAAGTTCAACCCCGGCCCCATCCGCAGCCGCACCGCGCAGGTCGTCAGCCCGGCGTCGGGGTCGCGCAGGGGCAGGTCGCAGTCCGGCAGCACCACCTGGGTCGCCAGGGATTCCAGGCGGCGCTGGCCGAGCGGCTCGTAATCTTCCAGCACGAACAGCAGGGGGGCCGTGGTCGGCGGCCGGGTATAGACCCCGGTGAAGGCAAAGGATTGGGTTTCCCCGTAGAGCGCGCCCAGCGGCTCGGAACGGTAGAGCAGCACCCCGTGGCTATCGACCACCCGCAGGCGGACGTAATCGTAGCCGCCCAGCTCGTCGACCGTGCCGTGAAAACTGAGCGCCACGTCGAACGATTCGCACCCGGCGCGCTCCACGACCAGGCTCGCCCCCGAAGCAGCCCAGGCCGCCCGGATTCCACTCCCCAGGCCGATCGCCATCACCCCGGCCAGCACCAGCCCGAATACACGCGCGACCTTGCTCACCCCATGCCTCCTCAACACCGCTAGCCTTGACACGACTGGCGGGCAGAGTATAATGATTGGTGTTGTGTGCCTGTAGCTCAGCGGATAGAGCGCTTGCCTACGGAGCAAGATGCCGGGGGTTCGAATCCCTCCAGGCACGCCATAATCCTCAACCAGAGTTGAGGATTTTTTGATCCCCGCCCCCCCCCGCGATCAGTGCAGCAGGCGCTCGACGGTGCGGCGCACCTCGGCCAACTCAACCGGCTTGGACAGCCAGGCGTCGGCCTGGAGCTGTTCGGCGATTTTTTCGGCGTTGGGCAGCGCGGAGATAATCACCACCTTGATTTTACTGAGTTCGGGCGTGCTGCGGATAAACCCCAGGACCACATCCCCACTGGCCAACGGCATGCTCATGTCCAGGATCACCAGATCGGGCAGCCCGCGCAACTGGTTCAGCCCTTCCACCCCGTTCCTGGCAATCTCGACATGGTGCCCCATGCGCTCCAGCAAGGATTTGTAGATGTCGCGCATGTCGGCATGATCCTCAACCACGAGCACATTCGCCATGTTCCGGCTTCTCCCCTGAAGCGCTCCAGTCCCATGCCACCGGTAGAATCAATACAACCGCCGCCTGCATTATAGCACAGGCGGCGGTTCGCCACTGCTCACAGGATGGGTCCACCCACAGCATGTTAGCTGCTGGCCTGGGGAGTCGCCGCCGGGATTTCTTCGGCCTCCGGCGCGGCACTGTCGTCCGACGACCACTGGTTCCAGCCGAAGCCATGCCTATGGCCGAAGTCCGACCAGGTCGCGCTCAGCATGTCGTCCAGGCGCGCGTCCAGGTTGGCGGCCATCAGGGCCTGCATCGCGTCGGCCTGGGCCTGGGTCATGGTTTCGTCCATGACGGCCTGGGCAAGTTGCTCGGCATGGCCGGCCAGCAGCGCTTCCTTAAGGGCATCGACCGTGACGTCGTGCGCTTCCAGCACCTCGGCCAGCGTGGCACCATCGCTCAGCTCGGTCTGGACATCGGCGACGTCGATCCCGGCCAGCTCGGCCACGGTCTCGATCAACGACTGGCCGTGCATGCCGTACCCACGGCCCATCATGCCGTGCATCATCCCGCCCATCATGCCCGGCCAATTGTTGTCAGACAGGTCACCGTCATCCCACATCGGGCCCTGGCCCATCCCGCCGCGGCCGCCTCTGCCGCCGGGGCCGCCCTGCGCGCTCACCGTGCCAACGACCAGGAGCGCCAGCACCACCACACTCACCGCCACAACCAGTTTACGTTTCATCGTTCTTTCCTCCACAGGTCAGGTTCCCCCCTGATCGACACCCTGAGTCTGCCAGAACTCCGTAAACAAGCTGTAGCGCTTTGATGAAGTTTTCGTGAAGTTTGGCGCTGGGCCGGGCTGTTACCCGGCGGGGAGCGTAAAGACAAACGTGCAGCCCTGGCCCGGTCCGGCGCTCTCCGCCCAGATCCGCCCGCCATGCGCGTCGATGATATGGCGGGCAATGGTCAGGCCGATCCCGCTGCCACCGCTGGCCCGCGAACGGGAGCGATCCACCCGGTAGAAGCGCTGGAAAACGCGCTCCAGGTCGGCGGCGGCCAGCCCTTCGCCCGTGTCCTGCACGGCGAAGCGGACGGAGTCTTTCTCCGACCGGACGTGTTCCGGCCGGACGCGCAGAGTCACCTGCCCGCCCTCCGGCGTGTATTGCAGGGCATTGCCCAGCAGGTTGAGCAGCACCTGGCGCACCCGGTCGAAGTCAGCCCGCACCTGGACCGCCTGGGGCGGCAGGTCCAGCATCAGGGCGATCCCGCGGTCCTCGAACTGGGGCCGCAGCCAGTCGGCGGCGGCGGTCGCCAGGGCCAGGGCGTCCTGGGGCGCGATCTGGAGCTGGAGCTGGTCCGCCTCGGCGCGGGAAAGCTCCTGGAGATCGAACACCAGGCGCTGCAAGCGGTCGGCCTCGCGGTGGATGATCTGGAAGATCTCCGGCGACGGGGACAGGACGCCATCCTGCAAGCCTTCCATGTAGCCCTTGATGCTGGCCAGCGGCGTCTTGAGTTCGTGGCTGACGTCCGCGATCAGGGTGCGGCGCATCGATTCGATCGCGTCCAGGGAGGCGGCCATCTGATTGAAGCTGCGGGTCAGGTCGGCCAGTTCGTCGTTGCCATAGACGGCCAGCCGCTCGGCATAATGCCCGGCGGCGATCACCTGGCTGGCCCGGCCGACCTCGTGCAAGGGGCGCAGGATCAGGCCGCCCACGTACCAGCTTGCCCCGGCGGCGACGACCAGCGCCGCCAATCCGGCCACCAGCAGGGCCTCGCCGACCGAGGCGCGGAATCCCTCGGCCAGCTCGTCGCCGTAGTCGAGCATGAATTCCTCCATCACGCCCGTTCCGCGCCCCGACATCATGCCGTTCCCCGGAGAATCCTCGCCTGACACGGACGTCTCGTCCGCATGGTGGCCCCTGCCCGGCATCATCATGACGTGCCCGGAGAAGGCCGCCGGGGCGATCAGGGCCGTCGCCGCCGCCATGAGAAGGAGCAGCGCGGCGATCACGACCAGATAGGAGAGGAACAACTTGTTACGCAGGCTCATCGGGAGGAATCGATCCGCTTTCACTCGAATCTGAACGGATGGGCATCGAGAAGCCGGGCGCTTTTCGCTGGCCTGCGGGGAACATCAGGTGACGATCGCCAGGACCCCGAACACCACGGCCAGGATCATGCAGCCGATCCCGACCAGGGTGACATCCCGTTCCCATTGGGCGGTGCGCTCCGGGGGCTGCTGGCCCATGCTCTGGCGGATCTCCGCGTCCCATTTCAGCATATGATCTTTGCCCCACAGGCAAAATCCACCCAGCACCAGCATCGTAACAATGGCAATGATCCATCTGAAACTGATGTCCATCCGTGCATTCCCCCTGCGGTCATACAAACGCGCTCAACCCTCATGATAGTCAGCGCCGCTGCTCAGGCAAGACCGCCCTTGCAGCCCATCCAGCTTCAACTGAACACTGTCGACTGTGAACTGATGACTATGCTTTCCAGCGGTGGCCCTCGTCGACCATCGCCAGGAAGTTGCGCAGCGGGATGTAATTGGCGACGCTGTTGCCCGTGCCCAGCACGTAGCCACCGCCCGGCATGCAGGCATCCAGGATGGCCCGCGTCCGGGCGCGGACGGCTTCCTCATCCCCCCGGCACAGCAGGTCGATGTCCAGCCCGCCGATCGTCCCGACCCGCGCCCCGTAGGTCGCCTTGAACTGCTCGACGGGCATGATCACGTCCTCGAAGCTGTGCTTGGCGTCGATCCGCACGTCGTCGATCAGGTCGTCCATGATGCTGTAGATGTGCCCGCACGAATGGAGGATGTAGACCTTGTTCCGGGCGTGGCACAGCCCGGCGATCGTCTTGTGGTAGGGCAGCGCGTACTGGCGCAGGTGGTCGGGCGCGACCATCGGCCCGGTCTTGTAGCCCATGTCATCGCCGGTGATCACCCCGCCGACGGCGTCCATCTGGAGCAGGGCCTCGCACAGCGGCACGTAAATCGCGGCGATGCGCCCGGCCATGGCCGCGATCAAGTCCGGCTGGTCGTAGAGGGCCAGGGCGAACGGCGCGAAGCCCATCAGCCACATCAGCGGCTCCAGCATCCCGTACGGGCTGACCAGCAGTTTCATGCCCTCCGGCAGGATCGACGCGGCCAGCTCGACCTGGCTGAAATCGGCGTCGGCGGGGGTCGGCCAGGGGTAGCGCTCGAAGTCCTCCCAGGAAGCAATCGGGCCTTCGCTTTCGCTCTGCCAGGCACGCTGCCCGCGCGACAGGGCGGCCGTATCGTCGGTCTGGTTGCGGGTGAGGGGCAAATCCAGGCCGGTCTTGAGGCGCACCGCGTCGTAGCCCAGATCGTGCCAGAACTGGACGGTCAGCCGGGTGAAGCGCGCCTTTTCCTCGCGGTCGCGGGGCGGGCTGTAGGGCACGCCCATCACCGCCGCGATGATCTCGTTGTCGGCCTTCAGTTCCAGCAGGGGGACGCGCTCCAGTTCCCCCTGGCGCAGGATGGCCCGGCGCAGCAGGTCGAAATCCGGTCGGGGGGTGAAACCATCGAACAGGCGGTGGGTCATGGGCAGGCTCCATAAGAACGGTAGGTGGTTTGTGGTTCCTGGTGATTGGTCAAGAAGCGACGCCGCGCGAATCACGCACGCCGCCTTGATCACCAACCACGAACCAACAACTACTCTTCTTCAATCGGCAACAGTCGCCGGGCGAACACGCCCAGGAACACCAGCAGCCCGCCCCCGATCAGCACCCAGACCAGGACGCCGTACAGCGCCACGGGGAGTTGCAGGGCCAGGCCGCGCAGGGTGCCTTCGGTCAGGCGCGCGGCGAGGGCATGCGCCGCCGAGAGGGTCGGGTCGAGGGCCAGCCAGTCCATCGCCGCCCGGACCAGGCCGTCCGCCTGGGTCGCGCCGAGCAGGATCAGCCCTCCCGCCAGCAGGCCGACCAGTCCGGCCCAGACCGCCCACCACTCCAGGCTGCGCGTCCCCAGCAGGACCAGCAGCGCGATCAGGACCAGCGGCGCGGCGAAGAGCACAATCGCCCCCTCGCGCAGCAATTCCGGGGCCAGGCCGAGCACGGCCTCGTCTTGCAGCCAGTCGACCAGGGTCGCGCCGGACGGGCCGATCAGCGCCAGCGGGGAGCGCAGCCGGGCCAGGGCGAACGGGTTGGCCAGGGCCGCGAAGCCCTCCGCCGCCCCGGCCAGGGTCTCGCGCACCGCTGCCTCGACCTGAGCGACGGCCTCGGCATCCGGGGCCGGGTTGCACAGGGCGGGAGTCACGCCTTCCGCCCAGGCGGCAACCTCATCCGCCGTGCAGGTCCGGAGCAGGGCCGCAATCTGGCTGGCGAGCAGACTGCCCGGCTGGCCGGTCAGGGCGGCGCGCAAGGTTCCGGTATCGAGCGCGGCGACCTCCCCGCGCTGGGCGGCGGCCAGCGCCGCGCCGATCTGGGCTTCGACCCAGTCCGGCGGCGCGATCTGGCGGGCCAGCCCGGCCCAGGCGTCGGCGGGCAGCGCGGCGATGATCCCCGCCAGGGTCAGCGAGCCGGTTCGTGGCGGGGCCGTCTGATTGGTCTCGACCGGCGGCGCGGGCAGGGCCAGGACCCCGGCCGCGACCTGCCCGGCGGTCTCGACCAGGACATCCGGCGGAAGATTGCCGGCTGTAGTCGCCAGGGCGCGGGCCGTCTCGGCCAGGCCTGCCGCGCCGGAAGCCGCCGCGACCTCGGCCAGGGCGGAGGCGTCGGCGGCGATTTGCTCCAGCAGGGCGGCGCGGTCGATCCCCTCGCCCCCGGCGGCGAGTAACCCGGCGGTCTCCTCCAGGCGCGCGGAGACCGTCGCTGTCTCCGCGCCTGGGACGGGTTCGGATGTGGGCAATGGGCCGGTATTTTCCGGGCCGTTGGATGGTGGCTCAGGCAGCGCCTCGGCCAGCGCCGCCAGGGTCAAGGGCGCCAGGGCCGGGTACAGCGCCGGCTGCTGGCGCATCCCGGCCAGGGTTTGTCCCGGTTCCAGCGCGACCGGCAGGGCCGCGCCGATCAGCAGTCCGGCCAGGGCCAGGATCACGCCCACCGGCAGGAGCAGCACCGCCAGCACCCGTCCCACCCAACGCAGCAATGAGTCCATATCAAATCCTGTTGTGTGCAGCGACTCGTCAGGTTCAATTAGCAGGCTAGTCAGGGATAACCAAGATGATTTATGACTAAATTTATATCTAATGAATTATAGTATTGACAAAACTAATGGATTACCATAAGATGTGAATCATGTTAACAAATCGCAGGCGGGTGGACAATGCGCACAGAAAGACGGAAGTGGCTGGCAGTCTTCGCGCTATTTTTCACCATTGCACTCGCCCTCCTCATTGTTGCCTTCCTCCATTCTACCCCGAACGTGCACGCGGATGGACTCGAACCGGATTGTGATGTTGGACCCGGTAACTGCGGGTGCTGGCTCTACACATTAACTTGTTACCAGCACTGGCGAGAATACTCGGAGTGTGGCGGCGGCCTGCATACCTATATTCAGTATATGGGCTGGAAAGAATACTACGTCGAAGGGGTCAGATCGTATTCCGATCAGCAAAGCTATACGATAACCTCCTACATGGCGACGCCTCCCCCGGACGCAGGCAACATCTGTGAAACGACCTGTGGGTAGGAGAATCAGTCATAAACATCCAGAAAAGGTCTGCCAGGGTATTCGCCGTGGTGACGCTGTTGGCCGCCATCGGCCTGGCCCTGCTGATCGGCCCCCCGACTCCGATGGAGGCCGATCCGGCCTCTCCAGACTGCATCCCCATTCCGGACTGCGGCTGCCTCACAAGTACCCAAACCTGCCAAACGACCTACTCAAAAGACTACATTCAGAGTGGGGATTGCCCGGAGAATACATGGCGCTGGATTTCCTATCAACATGATCTGAACGTCTATGAGTATGGGGTGCGTCAGGGCGGCCAGACCGGCTGGTTTCTGACCTCGTGCGTGGCTTCGCCTCCCCCCCTGTCCTGGCAGCAGTGCCGATACACGTGCTAAACACCGGTCATCGAGGGCACATCCCGGCCAGGGTGTGCCCTTTCCTGGCTGGAGAAGGTTTCCCATGAGCGCTTCCTCGAAAAAGCTTGCCTCGTTTCTTTTCGCAGCCGGCCTGTTTGGCGCGCTGGCGGCGTGTGATCCCGGCCCGCTCGTGCCGGATACCCCCACGCCTGCCCCAACTTCCGCTCCGAGCGCCACCCCGACGCCTCGACCGGCACTGGCTCAACCGACGGACACGCCGACCCTGCCCCCCGTGGCCGCGCTGGCCCAGCAGCGGCTCGAGGCCGTTCCCATCACGTTAGGACTTACCGAAGAAAACAGCCTGCTCGCGCCGGAAGAGCGGCGGAGCTATCGCTTCACTGTCCAGGATGGGGGACGGTATGTCGTGGACCTGGTTGCGGCTTCTCCTTTGCTGGCGAACTATTCCTTTTCCGTCGTGGCATTCAATCAAAGCGGCGGGATCGGCCGGCGTGCTGTGCTGGGCGATCGATTCACGCTCCTCAACGTGCAGGGCTATACCGAGGTCACGGTCGAGTTGATGGGTCAGTCAGGGACCTCCGGCGAGAGGCCGTTTCGCCTGCGAATCGTCCCGGTGGAACTGCGTGAGCTGGCCGCCGGGGAGCGTGTCTCCGCGGCCTTCCCGACCGACCTGCCTGTCGGTCTGTATCAGTTCGCGACGGGCGAGGCGGCCACGGTGTCGATTCAGGCGAGCAGCGATCCTGCTCCGCTAGCGGCGCTCTACCTGCTGGATTGGCCTGAATTGACGGTGCTGGCAACGGGAGTTGGCGATGCCGAGGCGGGGACCGAACCGGACATCGCCAGTTTTCGACTACCTGATAGCGGCGCATACTACCTCGTCGTGATGGGCTTTCCAGACGCCGCCGGGGAATACACCCTGCGCCTGGACGTGCTCGGCTAGCTATATCACCGCGCGACTCCGCTGTATAATGGGCCTCACACGACCGACTCCCTAGCATTCCCCTGAGGAGGCATCCCCCCATGAGCGATTTCCCGCGCACCACGGTCGGCGGCGTGAGCCTGCCGCGCCTGATCGTCGGCACCAACTGGTTCCTGGGCTATTCCCACACCAGCCCGGCCAAGGACAGGTTCATCAAGGACTACCAGACCCGCGCCCAGATCGCCGAGGTGCTGGGGGTGTTCCTCGCGCGCGGGCTGGACGCCGTGATGGGCCCCCTCAACGACCTGCTGGAGGAGGCCATCCAGGAGGCCGAGCAGCGCGCCGGGCGCAAGATGATCCGCATCTACACACCCAGTTTCAATATCGACCCAGGGGGAAATCCCGCCGAGGACCCGGAGCCAGTCCTGGATCGCGCCGCCGCGATGGGCGCGACCTTCTGCCTGCCCCACCAGTGCGTGACCGACGCCCTGATCGACCGGCGCAGCAAGACGATCCGCGACCTGGATCGCTACACGCGCCTGATCCGCGAACGCGGCATGATCCCCGGCCTCTCGACCCACATGCCGGAGGCGGTGGTCTACGCGGACATGCAAAACGCCGACGTGGAGACGTACATCCAGATGTACAACGCGGCGGGCTTCCTGATGCAGATCGAGGCCGACTGGGTGATGGGCATCATCCGCGAGGCCAAACACCCGGTGATGACGATCAAGCCGCTGGCGGCGGGCAAGCTGCTGCCGGTGGTCGGGCTGGCCTTCGTGTGGAGCACGCTCCGCCCGGTGGACATGGTCACGATCGGCACGACCACCCCCGACGAGGCCCGCGAGGTGATCGACATCTCCGAGCAGTTGCTGGCCGGCCAG
This sequence comes from uncultured Anaerolineae bacterium, assembly GCA_964533805.1. Classification (GTDB taxonomy): domain Bacteria; phylum Chloroflexota; class Anaerolineae; order Aggregatilineales; family Ch27; genus JARKOQ01. The sequence continues at coordinate 1,895 of CAZHMJ010000014.1, read as the reverse complement.
GTCCCGCAGAGCACGTTGCAGAAGACCCGCAGCAAGGCCAGCTTGACGTACTAGAGGGAAAGGGCGGGGAAATCCAAGGATCATCCGGGCCTGGGAGGAATCTCAGGCCCGGTCTTGTTACTCCTGTTTCCACTCCTCAGGAATCTGAGCCAACGACATATTCGGATCGGGTTCATAGACAGGTTGATTCATGGGACGTGTCTTCAATGTTCCCGCCCATGCCTGTTTGACTCGATCTTGAGCAATATCCAGATATCGCTTTTCGATGTCGGCACCTGCCGAACGTCTGTTGTTCAAGACACTGGCTACAGCCGTTGATCCCACCCCCATGTAAGGGTCGAAGACCAGATCGTGTTCGTTCGTCAGAGCCAGGACGAGACGCTCCACCAGCCCTACCGGGAACTGACAGGGGTGTTCGGTCTTTTCAATGTGGTTGGATTTGACATTGGGAATATCCCATACATCACTTGGATTCTTGCCCAATGGATTACCCGAGGGTTGCCCGATGTTGGCTCCCCGGTAGGCGCGCTTGCCGGGATACTTTTGAGGAATGCGCACAGGATCGAGGTTGAAGGTGTATTCGTTCGTATCCTTTGTAAACCAGAGAATGGTTTCGTGCCTGCCAGAAAAGCGTACAGACTCGTGTAGACCGTGTCCGAAATACCAGACGATCCGATTCCTTAGCTTCAACCCGAAACTTTTGAAGATCGGATACAGCACCAGATCGAGAGGGAATGCCTCTTTGTTCTTTGTGCTGCCTTCAATGTAGTGTCCGACTTGCCAGCAAATGCTCCCAGTGGGCGACAGGATATCCAGACAGGCAGCAATAGTTTCTCGCTGAGACTCAATATACTCCTCAAGAGAGGTCTTCTGCTCATATTCTTTGCCCACATTGTACGGCGGAGAGGTAACGATCAACTCTGCTTTCGTGTCTGTGGCCGCGATCTGTTTGAGTAATGTCAACCTGTCGCCGTGAAATAGGGTCACGTCGGCTCCAGGATCGAAATGATCCGCTATGACAAACTTCATGCCATTTTCCACGCCGTCAAACAGACTGAGTTGAATTTGATATCTCATCTCGTTACCCAATGGTGATCCGTTTTGATGGGACTGGAACAAGTGTACCACAAAGAACCTGCTTGGCTCATCCTGACGGGTTATAATCCAATAAAATCCGCTTACGCAGAGAAGTGAGTTTGAGATGCAGATTAAGGGAAGATTCTCGTTCAATAATGGAGAACACGTGCTCAGAACCTCCTATGCAGATGCATTGAGTGAGGTTGAGCGAATTATTGCGTCGGTAGATGCTTCGAGTTTTAGGACTAAACAAAGCTCCGAAAAAACCATGCCGGGTAAGATGCTTTATTCTCCGAGAGAGTTGAATAGGGGATTTGATAGCATGTTTGCCGAATGGGGTTGGAAGAAGCATCGGGTATCTTGCGAGTATCCTACCGAGTACTACACCGCGAACTATACCCCCAGCCATACAACTAAAGGGGCGTTTCGGGAAATGGATTTCGTCAAAGATAGAGTAGGTGTCGAAGTCCAGTTTGGCAAATACGCCTTCATGGTTTACAACGTCTGCGCGAAGATGACCATTTTTCACAATTTGAATGTCATTGACGTGGGGATTGAGATCGTTCCAGTCAAGGACTTCGTGATTGAAATGTCCTCCGGCGTTTCCTATTTTGAGCAGTTTGTATGGGATTTGAAGCATAGGGGGATTTCAAACATCGATATCCCTGTGTTGATTCTAGGCGTCTTGCCGTAACCGCAGACAAAATGTGAGGTAACAACTGTCTCAAATGCTCACCCTCTCCGGCGGAGACTCGCATCCCCATCGGGCTGAGTCCTTCTATCCCTCCATTATGACTCTCCCCCCTTCCTACGGTAGC